>CASEEV010000070.1 GCA_949287065.1 uncultured Collinsella sp.
ATCTCGGGGGGGCTGTCAGGCGCGTTTTCCTTCTCATCCGAAAGTTCATGAACTTTCGTCGACGAAAGTCAGGAAACCGCAGGATCGGGACTGAGGAGGGTGCGAAAGTTCGTGAACTTTCGTGAACGAAAGTCAGTCCTTCTCTCTTCGAGGGGCTCTAACGGGGGGGTCTTCTGCGAACCGACTTCGGGTTGCACCTGAAAAGCGAATCCGGTTTGCAGAACTACCTGGGGAAACGCCGAACCCGGCTCCGTTTTTCAACGACAACCCGAATCCGGTTTTTCCAGTAGGTAGCCCGCCATTTGTCCTACGCCACGGTTCCGACAAAATGAGGGCTAAAAGTGTCGGAGACGTGGCGTCGGTGGTTGCCGATTGTCGGTACCGTGGCGTCGGCGAGTGTCAATTGTCGGAACCGTGGAGCACGTGACGTGCGGCAGCTGGTTTGCGGCGATTGGCTAGAGTTGCTGGGCAACGTGGTCGGCGGTCTCGATGAGGTAGTCTTCGAGATGCGTCAGGCAGCGCGGGCTCCCCGTGGCGGGGAAGACAAAGTGCACGGGGATGCTGAACATGCTTCCCGATGCGAGCGGCTTCTCGACCGCCTCGGGCACGATGCGCTTTACGCGCGCGTTTTTCATGATAAACAGCGCGCCGCCTGCGTTGAGGAACCGCCGGTACGCTTCGGGCGAGGGGTCAACGGTGACAAACTGCGGCGCGGCTCCCGTATTCTGCGCTCTGAGCTCGGTGACGAGCTCGTGAAAGAACCGATCCATGTCGGCGGGGTAGGCGAGCGGCACCTGGGCGAGATCGGCGAGCGACACCGCCTGCTTGTAGGCGAGGGGCGAGGTCGGCGCACAGAGCACGCTCGGGGTAAACGAGAAGAGCTTTATGCTCTGCAGCCGGGAGCTGCGTGGCTTGCCGCTGACGATGGCGGCATGAGCAACGCCGCTCGTGAGCGCCGAAAGGCAGAACGCGTTGGAGTCCCAGATCGTTTTGAGCTTGATGTGGGGGAACCGCTTGGCAAACTCGACGAAGTCCTCGGGGCGGTAGAGGCTGCCGCGATAGTACTGGGTCGCGATGGCGACGGTCAGAAAACCCGACTGCGAGGGTTCCGTGCTGTGCGACGAGGCGTACGCGCGCAGATCAGCCAAGTCGTCGAGCACGAGCTGGGCGCGCGAGGCAATCTCGTAGCCGAGGGCCGTTGGGCGCACGCCCTTGCCGTCCTTCTCGAACAGGGCGACGTTGAGCTCGCCTTCAAGCGCGAGAACCGCTTTTGAGACTGCCTGCGGCGTGATGTGAAGCTGCCGCCCCGCCTCCGCATAGCTTTTGCAGCGTACGGCGGAGATGAAGTACTCGAGCTGCGTGATGTTCAACGTCCCTCCTCTCAAAGGAGCGCGTATTTCTGGCCTGTGGAATAAATTGTGACTAAGTTTTATCTTTTTACTTATGTTCAGTTATAGGCTCCTTGCCAGCAAAGGTGGGCCAGAATGCCAGAAAAAGAGGTTTGCATCAACAACTATCTTTTTCCGATCGGTTCACCCTCTTTTGTGCGCACGGTCTAGGATGGAGCTAAGCCAACGGGTTGTGGCTGAGCATGCTCTGCGCTGCTGGCCAGAGGGGGTTGCCATGGGTGAGAAGAAACAAGACGACAAGCACATGCAGAGCTTCAAGGAGCGGAGCGCCAAGGAGTTCGCAGGGCAGACCAAGGGTCTCGAACCGATTTTCAACACCTTGCAGACGGCCCGGTACCGCTACGTGCTGCTGGTGGTTATCGTTGCGTCCCTCGCAGGGTTGCTGTGGTTCGGCTTCAAAGATGCCGGGTCCTACTACGGCTATACTGCCGGGTCTCTGTTCAGACCCGACCGTTACGCCGAGACCGCGGCGACCGAGTACTTTGGCGAATGGCAGGGGCTGACGGCAGACGAGGTGAACCGCCAGGTTTCAAGCATGCGGCTGGCCAACCTGCCCGGCGCGCTGGGGTGCGGCGCGGTGCTCGCGGCCGCGGGCGTGTTCTCCTGGTGGGCGGGGCTGGGGTTCGCACTCGCTCGGACGGTGGTCAAAAGCGTGTTTGACCTGTCGGCCGATACCCGGTCGTTCTTCGTCCGGCGCTACCGCGCCGACCACCCCGCGGCGCCCGGGAACCCCAAGTTCAGCAACGTGATGCTCTACACCTTGCGCTACGTGTTCGATCCTGCCTGCGACAACGGCGTCGCCGACACTCTGCTCGACGCCGAGATGGTGGGCTACATGCGCAAGGCGCTGGGCGACGTCAAGGTGTCGGGCGGTTACCTGCTTGCGAACGGGCTGTGGCTGAGCGGCAGCCCGGCGCGGCTGCGCCCTGCGCTGTCGTTTATCGGCCTGGATCCGATAACCGTTGCCCACGCTTCCCGGCACGCAGAGGACGCCGGCGCGCCGCCCGCTGCCCAGGAGTCGGCAACCGCGCCTGCCGAGGACGCAGATTCCGCTCCGGCCGGTCCTCAGCCTGATGCCCCCGAGAAGGACGCTTCCGGTTCTGCTTCGGCTTCCGTACCTGCCAAGGGGGCGCCTGCGTTGTCGGCGGCTTCGGAGCCCGCTGCGCCGGCGGCTGCCGCTTCGCAGTCCGTTGCGCCAGCGGAGACGGCATCGGAGCCCGCTGCGCCGGTGGCGGCTGTGAGGCGGTTCTGCGCTCAATGCGGCGCAAAGCTCCCCGACGGCGCGCGGTTCTGCCCTCGGTGCGGCACGCCGCGCGATACGGGAAGCGCGCCGCGCTCGGCGGGCGGGCAGATTTCTGCGCCCGCAAAAGACGCAGGCGCCGCTCCGGTCAGCACGCCGAAGGACGGCTCTCTCAGCGCAGCGCCTCAGCCTCAGAACAACCCAGCCAGCGGTGCGGCGAGAAGCGCGGCGGCGCAGCCGGTCGCCGCAAGCACCGCTCCTGCCTCCCCGCGTCCGTCGCGCTCGCGCGCGCCCATTGTCGCGGCCGTCTGCGTGTGCGCCGCCGCCCTCGCGCTGGTGTTCGTGATCGTGGTGCTGCCGGCGCTCGGGCCCACGCAGACGCCAGATACCGCAGGCACCGTTGCCGCTGACGGCACAGATGTTTCTACCGAGGCACTTCCTAGAGGCGCCGCCGAGGATGGCGATGGTGCGGATGACGCCCCAGCGCAAGACGAGGGGCAAGCGGAAGAGGGCAGCGCTCGTCGGCAAGCGGAAGAGCCCGCGGATACCGACGCCGCCGCAGAGCCCGCGGATGCCGGGTCCTCTGACCTGCTCGCCTTGAGCGACCCCGCTCAGATCGCCGCGAGCTTGGGGCCGGCGAGCGACGGCGCAACCGGCACGTACGAGAACATTCCCGACACGCCAGCGACGCAGCTGTGGAAGACGTGCATGCCGCAGGGCCCCGTAGCGGGTCTTGAGTACGAGATCGCTCTTGACGGCAGCTACATGCGCATAGCGGCGCAGCGCAGCCAGAGCGGCGCAGACGACGTTATGAGGTACGTCCTGTCCGAACTCGGTGCGACGACCGACATGTTCTTCCAAGACGGAGGCGGCTCGTGGCACATGGCCGACTGGCAGGGTTTCCGCATCTGCTCGCGGGCCGCGACCAGCGCCAGCGATTATTTCGAGCTCATCATCATCCCCCTTGCGTAAGGGCACGCCCGGCGTAGCTCGCGTGCACTGAAGAAAAGAGGCGAGAAGCTTATGTTCTGCCCGAACTGCGGTTCCAAGGCGCCCGACGGCGCAAAGTTCTGCGGCGTCTGCGGGACTCCGCTGCCTCATGCCCGCGTTGAGAGCGGTGCGCCCGTACCGCGCCCGACGGCGCAGGCGTCGGTTCCGCCCGCGTCCCAGTCCACGCCTCAGCCCGCGCCCGTCGCTGCCCCGGCCGCCGCTTCTTCGGGCGGCTCTGCGGCCCTGCGCGCAGTGGGCATCGTTGCCGTGGTGGCGCTTCTCGCCGTTGCAGGGGCGCTTTTCTTGGCTGCGACCGGCACGAACGTGCCTGTGGTGTCGTCGCTTCTCGGCGGCGGGGAGTTCCAAGGGACCCTTACCGTCTCGTCCGATGGCGTGTCGGGCATCAGCGGCTTTACGACCACGATCGACGGCGACCGCATCCTGGTAAGCAGCAACGGCTCGGACGAGGTCGAAGGCACGGTTGCCGACAAGTACCAGCGCGGCACCTCGACGGTCTACGAGATCGACGAGACCGACGGCGCGTCGATCTCGGGCACCGACGGCTTTACCGAGGCCACGGCCAAGGTCATGGTGCCGCAGGGCATCGGCAAGGGCGAGCCGCGCGGCATGCTCGGGTACGTGGTCCGCGGCGGGGGCAACGGCGGCACCGGCATCGGCGACATCTACATGCTTGTCGGCGTGTACTTTGACTTCCATGCAGGCGGAACGGTCGATATCGGCGTGGCGGGCGCCATGGAGCGGTCAAGCTCTGCGCTCGACAAGGCCGACCCCACGCTCGACGCTTTTGACCCGTCGGATTCCGCGCGCACGCAGGCGGCGACGGGCACGTGGACCAAGCCCTACGATGGCCGCATCGAGATCGAGCTCGAAGGCGCCAGCGGCACGCTGTACCTAGACTACGAGTAGGGAGCATGTCAGGTTCCGCCACAGCCTCCGCACGGTTGCGTGCGGATGCCGACTTGCAAAAAGGCCGCGTATCCACGGCGCGCGGCGGGGGTTCTTCTCGTATAATCTAATGTGCAATGCCGCTGTAGAGTTGCGCTCGGTCCTCGGATCGTTCGCGCGGGGTAAAACGTTTCCGCTTGAGACACGCAGTCGTTGTCGGGGCGGGTGCTCGTTTTCCGCTTCCGACGCGCGTCCGCGGGTCTTAAGCCAATGCTCGCTGCGGCAGCGTCTGCACTGTGGCGGGGCGTCGTTGCCCTGCCGTTACGTCGAGAAGAGGAGCGCCTGCGCTTCCCTTTTCGCATGGATGCCGAAAGAGAGGAGAGGCATGCAGTACACAGCAGAAGTGGAGCACATGTGCCCCGTCGCCAAGGGCGCATACCACGGCCCCGCGCCCATCCCGGAGGAGGGCAAGTGGGTTCAGGCCAAGGAGATCTCTGACATCTCCGGCCTCACGCACGGTGTGGGTTGGTGCGCGCCGCAGCAGGGCGCTTGCAAGCTCACGCTCAATGTCAAGGACGGCATCATCGAGGAGTGCCTCGTCGAGACCCTCGGTTGCTCCGGAATGACGCACTCCGCGGCCATGGCTTCCGAGATCCTTCCCGGCAAGACCATCCTCGAGGCCCTCAACACCGACCTCGTCTGCGACGCCATCAACGTTGCCATGCGCGAGATCTTCCTGCAGATCGTTTACGGTCGCAGCCAGACCGCGTTCTCCGAGGGCGGCCTGCCCGTCGGCTCCTCGCTCGACGACCTCGGCAAGGGCCTCCGCTCCCAGGTGGGCACCATGTTCGGCACCAAGCTCAAGGGCGCTCGTTACCTCGAGCTCGCCCAGGGCTACGTGACCCGCATGGCTCTCAACGAGCAGAACGAGATCGTTGCCTTCGAGTACCTGAACCTCGGCAAGCTGACCGACGCCCTCAAGGAGGGCAAGGACCCCAAGGAGGCCATCGACGGCGCCATGGGTCACTACGGCCAGTGGGAGGGTGCTGCGAAGTACATCGATCCGCGCACCGACAAGGAGACCCACTCCGTCGCCAGCACGTTCCCGGTCAACGAGTAAGAAAGGGAGGGACGAATAATGGCTGTTAGCTTCGAAGGTTACGAGCGCCGCATCGAGAAGATCAACGCGTGCCTCGCCGAGAACGGCATCTCCTCCCTCGAGGAGGCCGAGCAGATCTGCCTGGACAAGGGCGTGAACCCTCGCGCGATCGTCGAGGACGTCCAGTCCATCGCTTTTGAGAACGCCAAGTGGGCCTACACCCTCGGCTGCGCTCTCGCTATCAAGAAGGGCGCCGCGAGCGCCTCTGAGGCCGCTTCCATCATCGGCGAGGGCCTGCAGGCCTTCTGCGTCCCCGGCTCCGTTGCCGAGGACCGCAAGGTCGGTCTTGGCCACGGCAACCTGGGCGCCATGCTCCTCGGCGACGACACCGAGTGCTTCGCGTTCCTGGCCGGCCACGAGTCCTTCGCTGCCGCTGAGGGCGCCATCGGCATCGCTATGAACGCCAACAAGGCCCGCAAGAAGCCGCTGCGCGTTATCCTCAACGGTCTCGGCAAGGACGCCGCTCAGATCATCGCCCGCATCAACGGCTTCACCTACGTGAAGACCCAGTTCGACTACTTCACGAGCGAGCTCAAGATCGTCGAGAAGATCCCGTACTCCAACGGCCCGCGCGCCGAGGTCAACTGCTATGGCGCAGACGACGTCCGCGAGGGCGTGGCCATCATGTGGCACGAGAACGTCGACATCTCGATCACCGGCAACTCCACCAACCCCACGCGCTTCCAGCACCCGGTTGCGGGCACCTACTTCAAGGAGCGCGTCCTGGCTGGCAAGAAGTACTTCTCCGTCGCTTCCGGCGGCGGCACCGGCCGCACCCTGCACCCCGACAACATGGCTGCCGGCCCCGCCTCCTACGGCATGACCGACACCATGGGCCGTATGCACTCCAGCGCCCAGTTCGCCGGCTCCTCCTCGGTGCCCGCGCACGTCGACATGATGGGCCTCATCGGCATGGGCAACAACCCCATGGTCGGCTGCACCGTCGCCTGCGCCGTTGCCGTTAACGCTGCTCTCAACGAGTAGGCGCTTTTCGGCCGCGCTGCGGCTTTGCCTCACGGCTTCGAGCGCCGGATCCCCTCGGGGGTCCGGCGCTTTTTGCTGTCTAGGGGGGGTCCGGCACCGTGGACCTGCGCTCGGGCCAAGTAAAAGTCCGATGATTGCGTTTTAGCCCGAGCTTTGCAGGAAGAGACGGTCGCGGGTCAGAAAAAGCGCAGGGCAGATTGTCGTCTGGATGCTGGTTAGTCAAGACGGTGTCGAAGAAACGCAATCATCTGACTTTTGGTGCCGCCGCGAGCAATAGGAGGGCCTTCGCACGGGCGGTTAGACCCAGTTTGGGCTTGTGTGCGGGACCTGAATCAGGGGAGGCCTGCCCGTGGGCGGCACCGGACCCTACGGGCGAGCGGTGGGGTAGCGGTCCTGGTAGTCGAGCAGGTAACGGTTCACCGTGCCTACGTTGTCGCGCGCGATGGGGGCGGTGATCTCGTCTTGGTGCGCCGAGGGGTTGGCATAGCTCACGTCGATCTCCCACGACTGCACGATCACGTCGATGCGGTTGTAGAGGTCCTCGTAGAGCGTGCAGATGTCGGAGTAGTTGGTGTAGTAGGGCGAGTCGGAATCAACGCGCAGGGCCTCGACCTCGCCCATGAGCGTCGAGATGTTCGAGCGCAGCGTGCGGCAGTCGTCGAGATGTGCCTGGCGCGTGGAGAGGCTCGAGCTCAGATAGGCGTTGTTGAAGTTCGTCGCGGCGGTTTTGATCTGGCTGTCGAGTCCGGAGAGCTGGTCGTAGTAATAGCGCAGGTCGTCGCGGTCCTGTTCTTGCTGTTCCTGTTCGGCGCGCTCCTTTTCCTCCTCGCGCTCCTTCTCTTCCTCGTCGTCCTCGTTGGTCTTGGCGGTGTCGTCTGCGTCGTCGCGCTTCTGGGTGCGCTCGATCGTGGTCGTGGCACCCTGCTCTTTGTTGCTGTCCGATCCGGACGAGAAGTACATGGCGAGCATGATGATAATGGCCACCACCGCCACAGCGATGACGACCATGGCGGCGATCATACCGCCCGACACGCCCTGGCGCGCAGGGACCTGCTGCGGTTCGACCATGGGCGGAACGCGCAGGGAGGGGGCTGTGTTGCCAGGGTCGGTGCCGACGCCTGCTGCGGGGGCAGGGCCCGCAGCAGGCGCGCCTTCGCTGCCACCGCTTGGCATCTTGGGGCGCGATTTCATATGAATGGTGCCGTCGGCGTCGATGCGCATGCCGCCGGACTCACTCGCGCTGCTCTGAGCATCGTCTGAGGGCACCGGCTCTCCGCATGAGGGGCAGAACTTGTCGTCGTCGGTAAGTCGCTTGCCACATTTGCTGCAAAACCGTGCGCTCATGGTTTACCCCTTCGCTCTATGATGCCAACAGCAGTATAAATGAGAGCAGGCCGCGCGCATTGGGCGGCGGCAGGGAAGATGCAGGGGAAGCAGTATGGCAACAAAACGGATCGACCAAGACGTCGAGAAGCGCGCGCTCATGGCTGGCGCGGGCCCGTCTTCGCATGTGGCGCAGGCGGGCCGCTTGGCCGTTGCGGCTGCGGCCTGCGTCCTGCTTGCCGGCTGCACGCCGTTTGCGGCCTCAGGGAGCGACCCTGCTCAGGGCTCGGAGCGTGCCGCGGGTTCTGCGGCGCCGAGCGTGCCCACGGTGTTTGACTCCCCGGGCTCGGGGCAGGCGCACCGCAAGAACTCCGCGCAGGCGGACGAGAAGGGCGTCTCGGAGCACGGGGCAGCGTGGCTTACCGGGGCAAAACAAGCCGCGGGGCGCGAACTCGCAGCGTACGACGACGAGGTTTCGGTCACCTGCGTCGCGCTTACGGGCGGCAGCGACCCGTCCGCCGCGCACAAGGAGGCGGGCTCGTTCAGCATCGACGGATCGACGCGCCGCGTTTCCGCGAGCATGATCAAGCTCGCGGTGCTCGCGTGCGCGCTCGACGACGTGTCGGCCGGAGACCTCTCGCTCGACGAGCAGCTCGCGGTAACGGACAGCGACCTCGTGGGCGGCAGCGGCGTCGTGCAGTCGCTCGGCGCCGGCTCGTATACGGTGCGCGACCTCATCGGCTACATGATCTCGGACAGCGACAACGTTGCCACGAACGTGCTTATCGACCGGCTCGGCATGGAGCGCGTCAATGCGAGCATCGAGCGCCGCGGGCTTGAGGGCACGGTGCTCGCGCGCAAGATGATGGACGACGCGGCGGCAGCAGAGGGGCGCGAGAACTACATGTCCTCAGACGACGCCGCGGCGCTGCTTGCCGAGGTGGCGTGCGCCGAGCAGGGGAGCGCCGAGCTTTCGGCCCTGGCGCGCGATTGCCTGCTCGACCAGCACGACGCGCCGGGCATCGCGGACGGTGTTCCCGAAGATGTTGCCGTAGCGCACAAGACGGGCACGCTCGCCGGTGCCGAGCACGACGGCGGCATCGTGTACGCCGAGCATCCGTACGTGCTCGTCGTCATGACGGAGGGGTTGCCGGAGCAGGAGGCGCTCGAGTGCATGGCGCGCGTTTCGGCGGCAGTGTATGATGCTTCTGAGAACGCATGAGAGAGCGAGGCCCTATGATCTGCTCCGCCTGCGGACAAGAGATGTCCGACGACTCCAAGTTCTGCCCGTACTGCGGCGCTGCCGCCGAGGGCGCGTCCGATGCCGCCGCAAAGGACGGCGAGGCCGAGGCGCCTGGTACGAACGAGAATCTGAGGATCGACGCCGACGGCACGATCCATATGGGGGCCCGCCCGCAGATGCCCACAGGGCCTGCGGCGCGCGTGTCCGATCAGTCCGCTCCTGCCCCGCAGCCGGCGCCTCAGCCCCAACGCACCGGCGTAGCCCCGCAGCTCGTGGTGGCGCTCGTGGTCGCCGCGGTGGTGATCGGCGGCGTCGGTATGGCGGCGGCGCTCACGGGCGGCTTTGGGATGGTGCAAAGCGATCCTGAGCCGACTGTGGTGCGGGTCGAGGAGGGCACCAAAGACGCAACGGTTGCCGACGAGGGCGCCGAGGGCGGCGGCGGGCAGGCGGCCGACGCGCAGGGCGCCGACGCCGGCACGGCGGGCGGAAGCGTCTCTGCCGGCGGGCAAAGCACCGCGACCGGCGGGGAGAAGGGCTCTTCTCAGAAGTCGGCCCCGGCGGCATCGAGCACGGCGAAGAGCCCCATTCGTGTTGACCTTGCCAACGCGACCGACCGCGAGGATCTCAACATCGCGATCACCAATTTCACCGAGCTCGAGTTTGACAAAGAGGCTCAGTCGGGCAGCATCGCCTTCGACCGCAGCTGCACCGATTACCCCCGCATCATCAACTTCTACCGCAACCACGTTGCCTACAACGGCTTCGAGTACTACGGCTTCGAGAACGTCAAGCAGAGCGACCCGCTCTACGACAAGAACTACTTTGTGCGCACGCCGGTCAAGCAGGCGCGCGCCAACATCGCCAACCGCCTGGGCATCACGTTGAGCGACGCGCAGATGACGTTTGGCAAGGACGTCGCGCGCAAAGACACGGTCAGCGCCTACCATGCCACCGTTTCGGGCGACTGGCTCTACATCGGCATCTACGACGGCTCGGCGGAGCCTTCGCTCGGCGTGGCGAGCGCCACAAGCCTTACCGATCTCGGCAACAATCGCTACCAGGTAACCTACGACGTGTACGTGCCCGGCGGCTACCAGCTGCCGAAGGACATCGACTCGAGCACCTACGGCCTCACGGGCGACCAGATGGCCGCGCGCGTGGGCGCTGCGGGCGTGGACCGCCGCGGTTCGGCCATCTTCGAGGTGCGCATGGACGGCAACCTGCGCCGCTTCATTTTGGAGGAGATGGACGTCTCGACGCCGGCGTAGGGGCCACGCAAACTGCGGCGCCTGGGCGCCGCATGCGATGCTTCTGTTAACAACCGGGAACCCGCGGGCGTCCGTCCGCGGGTTTCTTTTTTGTGCGCTATCATGTTGAACTTGTCCGCCGCCTGCACCGTTTATGCAGGGGCGGCGTCTGTAGGTAAGCCACCCGAACCGACACGGGGCGGCACGGACGAAAGCGAGGTTTTTGTGGCTGAGACCACCGCGGCAGCTTGCTGCCAGAACCCCATGGACATTCATTCTATGCACACCCGCACCTGCGGAGAGCTGCGTCGCGAGAACATCGGCGAGGAGGTCACGCTCACGGGTTGGGTGTGGCGCCGCCGCGACCACGGCGGGCTCATCTTCTGCGACCTGCGCGACCGCGACGGCATCACGCAGTGCACCTTTGACCCCGAGCACGCTGCGGGCACGGCCTTCCATACTGCCGAGACCATGCGCTCCGAGTGGGCGATTCTCGTGCACGGCACGGTCATTGCGCGCGACGAGGAGACCGTGAACGCCAAGCTCGCCACCGGCGAGATCGAGGTGCTGGCCGACCGCGTCGAGGTGCTCGGCCGCTCCAAGACCCCGCCGTTCCAGATCGAGGACGGCATCGAGACGAGCGAGGACACCCGTCTGCGCTACCGCTACCTCGACCTGCGCCGCCCCGAGATGATGGCGGCCATGCGCCTGCGCTCCGACTTTACCTTCGCCATCCGCGAGGCGTTCCACAAGCGCGCCTTCATGGAGGTCGAGACGCCCGCGCTCTTTAAGTCCACGCCCGAGGGCGCGCGCGATTTCATCGTGCCCTCCCGTATGAACGAGGGCGAGTTCTACGCCCTGCCGCAGTCGCCCCAGCTCCTGAAGCAGCTCCTCATGGTGGGCGGCGTCGAGCGCTACTACCAGGTTGCCAAGTGCTTCCGCGACGAGGACCTGCGCGCCGACCGCCAGCCCGAGTTCACCCAGGTCGACGTCGAGATGAGTTTCGTTGACCAGGACGACGTCATGGGCATGATGGAAGACGTCATGAAGGACGCCTTTGCCGCCGTGGGCGTCGAGCTGCCCACGCCCCTGCGCCGCATCAGCTACTGGGACGCCATGGACACCTATGGCACCGACAAGCCCGACACGCGCTACGGCATGGAGCTCCACGACGTGACCGAGATCTTCGCGAACTCCAAGTTCAAGCTGTTCGCGGGAGCCGCCGCCAAGGACGGCCAGTACGTCAAGGCGCTCAACGCCAAGGGCGCGGGCACGTGGCCGCGCGCTCAGATCGACAAGCTCGCCGACGTGGCCGCCGGCTTCGGCGCCAAGGGCCTCGCCTGGATCGCCTTCCGCGAGGACGGCTCGGTCAACAGCCCGATCGTCAAGTTCTTCTCCGACGACGAGATGGCCGCGCTGCGCGCCGAGATGGACATTGAGCCCGGCGACCTCGTGATGTTTGCCGTGGCCGACCGCAAGAGCGCCGACGAGATCCTGGGCGGCATGCGCTGCCACATGGCCGACGCCCTCGGCGTCGAGCGCCCGGGCCATGACTTCCTCTGGGTCGTCGACTTCCCGCTGTTCCACTGGGACGAGGACGGCAAGCGCTACGCCGCCGAGCACCAGCCCTTCACCCAGCCGGTCGCCGAGGACCTCGAGAAGCTCGAGAGCGACCCGCTTGCCGTGGGCTCCTACACCTACGACTTCGTTATGGACGGCTTCGAGGCGGGCGGCGGCGGCATCCGCATCCACGACCCCGAGGTTCAGATGCGCGTCCTCAAGCTCCTTGGCTTCACCGAGGAGCGTGCGCGCGAGCAGTTCGGCTTCCTCATGGAGGCGCTCGAGTTCGGCGCTCCGCCCATGGGCGGCTGCGCGCTCGGCCTCGACCGCGTCTGCATGCTGCTCGCCGGAAAGGACTCCATCCGCGACGTCATGGCGTTCCCCAAGACGAGCTCCGGCGCCGACCTCATGAGCGGCGCGCCGAGCGCCGTCTCGGGCCGCCAGCTCAAGGAGGCGGGCATCCGCCTGCTCTAAAGAGCGCACCGGCAACCATTGCCGTACTGCTGCGCGCCCGTGCTTGCCTCGGGCGCGCTTTTTTGTCGAGAAACGCAAAAGAGGCGAGGCCCGCTCGCGGGGCCTCGCCTCTTGTCGTCTGCTGTACCTGCGCGCTTTTACCTGCCGCGCCCTATCGCAGCTCTTGGCGCACAGGGGTCACGACGTTGTCGTCGGCGTCGAACGCGAGCGGCGCAGGCTCGTCGAGCGCCTCGAGGCCTGCGTACTTGCCGGCCTTGACGTCGTCGTAGTAGGCCTCCGAAAGCATGATCTGGTCGATGTGCAGGCTGTTGGCGATGTAGACCATGCGCACGGGCTTGCCCTCGATGCCGTTGCACGTGCGGATGCACAGCTGGATGGCCTCCTTGTCGGTGGCTACCACGCAGGGGATGCAGGCGCTTTTGAGCACGGTCGACGTGAGGCAGTTGGGATACATCTGCTCGATGTCCATCTCGTCGAAGATCTTGGCGGTGATGGCGCTCGCAAGGCCGCAGCCGAGCGCGTTGCCGTGGCTGATCTCGGAGAGGTTGAGGAAGGCGGTGCGCTGGACCTGGATGCCGCCGTGCGCGTACTCCGTGGAGAACGTTCCGGTGATGTTGGGGTCCACGCCCGTGCCCGAGTAGTTCTTGCCTACCTCGTGCACGACGAGCACGTCGCCCTCGCCCACGATCAGGGAGGGCATGTTGGCCTTGGCGACCTCCAAGAGCTCCGCCTCGCGCTCGAGGATGTTCTCGGGCAGGATGGCCTCGATCTTGTAGGTCTCGTCGTAGGCGTTCTCGATGCAGGGGATGGCAAAGAGGATCGGCGCCTTCTCGAGCACTACCTCCGCCATGGTGGGGATGTTCTTGGCGATGTTGCCCATGCCGTCGGAGTGCACGGTCTGGGCGCCCACCTGCTTGCCGAGGCCTACGGTCATCATCTTGCAGGGGCCCGACTCGTGCGTGCCGCGGAACGCGTTGTGCGGCTTCAGGCGGCAGGAGACGATGATGCCGTTGGACTCATAGGCGTTCTTGTCGAGAACCACGCGCTTGCCGCGACTCGACTGCCCGAGCTCAACGACCTCCATGGAGCTCTTGATGGGGCAGCCCATGGCCTCCTCGGTGATGCCGAAGCCGGCGAGCATGTTCTTCTGGCCCTCGGCGGTGGCACCGCCGTGGCTGCCCATGGCCGGCACGATGAAGGGGTTGGCGCCGCGCGCCTTGACGGCGCCGACCACGGCCTTGGTGATGATGTCGACGTTGCGGATGCCGCGGCTGCCGGCGGTGATGGCGATGCTCATGCCCGGCTTGATCTTCTCGGAGATGTGCGGCTGGGCGATCTCGCGCTCCACGACGGCGGGGATGTCCTCGGGCGCGATGGCCTCGCGCGGGAACGTCTGCCGCGCGTGGAACATGGCCGGGATCTCCACGTCTTTGAGGAGCTTGGATACGGTGCCGCCCTTGGTGACCTTCATGGTGCCTCCTTTGAACAGATACACGTTGCATCCATCTTATTTCCGGGAGGTTACGCCGCCGGTGGTACCGAGACCAGGCTTTGGTCGAGAAGCGCTCCGCTTCCTGGTCTCGGGAATGATTGCTCCTCGCTTTGCGCGTTCGGCGCGCCAAGCTTACGCGACCGGGCGCTCCATGATGTAGTCGTCCATCACGAAACCGCGGCCGATGTCTTTGACCACGGCGTCGATGGTCTTAAAGCCGTTGGCGCGGTAGGCGCGCACGCCGAGCTCGTTGTGCTTGTTGACCGTGAGGTACATGGCGCCGAGCCCGCGGTCGCGGCAGACGCCGTCAAAGAAGCGCGCAACGGCGCTCGAGAAGTGCTTGCCGCGCTCCTCGGCCTTGAGGTAGATCTTGCTGATGAAGTAGCGGTTGGTCTCGGGTTCCGCATGTCCGCCGGTATAACCCACCGCGCGGTTGTCGTCGGCGGCGCGCACGAACCAGTACTCGTAGCCGTTCTCGGCCATGTCGCGGCGGATGGCATCGAGCGACTGGAACTGCTCGACCATGTAGGTGGTCTGCTCCACCCCAAGGCGGCTGTCCCAGTACTCGTGCCAGATGGCGCCCGCGAGCCGTGCGAGCTCCTCTTGCTCCTCGGGGGTCTCCACGGGTTGGAAGACGGCGATGTCGGCCATGTGCTTCTCCTTGCGTTTGGGGCGAGCCGGCATGCTGTGGGCATGCGGCTGCGTGCGTTTGCCGTGGTCAATCGTACGCCTCGGCGGTGTGATGCGGCAAGGGAGCGGGAGGGTGGCCCCTGTGCTCGGGGCTCCGCCGCGCGCTTGCCCCGTCTGCCGGATAGCCCGGCCGCCGTTGGGCATACCGCCCGCGAGCCGTCGTATAATGCAAAGCTACGGGAGAGGAACCGGGCGCGCACGCGCTCGGAGGTGGACGCGCTCGGCTTTGGGCCCGGGCGCGAGGGAGAGCATGGCGCGGCGGCGCGCACGCCGGCGCCGAAGGGGCCCGGTGGGCCCGGAGGAGGAGCACTATGAGCGATCGGATCATTGGCGCAATCGAGGCGGGCGGCACCAAGATGGTGTGCGCCATCGGGCACGAGAACGGCGAGGTTCTCGACCGTGCGAGCTTTCCTACGCTTGCGCCCGCAGAGACCGTTCCGGCGATGATCGACTACTTTGCCGACAAGAACATCGAGGCCCTGGGTCTCGCGGCGTTTGGCCCGGTTGCCGTGAACCCGGC
This sequence comes from uncultured Collinsella sp., assembly GCA_949287065.1. Lineage (GTDB taxonomy): Bacteria > Actinomycetota > Coriobacteriia > Coriobacteriales > Coriobacteriaceae > CALUOB01. The sequence goes on from CASEEV010000070.1 coordinate 15,238, forward strand.
CGACCCGCGCTACGGCCGCATTCTCAACACGCCTAAGATCGCCTGGCAGAACTACGACTTCATGGGCGACCTGGTCCGCGGCTGCGGCGTTCCCGTGGGTATCGACACCGACGTCAACGGCGCGTGCCTGGGCGAGCTCACCTTCGGCGCCGCCAAGGGCCTCACCGACGTCATCTACATCACCGTCGGCACCGGCATCGGCGTGGGCGTGTGCATCGGCGGTCAGATGCTCCACGGCATGCTGCACCCCGAGGCGGGACATGTGCTTATCGAGCGCGCCCCCGGCGACGACGTCCCGAGCACCTGCCACTGCCATACGCGCTGCCTCGAGGGCATCGCGGCGGGCCCAGCGGTCCAGCTGCGCCTGGGCGAGAACAACAACGTGCTTTCGGCCGATCCCAAGGTGCTCGAGCAGGAGGCCGGCTACCTGGCGCAGGGCCTCATGACCTACATCCTCACGTACTCGCCGCAGCGCATCATCCTCGGCGGCGGCGTGCCGGACCATACCCCCGAGCTCATGCCCCTCGTGCGCGCCAAGACGCTCGAGCTGCTCAACGGCTATCTCTCGACGCCCGAGCTCGAGGACATCGACTCCTACATCGTGGCGCCTTCGCTCGACGGCAACCAGGGCGTCATGGGCGCCCTCGAGCTCGGCCGTCGCGCGCTCGAGGCTCAGCAGAAGTAGCGTTTGCGTCCAAACGAGCCGTTCCTGACGAGACCAACCCGCGGCTCCCGGCTCTGCTCGGGGCCGCGGGTCTTTTCTTGTTCGCTGCATGCTCAGTCGGCGCCGTGGGTCTTGCGCGGGGTCGATGCGGGTATAGAGAACCCATATGTGCTGCTCGTTTGAGGCGCGGCTGTTGCCGAGAAGTTCTTCAGGGGAGGTGGGCGCCGTGTTCGAGGACATCAGATCAGAGGCGGCCATGCGGCTGCCGATTCTGGCCAAGACGCACGTGTTCGACGCGGTGCCCGGCCAGCCCGACGATATATCGTTCGGCGTGATCTGGGATGCGTGCCGCCAGCCGGAGGGCGGCGGCCTCGGCTACGTGTTCGCGTTCACCGGCCGCCGCACGGGCCGCATCCTTGCGTGGCTCGACCGCCGCGGGCGCGCCTACGCCTGCAGCGCCCCGCTGACCGAGCCTCCCGAAGGCGATCCCGACGTGCTGCTCGCGCGCTGGGCTGACGACGAGAACGCCGGCGAGGTCGAGGCGCGCATAGCCGTGAACGACGATGAGCTGACCCATGTCCTCGGCGCTTCCCGGGGCGAGGAGGAGCTCTGGCAGCACCTGCAAGACGTTCTTTCCGCCTACGGCGTTGAGAGCGAGCCGCAGGTCTCCGTTGCGCTCGGCGAGGCGCCCTCCGAAGAGGAGCTTGCCGCGGAAGGCGGCGCGTTTGCCGAGGGCTTCGCGCCGGAGGATGCCGGCCAAAACGACGACGAGCTCTACGATGCCCCCGCCTTTGCGCATGACGAGGAGGAGGCGGGCATTGCCGAGGAGGACCGCCTGCTCACGCGCGTGGCAACGTATGCGCGCACGCCCCAGGGCCGCTTTTGCATCGACCGCACGGGGGTTGCCGCGCCGGTTGCCGAGGACGAGCCCCAAGACCTGCGCCTGTTTCTCGCACGTTGCTTTTTGAGCTACGTGTACCTGCCCGAGCGCATGCAGCAACAGGCCTTTTTGCCAACGACCGCAGCACGCTCGGCCGAGGTCGTGCTCCGCGACCTTCTCGAAGGCGCGTTTCCCGACACGCTCGAGGCGCTGCTCTACTGCGTGCAGAGCGACCGCGCCTCGACTCCGTTTGAGCGCTACGCGGCGGCCGCCCTTGCCAAGGCCGGGGCGCGCCGTATCCGCGGTATTGCCGCGCGCCATGATCTGCTGCTGCGCCGGCTCGGCACCACGGGCATGTTCTGGGCCGTGTTCAACGAGGCCGAGCTCGTCGGGTCCGACCGCGCCTGCGTGCTCGCCGTGGAGTGCGCGCTCAACCGCCTCGCCCTCGTGGCGCGCGCCCTGCGCCACTCGACGCCCATGCTGCCCGACGTGGTCGAGAAGCGCTGGCTCGCCATGGCCGACGTGCGCGCCGTTGCGGCCGTGGGCCGCGGGGCGGCAGAGCTTGCGACGCGCTACGAGCAAGAGAACCCGCTTGCCGAGGTCTTCGGCGCCCCTGCGCTGCGCGGCGGCGGCTGGGACGTGCGCACGCGCTTTGCCGCCGCGTGCGAGGAGCTCGCCCTGCCGTTCAGACTCGCATACCGTTTTGACGTGAGCGCCGAGGCCGACGCGCTGGCCGTTGAGTTTGAGCTGCCGACGGCGGCGGCCCTGCCGTGCGCGGAGGTCCGCTCCGCCGCCGGCCCCGAGCTCGCGGGCGCTCTGGCGTCCGAGCTCGCGGATGACTCTTCGGCGCTCGACGTGCGCGCGCGGCTCGCCTTTGGCGCGCGCGTTGCCGTGAGCCTGATCTGCGCCGCCTTCGGCGCCGGCGTGGGCGTGACCAAGGTCAGCGTCACGGGCCGCTCGTCGCTCGAGGCGGGGGCGCCCGCGCTCATGGCGCTGAGCTGCGATCGCGTGCCCTTTACCGCCGAGGTGCTTCCCCTGTTGCGCGACCATGCCTTCGAGAAGCTCGGCCTTGCGCCGGATCCGGCCGTGTGCGCGGCGCTTCTCGGGCCGGTGTCGTGCGAGGTGCGCCTGGGCGCAAACGGCGGCAAGCTCGAGCCGGTGAGCGCTCCGCCGGCGGCGCGGCCCGAGCGGCACGCGCGTCTCTGGGAGGACGAGCGCCCGCTTCCGCACAACCTGCGCGACCCGCTCTGCGCCGACACCGTGGCGGACCTCGACATCTTCCGCACCGACGACGACGTGCTGCTCCAGCGCACGCGCGAGGCAGCCGTAACGGCGCACATCGATCCCGACGCGGCGGCGGGGCATCTCGAGGACATCGTCGACGCCTACGAGATCGCCGCGGTCCCACTTGGCGACACGCCGCGTCTGTACTGCTCCGACGCCGTGGGCCGCGCCCTCGTGGGCCTTGCCGTGCCGGCGGGAACGCGCTTTGCCAAGCTTCCCGACTCGTCGTTTGCCGCGCGCTCCATGCTCGACAGGCTGCTGCGCGAGCGTGGCGAGACCGAGCAGGCGCTCGCGTGGGCCCGCTCGTGCATCGAGCTCGCTCCCACCACGGCAACCGGCTATGCCGACGCGGCCACCATCCTCATCGACGAGCGGCGCTTTGACGACGCCGTCGAACTTCTCAACGAGGGCCTGCGCTACCAGGTCATGCCGCACTGGATCGCCTATCTGCGCTACCGGCTTGCGTTTGCGTACTGGGCGCGGGGCGAGAAGGACGCCGCGCTCGCGTGCTACGTGCTCGCCCAGGACGACCCGTTCGTGGGCACGCAGGCGCGCGGCGAGAAGGCGCAGCTTCTGCGCGACATGCGCACCGATGAGGAGCCCGGTCCCGAGGAGGCGCGCGCCTGCCTTGCGCGCGCGGGGTCCACGCCCGCGCCGACCGAGGACGCGCTGGCCCATATCGCCCGCGCCGCGATCGAGCTCGTTGACGCCGGCCTGTTGGAACCGGCGGTGCCGCTCGTCAACGTGCTCGTGATCTATCGGTCGAGCGACGTGCTCGTGGCACTCGGCGACTCGCTGCGCTTCGGACTGGCACCGCGCGCGCCGCAGGGCGCAGAGGAGGAGTAACGCACAGCAGGGAAGCGCCCATGCCGTGCGCGCTTCTCGGCTGCGTGCCTGAATCCGCTGCCCGCGCGCATATGTTTCAAAAAGTTATCCAACGACAACAAAAATAGTTAGATCCCCTTCACTTTCTTAAGTGTTAGTGCTATCTTACTTAGCCGGATGTAACTTTCATCCTGTAGCCCTGAGGAGGAGATCGCAGATGACGGAACACGCCGGGTTCTCGATGCCCCTATCGATGTGCAAGGCAGGCGAGACCGTGCATGTGGTGCGCGTTAAGGGCGCCGAGAACATGAAGCGCCATCTGGGCAATCTCGGATTCGTGGAGGGCGCGGAGGTCCGCGTGGTGAACCAGACCGCCGGGGACATCATCCTCACGGTCAAAGGTGCGCGGCTCGGCCTCGATGCAAAGTCGGCTATGAAGGTCATGGTTGCCTGAGCGCGCACGCCCGCGCGGCGCGCGATTGCGCTCGCAGGCCGGACCCGAGGTAAGAACGGGGAGGGGGAAGTATGAAAACGCTGAAGGATGTGCCGGTGGGCGGCAGTGCTACGGTCGCGAAGCTCCACGGCGAGGGCGCGCTGCGCCGTCATCTTATGGACATGGGTCTTATCAAGGGAACGCCGGTCTCGGTGCGCAAGGTCGCGCCGCTGGGCGACCCCATCGAGCTCACGGTACGCGGCTACGAGCTTTCGATTCGCAAGGAAGAGGCAGCCAACGTCGAGGTGCTGTAGCGCGCTTGTTCATGTTCAAAATATTAGCTATGACTAACATATACTGCACGTGTGCGGTTTCGGGACGGTGCAAAGCGGCTCTTCCAGCGTTGCACCGGGTGCCCCCGGCCGCATTCCAGAAAGAAGGAAGAATGGCATCACGTATCAACGTCGCGCTTGCGGGCAACCCCAACTGCGGCAAGACGACCCTGTTCAACAGGATCACAGGACAGAACGGCTATGTGGGCAACTGGCCGGGCGTTACCGTCGAGAAGAAGGAGGCGCCGCTCAGCGCCGACAAAGACGTTCGCATCACCGACCTGCCCGGCATCTACTCGCTCTCGCCCTACAGTCCCGAGGAGCGCGTCAGCCGCGACTACCTCATGAGCGGCGAGCCCGACGTGGTCGTCGACATCGTCGACGCCACCAACCTCGAGCGCAACCTGTACCTTACCCTCCAGGTCATCGAGACCGGCGTTCCCGTGGTGGTTGCCCTCAACATGGCCGACCTCGTAGAGAAGAGCGGCGACAAGATCGACACGGACAAGCTCTCGCGCGAGCTCGGCGCCCCCGTGGTCATGATCTCTGCCCTCAAGGGCACGGGCGTTGACGAGCTCTTCCGCGTTGTGCGCGCCGAGGCGGCAAAGGCCGAGGCTGCCCCTCAGCATCGCTTCGACGCTGCGATCGAGAGCGTGCTTGCCGATCTCGAGGCGCTGCTGCCCTCCTCCGTGCCCCGGGCAAAGCGCCGCTACTTTGCGGTCAAGCTCTTCGAGCGCGACGAGATCGCGCGCGGCTCGATGCACCTTACCGCCAAGAACGCCGAGGCAGCCGAGAAGCTTATCGCCGCCTGCGAGGCTGATTGCGACGACGACGCCGAGTCCATCATCACCGGCGAGCGTTACGCGCTTATCGCCCACATTATGGATGCCTGCGTGAAGAAGGCTCCGGCGCGCATGAGCACGTCGGAGAAGATCGACCGCATCGTCACCAACCGCGTTCTCGGCCTGCCGATCTTCCTCGTCATCATGTTCGGCGTGTACTTCCTCGCCACCTCTTCGGGCGCCTTCGGCACGGCGGGTACCGACTGGGTTAACGACAACCTCTTCGGCGAGGGCTTCGAGCTCTTCGGCATGGCGTTCCCCTCCGTTCCCGACGCGGTGAGCGGCTGGCTTACGGCCGCCGGCGCCTCCCCGCTCGTCTCGAGCCTCGTGGTCGACGGCATCGTCGCCGGCGTGGGCGCGGTGCTCGGCTTCATCCCCCAGATGGTCGTGCTCTTCGTGCTGCTCTCCTTCCTCGAGGACTGCGGCTACATGGCGCGCGTGGCCTTCGTCATGGACCGCGTGTTCCGTCGCTTCGGCCTCTCGGGCAAGAGCTTCATCCCCATGCTCGTCTCCACGGGCTGCGGCGTCCCCGGCGTGCTCGCCACCAAGACCATCGAGAACGAGAAGGACCGTCGCATGACGGTCATGACCACTACGTTCATCCCCTGCGGCGCCAAGCTCCCCATCATCGCCCTGCTCATGGGCGCGCTCGCGGGCAGCGCCGACGCTCCGTGGATCTCGCCGCTGTTCTACTTCCTCGGCGTCGTGGCGGTTATCGTCTCGGGCATCATGCTCAAGAAGACCAAGCTGTTCGCGGGCAGGCCGACGCCGTTTGTCATGGAGCTGCCCAACTACCACTTCCCGGCGATCCGCTCGTGGGCGCTGCATGTGTGGGAGCGCGTGAGCGCCTACATCAAGAAGGCCTTCACGATCATCTTCGCCTCCACCGTGGTCGTGTGGTTCCTCTCGAACTTCGGCACGGCTTCCTGGGAGGGCGGCAACGGCGCCTTCGGCTTCCTGCCCGCCATGCCGGGCGTGCCCGAGGAGTTTACCGACCACTCCGTGCTCGCCATGCTCGGCGGCGCCATCGCGTGGGTCTTCGCGCCGCTCGGCTTCGACACCTGGCAGGCAACGGCTATGTCGATCACCGGACTCGTGGCCAAGGAGAACGTCGTTGCCACGGCGAGCTCGCTTCTGCACATCGCCGACGGCACCGAGGCCGACCCCGAGCTCTGGCACGCCTTTGCCGCCATGTTCCCGACGGTGGGCGCAACGGCTGCGTTCGGCGCGTTCAACCTGCTGTGCGCCCCGTGCTTTGCCGCCATGGGCACCATTCGCGCCCAGATGAACTCGGGCAAGTGGACCGCCATCGCTATCGGCTACGAGTGCGCCTTCGCCTGGGTCGTGGGCCTCATGATCAACCAGTTCTACCTGCTCTCCCAGGGCGTGGTGGGCGTTTGGACCGTCGTGGCGGTCGCGTTTGCCGCGCTGATCCTCTTCCAGCTGTTCCGCCCCATGCCCAAGGGCGCCTTTGAGGACGAGCCCGCGGTTGCCGCGGCCGCCGCGTAAGCTCCCTGCCCCATAGCCTCCCCTCTGTTTGCCGCCCTGCGCCCATCCCCTGGCGCAGGGCGGCTTTGCTGTGCGTAACGTGCGGGGAACAGGCTCCTGAACGGCAGAAAAGAATCGGTGAATGGCAAAACCGTTCATAGAACATCAAAAAAAATCATCTTTACGCACTGTCTGATTAACAGCTCATAATAGAGAAAATGCCTGCTAAACGCCCTAATCATGATCCTTTACCTCTGGTCCAGCATGAAAATAGGTGAAAAAATATAAAAAATAGTTGAGCAAATCCGAAAAGATCTGATATATCATGATGCCAACGAGAGAGGTGCAAGGGGTTGCGGCCCCTTCCAAGGTGAACGCGCGCACTTTGGCTGACTTCAATCGCGGCTGTTTCGGTCTTACGAAAGGTTGGCATCATGAAAGTTGCGACTCGAATCAACTCTTACTTCCGGGAGGGGGATAAGAGCCTTGACCGGGTGTTTGCTCAGTTTGAGCACGTTGGTCTCACACATGTTGATCTCAACTATCCGGAGCATGTTGCGGGCGTGTCCCCTGAAGCCATGCGCGCGATGCTCGACGCCCATCATCTCAAGCTCAACGGAACCGCCTTGCGCTTCCGTTCCGACTTTATCAACGGCGAGCTCGGAAACGCCGATCCCGCCATCGCCGGCAAAGCGCTGCAGCTTTGTCGCGAGGCGTGCGACTACTGCCGCGCCGTAGGCGGTACGAACGTGACGATCTGGCTTGGCTTCGACGGCTTTGACTACAGCTTCCAGATCGCGTATGACCGCGTGTTCAAGCAGCTTGTCAAGCAGTTCCAGGCAGTGTGCGACTACGCTCCCGACCTTCTGATCTCGATCGAGTACAAGCCCTTTGAGGAGCGTTCGTACGCGTTTATCGACTCCATGGGGCTTACGGGCATGATCCTCGCTGCGGTTGACCGCAAGAATCTCGGCGTGACGCTGGATTACTGTCACATGCTCATGAAGCACGAGAACCCTGCGTTTGCCGCAGACATCTTCGGCGCTGCCGGCAAGCTTTTCGGCATTCACCTCAACGATGGTTACGGCGCGCAAGACGACGGTCTCATGATCGGAATGGCTACGCCCGTCAAGACGCTCGAGTTCTTGTATTACGTCAAAAAGCACGGCTATGATCATGCGATCTACTTCGATACGTTCCCTGTTATCGAGGGGGCCGAAGAGGAGTGCGCTCAGAACATTGCGATGCTCAAGATGCTCGACGGAGCCATAGAGCATGTCGGCATGGACAAGATCCAGTCGGTGATCGATTCGAACGACGCAGTGCAGGCGGCGACGCTCGTTCGCGAGCTGTTCTGCTCGATGGGGAGGTAGCATGAAGCGGGATTGGGATGCAATTGCCAACGGTATTCTCGAGGCTGTTGGCGGAGTCGACAACATCGCCGGCATGACTCACTGCGCCACGCGCCTGCGCCTTAACCTGCGCGACGACGCCAAGTGCGACGACGAAGCGGTTAAGAAGGTCGATGGCGTTATCAACACGGCCAATGCAGCGGGCCAGTACCAGGTGCTTATCGGCACCGAGGTTCCGAAGCTGTACGAGAAGTTCGAGGCTCTGGTGAAGGGCCAAGGCGGCGAGATCGAAAGCGCGTCTTCGTCTGACCAGGGCATCGTCAACAAGGTGTTCGGCGCCATTTCGGGTATCTTCGCGCCGCTGCTCCCTGCGATGGCGGGATCCGGTATTCTCCGCGGCCTGCTCATCCTCGCGGTGAATCTCGGGCTTATCGTCGAAGGGTCCAGCGAGTACACGATCATCTACTCTCTGGCGAGCAGCGTGTTTTACTTCCTGCCGGTTCTTCTGGGCTTCTCTGCGGGCAGGCGTTTCGGCGCGAGCCCCTTCCTTTCGGCGCTTATCTGCGCGAGCCTGCTGTACCCTGACTTCCGCGCACTCATGGGAGACACCGGCAACGGTGCCATGACGTCGCTCTTCGGCATTCCCGTGGTGCTCATGGACTACAACTCCACGGTCGTTCCGGCAATCCTTTCGATCTGGGCGTACTCGTTCCTCTACAAGTTCCTGGACGACCATGTTCCCGAGACGCTCAAACTCGTCGTTCTCCCTGCTATCTCGCTCATCGTGATGGTCCCGCTTACGATGATCGTCATCGGTCCGCCCGGCGTGTATGCGGGCGAGGGCATCGCCTTCGTCGTCAACTGGCTCATCGACAAGAGCTCGGTGCTCGCGGGCATTCTCGTGGGCGGCGGTTGGTCCGTGCTCGTGTCCATGGGTATCCACTGGGCCGTCAATCCGATCATGATCAACAACATTGCCCAGAACGGCTTCGACTACATCTGCCCCTTCACCTTTGCGTGCAACTTCGCCGTTATCGGCGTGGCGCTCGGCGTGTTCCTGAAGGCTCGCAACCAGCAGCTCAAGAGCTTTGCGATGACCGGCGTGGTTACGGTCTGCCTTTCGGCGATCATCGAGCCGACGCTGTTCGGCATGCTCGTGAAGAACAAGAAGCTGTTCGCCGCGCAGATCATCGCCGGTGCGATCGGCGGAGCCGTGCTCGGCATCTTCCAGGTCGTTACCACTGCGTTCGTGTTCGGTTCCGTTACCACGTTCCCTGCCTTCGCAAGCGACAACCCCATGAACTTCGCGTTTGCCATGGTGGGCCTCGGGGTCTCTGCGGTGGTCGGCGTGATCCTCGGCTACCTGTTTACCGACAAGGACGATCAGCTTGCCTAAGGCCGGCTAGATCCCGCATCGAGTTGAATCGGGCGCTGCCTCAATGGGCGGCGCCCTTTTTTCACAGGACGGGTTACAATTCTTGATTGGAGAACGAAGTGGAGGCACCGGAGATGATTCCCTACGAACGCCAAAAGCTGATCATGAAGCGTCTCGGCGAGGTCGAGCTGCTTAAAATCGACGACTTGCAGGACGTTTTGCCCGACGTGTCGGTTTCGACGCTTCGTCGCGACCTAAAGGAGCTCGAGAAGAACGGCCGCGTCCAGCTTCTGGCGGGCGGGGCAGTGAAGCTCAGTTCCGTATCGCATGAGCTCGGTGTGTCGGTGACGAGCGCCCTTCACGCCTCGGAGAAGGAGGCCATCGCTCGCGTTGCGTGCGAGCAGGTCTCCGATGGGGAAGCGGTGTACGTTGACTCCGGGTCAAGCGGCACGGCGCTCTTGCGCTACCTGGTAGATCGCGATGTCACGATTTACACGGGCAACTGCACGGCTTGCTATATTACGGGCGATATCAAGGCGAAGATCATTCTCCTCGGAGGGCAGTACGACCCGAGGACCTCTTCTCTGTCCGGTCCCATTACCGAGGACCTGCTGGGGCAGCTGTACTTCGACAAGGCGTTTCTCGGCGTGAACGCGGTGAGCGTCGAGCGCGGCGTGACTAACCCGACGCATGACGAGGCTGCAAAAAAGCGCATCGTGCGCGAGAACTCCGAGGCCACGTACCTTCTGTGCGACAGCAGCAAATTCAATCGCATCTCGAACGTGAGGGTGTTCGGACTTGAAGGCCTCGTCATCATTTCCGACAAGACGGACGATCACCTTGCGGAGCACGTGCAGATCCTCACACCGAACGAATAGTCCTGTCTATTGACGCTGCATGCGCCCCTTGGCTTCTCGTTGGGAAAACGTGCACGGTGCGTAACGTCCATAAGTTAGGTTATACTAACTTACGGACGAAAGGAGATCGCATGGGTCCCGTCGACATCGTGATTCTCGCGCTGGTGCTTGCCGGCGTTGCGGCCGTGGTGGTGCGCGTTCGCCGCAAGGGGGTGTGCGCCGACTGCGCCGAGGGCGCAACGTGCTCCGGGCACTGCGGCCACAACAAGACCTGTCCGGCGGCCAAAGGCAGCGACAAGGTCTACGAGGAGCTGGCCAAGCGCTTTGACGCTTAAACGGGCGCCCCGCAGCGCCCAGCTCGTGGAGCATGTGAACAAACATCGAGCGTAACCCAACAGAAACAATACTCTGTCACACTGGGGGCGTTCAAAACAGATTCGCCTGATGCGCGCCGCGCGGGATGCGCGGCGCATCTGTTTGCGAGGCGCCGAGCGCCTTGCCGGGCGGCCGCCTCCACGTGTCAGTCTTTGTCTCGTCGAGCCGTTCGCGGCGAAAGGGGATGCCATGGACCAGCAGCAGTACGTCGACTTCGTGCTCCGTACCATCGAGGAGCGCAACATCCGGTTCATTCGCCTCTGGTTCACCGACGTGCTCGGTCGGCTCAAGAGCTTTGCCATCAGCCCCGAGGACCTCGAGACGGCCTTTGAGGAGGGCATCGGCTTCGACGGCTCCTCCATCGAGGGCTTCACCACGCGCGAAGAGACCGACATGCTCGTGTTCCCCGACCCCACGAGCTTCCAGATCATGCCGTGGCGGTCCAAGGAGCAGGGAACGGCCCGCATCTTCTGCAACGTGCGCATGCCCAACGGCGAGCCCTTCCCGGGCGACCCGCGCGCCTGCCTGGAGCGCGTGTTCCGCCAGGCCGAGAAAATGGGCTACCTCATGAACGTCGGCGGCAAGACCGAGTTCTACTACTTCTCCAGCGACCACCAGGCCGAGCTCATGGACTCCGCGGGCTACTTCGACCTTACGCCCGACGATCCGGCGTTCGACATCCGCCGCTCCACGGTGCTGTCGCTCGAGAAGATGAGCGTGCCGGTGGAGTACTCCTACCATGCCGACGGCCCGGGCCAGCAGTGCCTGTCGCTGCGCCATGCCGAGGCGCTGACCTTTGCCGACGCGCTCACCACGGCCAAGTACGTCATCAGGTTCGAGGCGTACGAGAAGGGCATTCACGCGTCGTTCATGCCCAAGCCGCTGGCCAAGTACAACTCGAGCGGCATGTTCCTCTACCAGTCGCTTCTCGACCACGAGGGCAACAACGTCTTCTGGGGCGAGAGCGACGAGCATTACCATCTCTCCGACGTCGCCAAGCACTACATGGCGGGCATCCTCGCGTACGCGCCGCAGTTCATGGCGATCACCAACCCCACGGTCAACTCCTACAAGCGCATCACCAACGGCAACGGCGGCGTGCCCACCCATGCTACGTGGGGCCTGCGCAACCGCTCGGCCATGATCCGCATTCCCACGTACAAGCCGGGCAAGCAGCTCTCCACGCGCATCGAGCTGCGCACTCCCGACCCCATGTCCAACCCGTACCTCGTATGCGCCGTTACGCTCGCGGCCGGCCTGCGCGGCATCCGCGAGGGCCTGGAGCTGCCGCCCGAGGCCACGATCGACACGCTGCGCCTGTCGGACCGCCAGCTCTCTCAGGCGGGCTACACCTCGCTTCCGCGCACGCTCGGCGAGGCCCTCGACGCCTTCGAGAGCTCCCAGCTCATGTACGAGGCGCTCGGCGACCATATTCACTCGTTCTTCCTGCGTAAGAAGCGCGACGAATGGGCAAAATACAGCGCGGCGGTAACAGATTGGGAAATTAGGCACTATTTGGGTAATTCCTGATGTTGTTATCCGACCAAAGTACCGCTTTGGTATATTCTCAAAAGATCGTTTGAATGACGGACCCAACGCTTTGCCGTTCTGCGGAGGGCGTTCCTGTTACCGTAGGCGGGCGCGGGTAGTTTCGCGGGTCGTCAGAGGAGGTGTCCAGCCGTGTCCGAGAAGAACGTGCTCTTTATGGCGCGCACCACTCGCTACCACGATTTTGTGCGCATGCTGAGTTCGAGCATGGGAGTCGAGGTGTACCTTGCGACCCCTGACTCTCCGTCCGTTGCCCACGACTTTGACCTCATGGTGCTCGACGCCGACGGCATTCGCAGCGAGCGCATCGAGCAGCTTGCTCAGTGGCTCGACAAGCGCGGCAGCATCCCGATGCTGCTCATCGTAAGCGACGAGGATCTTCCGAACCTGCACCTTCCGTCGTACTCCCGCTCCGACTTCATCTGCCCCACCGCCGGCCAGAACGAGCTCGTGGCCCGCGCGCAGCGGCTCCTGGGCGACGAGGAACCCTACGCGGTCGACGACGTTCTGCGCATCGACAACCTCGTCATCAACCTCGCTACCTACCAGGTTTACCTCGACGACCAGCCCATCGACCTCACGCTCATGGAGTACTCGCTGCTGGCGTTTCTCGCCACGCATCCCAACCGTGCCTACTCGCGCGAGGTGCTCCTGCATCGCGTGTGGGGCTTCGAGTACTGCGGCGGCACGCGCACCGTCGACGTGCACATCCGCCGCATCCGCTCCAAGGTGGGCCCGCTTATCGCGGCGCATATCACTACGGTGCGCGGCGTGGGCTATCTGTTCAAAGAGTAGGGAAGGGCGGACTTCGGTCCGCCTTTTTTGACGGTGTCGTCACAAACCTGAAAAAAGCGCCTCAGAAGTATCGCAGGTCTATTAATTCGAGCTTAAGCCTGTGTCTGGCCACGTTGCGGGGGTACAACCAAAGCAGGCTACCCGGGGCGGCGCCGACGCCGCCCTTATATTAAAGGAGCGAACATGTCCGACGAGAAATTTCCTCAGAACCCCAATGACGCAAAGGAGCTGCGCAGCGCGCTGCCGCGCATCGAGGTCGAGCCTACCCCCACTTCACCTGAGTCCGAGCAGGAGCATGCAGCCGCGGGCGCTCGTACCGCCAGCACCCCGCGCCTCGAGCCGGTCGAGGGCATCCCGGTCACCGGGCGCCCGGTAACCGACGAGGCAGTGCGCGAGGCCTACACGGCCGAACGCCAGCCCGCGCCGTACGCGTACGCGCAGCCTGAGGATGCCAACGAGGGCAGCCAGACCTTCGCGCATGCCGCGCATGACGCGCAGTCGGGCGGCCCGGTTCCCCCGGCCGGCGCCCATGCGGCTCCCGCATCGCAGGCCCAGGCGCCCGTGGTGACCGAGAAGCACACCGTCGTGAAGACGCGCGCCAAGAAGATGCCCGTGTTTCTCGCGTCGCTTCTCGGCCTTGTGGCGGGCGCGGCGCTCGTGATCGCCCTGGTCATGTCGGGCGCGTTCCGCGTCGACTCCGAAGGCGCCGCCCCGGCGGCAACTCAGAGCGCGGGCAGTACCACCAAGATCGACATCGATCCCGAGGACACCACGCTTGCCGAGGCCGTGGCGAGCAAGGCGCTCCCGTCCGTGATCTCGATCACCGTCGAGACGCGCGACGGCGGCGGCATCGGCTCGGGCGTCATTCTCGACACCGAGGGCCACGCGCTCACCAACTACCACGTGGTCCAAGGCGCCCAGGGCATCTCGGTCAAGCTCAACAACGGCGAGAACTACGAGGCCGAGGTCGTGGGCACCGACGAGTCGAGCGACCTTGCGGTCATCAAGATCGACGCGTCGGCCGATGTGCTCACGCCCATCGAGGTCGCCGACTCCGACGAGCTCAACGTGGGCGAGTGGGTCATGGCCATTGGCAGCCCGTTCGGCAACGAGCAGTCCGTCTCCACGGGCATCGTGAGCGCGCTCTACCGCTCTACGGCGCTTCCGAGCAGCACCGGCACCTCCATCTACGCCAACATGATCCAGACCGATGCCGCCATCAACCCCGGTAACTCCGGCGGCGCGCTCGTAAACGACGAGGGCAAGCTCATCGGCATCAACTCGATCATCGAGTCGGAGTCCGGCTCGAGCGCGGGCGTGGGCTTTGCCATTCCGTCCAACTACGCCATCGACATCGCCAACCAGATCATCGACGGCAAGACCCCCGTGCACGCTTACCTCGGCGCCACGCTCACCACGGTCAATGCCTACAACGCCCGTATGAACAACCTCGCGGTCTCCACCGGCGCCTACGTGGTCGAGGTCGCCGCCGACGGCCCGGCCGACAAGGCGGGCCTCAAGCAGGGCGACATCATCACCGCCGTCGACGGCGACCCGGTCGACTCCGCCGACAGCCTCATCATCCTCATCCGCGAGCACGAGGTCGACGACAAGGTCACGCTCTCGGTGAACCGCGACGGCAAGGACGAGAAGCTCGAGGTGACGCTCGGTTCCGACGAGGCGCTGCAGGCCGAGCAGCAGGACAGCGCCGAGGGCGACAACCCCGGCGACTCGATGAGCGAGGAAGACTTCTACAACTACCTTGAGCAGTTCCTCAACAGCCAGGGCTACTAGGCGGCTTCTACCCGCCTCTGCCGGAGCTCTGACGCAACGCAGACCTCCTTCCCTCCGCCCCCTTCCGCTACGCGCGGGAGGGGGTTTTCTTGTCGCTTTATTCTCAAGTCTGAATAAATACTCCTCGAATAGATGTCAAATGGGAGCCGTTGCTCGAATTTGTGCCGCCCTGACTCGTCACACTACCTGAAAAACAAGTAGAATTTTGGTTTGATGTTTTTGTGATTCGCCCTCTGCACGGAATACTTGCCGCGGGAGGAACAGGCGCCGTGCGGCGGGCGGATATATCGCGCATCATCGGTACGTATAGGTAAGGGGAGTTATGTTCTCGCTGCACAAGACAAAGGGCGGAGTGCATCCGCCGCAGCACAAGGACACGCGCGATTGCCCCGTTCAGTACATCGATCCGCCCAAGAAGGTACGGATCCCGCTGAACATGCACATCGGCAAGCCGTGCGAGCCTTGTGTTTCCGTGGGCGACCACGTGTACGTGGGCACGCTCATCGGCGATGGGGAGGGGCTGTACGCTCCGGTACACGCCAGCATCTCGGGCACGGTCACCTCGGTCGCCGTCGAGGACCTGCCGACCGGGCAGCGCGCTCCGGTCGTCGAGATCGAGGGCGACGGCAAGATGGACAAGGACCCGTCCATCAAAAAGCCGACGTATAGCACCAAGGAGGAGTTCATCGACTGCGTGCGCGCCTCGGGCGTGGTTGGCCTGGGCGGCGCTTCGTTCCCCACGTGGTTCAAGATGAAGGCCCCTGCGGGCAAGAAGTTCGAGTACCTGCTGGTCAACGGCATGGAGTGCGAGCCGTTCATCACCTCCGACTTCCGCCAGATGATGGAGCATCCCGGCCGCGTGATCGACGGCTGCAAGCGCATCATCGACGCGCTCGAGATCCCCGCGTGCTGCATCGGCATCGAGGACAACAAGCCCGAGGCCATCGAGCTTCTCACCAAGACGGTCGAGGAGAAGGGCGTAGGCGACAAGATCGAGGTCATGGCCGTTCCCACCAAGTACCCCGCCGGCGGCGAGAAGGTCCTCATCATGGAGCTCACGGGCCGCGCGGTTCCGGCCGGCGGCCTGCCGGTCGACGCCGGGTGCCTGGTCATGAACGTGACCTCGGTGTCGCGCGTCGAGGAGTACTTCCGCTACGGCGAGCCGCTGGTGCGCAAGACCATCACGGTCGACGGCGACTGCGTGAAGAACCCCGGCAACTACCGCGTGCCGGTGGGCATGAACGTGCGCGACGTCATCGAGGTCGCAGGCGGCCTGGTGAAGGAGCCGCGCAAGGTGCTCATGGGCGGCCCCATGATGGGACGCGCCATCTCGAGCCTCGACTGCCCGGTGCTCAAGGCCAACAACGCCATCCTGTGCTGGGACGACCTCGCGGTGCTGCCCGAGCAGACCCCCTGCATCAAGTGCGGCCGTTGCGTGCGCGCGTGCCCCTTGGGCCTCGATCCGGCGCGCCTGGCTGTTGCCTCCAACAACCACGATCTGCTCGCGCTCGACGAGCTGGGCGTCATGAACTGCATGGACTGCGGCTCGTGCACCTACACCTGCCCGGCGCACCGCCATATCAACGACGCTATCCGCAACGGCAAGGCGTTCTACCGCGCCGAGATCCAGCGTCTTGCCGAGCTCGAGAAGGGAGGGGAGTAGCGTGAAACTCATCGTTGAGGGCTCTCCGCATTTTGCCGGCCCCGACTCAACGCGCAAGATCATGGGGCTTGTGTGTCTCGCGCTCTTGCCGACCGTCATCGCCGCGACCGTGCTCTACGGCCTCGCCGCCCCGCTCCTCGTGCTCGTGTGCATCGCCACCGCGCTCGTCTGCGAGCACCTGTGCTGCATCGCCATGCATCGCGAGTCCACTGCCGACGACTTCTCGGCCGTGGTCACCGCCATGCTGCTCTCGATGACGCTGCCGGCCGACTGCCCGTTCTGGGTGGGCGCGCTCGGCACCGCCTTCGCCATCGTCGTGGTCAAGATGCTCTTCGGCGGCATCGGCTGCAACATCGCCAACCCCGCCGTTGCCGGCCGCGTGTTCCTCATGGTGGCCCTGCCCGCCGCGCTCGGCTCGTACCCGGCGCCCGAGGGCACGCCGCTCGATGCCATCACCGGTGCCACCCCGCTTGCCGAGATGGCGGGCGGCGCGCACTTTGACTACCTGCAGCTCTTCCTCGGCAACCACGCGGGCGCCCTGGGCGAGACCTGCATCCTCACCCTGCTCATCGGCTACGTGTTCCTCCTCGTCATGAAGGTCGTCGACGCGTGGGCAACGCTGCCGTTCATCGGCGTAGTGGCGGTCATGAGCCTCATCACCGGCAACGACGTCGTGGCGCAGCTGCTCTCGGGCGGCCTCGCGCTCGGCGCGTTCTTCATGGCCACCGACTACACCACCACGCCGACCACGCAGAAGGGCAAGATCATCTTCGGCTTGGGCTGCGGCCTCATCACCTCGCTCATCCGCTTCTTCGCGAGCGCTCCCGAGGGCGTGGCCTTCTCCATCCTGTTCATGAACATGCTCGTTCCGCTGATCGACAAGTACACGGCTCCCAAGCCCGAGGGAGGTGTTAAGCGTGCCCTCGTCTAAGCTTCGCCGCGACCGCCTCGGCTTCTCGTTCCTCGCCGTCTTCGCGGCCGTTATCGTCTGCACGCTCGTGGTCTCCGGCGTCCGCTTCGCCGCGACCGACGCCTTGGCCGACGCCGACGTGCGTCTCGAGCAGGCTCAGGGCGGCGAGCAGCGCGCGCTGCTCTTCCCCGACGCCGGTTCGTTCGAGAAGGTCTCCGCCCCCGACATCGAGGGGCTCCAGTCGGTGTACCAGGCCGACACGGGCGGCTATGTCTTTGAGGTTGCCTCCGACGGCTACGCCGGTCCCGTGACCCTCATGGTCGGCATCGACTCCACCGGCGTGGTGGGCGTGCAGATCGTGAGCCACACCGAGACCGACGGCATCGGCACCAACGCGCTCACCGAGGACTACCTCGGGAGCTTCGTCGGCACCGCTACCGACATGGGCGTGACCATCGAGGACGCCACGTCCGACGCTGCGCACATCGACGGCGTTTCGGGCGCCACGTTCACGTCCACCGCGGTCATCGAGGACGTCAATATCGCCATCGAGGCCTATCAGAGCTTGGGAGGCAACTAACATGGCGCTTAACAGCTATATTGCCGCCGAGCGGCAGAAGCGCCTCGAGGCGCTTCTCGGCACGCCGACCTTCCTGGTCGTGGCCGGCGCGCTGCCGGGCCTGGCGGTTGCCAACAACCTCGAGCAGGGCTTTGCCATCGGCGCCGTCACCGCGGTCGCCATCATCGCCATGGCGCTGCTCGTGCCGGTTATCAACGGCTTCACCAACTGGATCACGCGCATTCCGGTCGCGCTTGTCGTGAGCGCCGCCGTGGTGGGCGTGTGCCAGGTGGCGGTGTACGTGGCCGACCCGGCCGTCTCCGAGGCACTCGGCATGTACCTGCCGCTCGTCGCCACCAACGCGCTCGTCATGACGTTCGTGGCCAAGAGCACCTTTGCCGTGGCGCCTGCCAAGAGCACGGTCGCCACGGCCGTGTTCGCGGCGGTGTGCGCGCTCGCCGCGCTCACGTTCGTGGGTCTCGCCAACGGCATTCTGTCGGCGGGCGAGATCTTCGGCCTCACCGCCTACGAGATCGCCGAGACCCCCATCGCCGTCTTCGGCAAGCCCGCGGGCTCGCTTCTGCTGCTCGCGCTCGTGGCCGTGTTCACCCAGAGCCTCGAGGGCGGTCTGTTCAAGGCCCCTGAGGCCGCTTCCGACGGAGGTGAGGAGTAATGGAGTTCCTGAACGCCCTCTTCACTGCCGCGTTCGACAACAACATCGTCTTCGTGCAGATGGTCGGCATGGTCTCGGTGATCGTGCTCGCGCTGCGCCCGCAGGACTCCGTGCGCTTCGGTCTCGCGCTCTGGGCTGCTTCGGCCGTGTCGGGCATCGTCGGCTGGCCGATCTACTACCTGCTGCTGCAGCCGTGGGGCCTCGATTACCTGGCGCCCATGGCCTACCTGCTGGTCTCGGCTACCTGCGTCTTTTTCGTGGGCGCCGTTGCCACGGCCCACAAGCCGGTCGAGGAGCGCCGCGGCGCCATGGCCATGTGCACCATCGTGGCCCTCAACGCCTGCACGCTCGCCGTGCCGCTCTCCAACGCCGCTGCAGGCTGCGAGTTCCCGGTCGGCGTGGGCACCGCCGTCGGCGCGGGTCTCGGCGCGTTTATCGCCGTCGTGCTCTTTGCCGGCGTGCGCAACCGGATCAACGAGTCCCAGGTTCCCGCGGTCCTGCGCGGCCTGCCCATCTCGCTTGTGACTGCTTCGATCATGTGCCTGGCGTTCTTCGGCGTGTCCGGAGCGCTCTCCGGGCTCTTCGTGTAAGGAGGGGCGAGGATGTTCTACGTTGTTGCGCCCGCTCTTGTGATGGCGCTTATCGCGCTGGTCTGCGCCCTGGTTGTCGTGGCCGCTGTGGCTATCGTCAATTTGTGGGGCACCCATCCGCTCGAGGCGTGGGCCGAGCGTCTGCGCGTCTCTGAGGCCGAGCGCGAGGCCGAGCGCGCCGTGCTCGACGCTCGCATCGAGGCCGAGGAGAACGGCAAGTAAGTCTGACCTCGTCGTGCCTGCTCCGGGGCCGTTCCGCATCCGCGGAGCGGCCCCTTTTTTGTGCGTTGCTTCTGCATGTGCGGCCGGGCCATCGCTCCTGGGGCCATGGCAAACCGCCCGCGGGAGGAGCCCTGGCGCCAAAACCGGCGCGATACGGGTCAGCTGCGCAAAATCACAGGCGGTGCTGTGGGCCTGCGCAATAGCGAGCGCGATACCGGTGTCGTGCGCAAATAGCCCTTCGATACGGGCGTCCTGCGCAAAAATGCCTTCGACACGGGCGACAAGCGCAAAAAACTCTTCGGTACGGGTGTCGTGCGCAAATTCTGAAGCGATACGCCGTCCTGTCGATGAACTTCTCCCGTATTGACCACCTTTTTGCTCAACCCACCCGTATCACGTTCGTTATTGCGCAGCCGTCCCCATATCGAGTTGATTTTTGCCCGGCAGTCCCGTATTGAGCCTGGTTTTGCACAGCGCCCCTGTATCGAGCGTGCTTTTGCGCAGAGCCCCCGTACCGAGATCGAATGAGCGCAGGAAGCCTTCTTCGCCGACGGCAGTGCTTTCCACTCGTGCGGCGAGCTCGGTTTGGTGCGGTTCATGCGGCGCTTGCGTGGTACCCTTCTTGAGAACGAGCGAGAACAAGGCGCCTTCATGCACGGTGCCGGAGCGAAGGGGGAATCGTGGAGCAGCTCGATCTATTCGGGGGCAGCACGGACGTACAAGAAGAGCCGAAGGCGGGGGCAGGCGCCGCGGCACCGGCGGACGCCGCCGAGAAGCGCGCCGCCGCTGAGCGCGCGGCGGTGCTCAGGCGCGAGCTCGACTACCATGCCTACCGCTATTACATGCTCGACGCCCCCGAGATCACCGACGCCGCTTTTGACAAGCTGCTCGTGGAGCTGCAGGGCATTGAGGAGCGCTACCCGGATCTGGTGACGCCCGACTCTTATACGCAGCGCGTGGGCGGCTACGTGTCGAGCCAGTTTGCCCCCGTGACCCACATGAGCCGCATGTACTCTATGGACGACGCCATGAACCTCGAGGAACTCGACCAGTGGCTCGAGCGCACCGAGGCGGTGCTTGCCGAACTCGGCGACAGCGCGCCGACCTACACCTGCGAGCTCAAGATCGACGGCCTCGGCGTGGCGCTCACCTACGAGAACGGCGCCTTCGTGCGCGCCGCCACGCGCGGCGACGGCACCACGGGCGAGGACGTGAGCCTGAACGTCCGCACGATCCGCGACGTTCCGCTGCATCTCGGCGAGGAGGCGCTTGCCCACATGGGGGCCGACGCGTCTGAGCGCATCGAGGTGCGCGGCGAGGTCTACATGCCCAAGGCGAGCTTCGTGCGCCTCAACGAGGAGGCCGACGCCGAGGGTCGCGACCCCTTCGCCAACCCGCGCAACGCCGCCGCCGGCAGCCTGCGCCAGAAGGACCCCAAGGTCACCGCGTCGCGCGACCTCGCGACCTTCATCTACGCCGTGGCCGACACCGCGCCGCTGCACGTAACGAGCCAGCACGAGTTCCTGGCCTGGCTCAAGAGCGCGGGCTTCTCGGTCAATCCCAACGTCAAGCGCTGTGCGAGCCCCGCCGAGGTGCACGCGTTCTGCGCCGACGCGCTCGCGCACCGCGCCGACCTGGCTTACGACATCGACGGCGTGGTGGTGAAGGTCGACTCCTTCGCCGCGCAAGACGATCTCGGCTTCACCGCCCGCGCGCCGCGCTGGGCCATCGCCTTCAAGTTCCCGCCCGAGGAAAAAGAGACCGTCCTGCGCGAGATCCGCATCCAGGTCGGCCGCACGGGCGTGCTCACGCCGGTTGCCGAGTTCGACCCGGTCACGGTCTCGGGCTCGACCATCGCGCGCGCCACGCTGCACAACATCGACGAGATCCACCGCAAGGACGTGCGCGTGGGTGACACCATCGTCGTGCACAAGGCGGGCGACGTCATCCCCGAGGTCGTGGGTCCGGTGGCCGAGAAGCGCCCCGCGGGCGCCGAGCCCTTCTCCATGCCCGCCGTCTGCCCCGCGTGCGGCGCGCCCGTGGTGCACGAGGAGGGCGAGGTGGCCTACCGCTGCGTCTCCATCGACTGCCCGGCACAGCTCAAGGAGCGCCTGCTGCATTGGGTCAGCCGCGGCTGCATGGACGTTGACGGCGTGGGCGATGAGCTCGTCGACAAGCTCATCGCGCAGGGGCTCGTGCACGACGTGGCCGACTTCTACCGTCTTGACGTAGACGACATCGCTGGCCTCGAGACGGGACGTGTCTACGACACCGACATCAAGGGCCGCCGCGCCGGCGACCCCATTCTGCGCAACGGCAAGCCCACGGGCCGCGTCTACAAGACCACGGTCGAGGGCCACAAGGCCGGTGAGCCCGTGCTCGTGGGCCGTACCATCGCCGAGAAGATCGTCGCCGAGCTCGTCAAGTCCAAGGAGCAGCCGCTCGGGCGCGTGCTCTTTGCGCTCGGCATTCGCCATGTGGGCAAGAGCGTCGGCGAGCTCATCGCCGGGCAGTTTCCGACCGTGCCGGCGCTTATCGCCGCCACGGAGGAGGAGATCGCCCAGATCGACGGCATCGGTCCCAAGATCGCCCAGAGCGTGAAGGAGTTCCTTGCCGTTCCCGAGAACATCGCCGTGCTCGAGCGCCTGCGCGCCGAGGGCCTCAACCTCGAGGCGCAGAGCGCGGCTGCCGCCAACGCCGCCTTTGCGCAGAGCGCCGGCGTGGCCGAGGGCCTCACCGACGAGCAGCCGCTTCAGGGCCTTACCTTTGTGCTCACCGGCTCGCTCACGCGCTTCACGCGCACCGAGGCCGGCAACGTGCTCAAAGCGCTCGGTGCCAAGGTCACGGGGTCCGTTTCCAAGAAGACGAGCTACGTCGTGGCAGGCGAGAAGGCCGGTTCCAAGCTCGCCAAGGCCGAGAGCCTCGGCGTCCCCGTCCTCACTGAAGACGACCTCGCCCAGATCATGGAAACCGGCCAGGTCCCGGCAGGGGAGTAGCGCAACCGCGTCATCAATGCGAGCAAACAAGAAGCGGAGCAGCGGCAATCAAAACCGCTGCTTTGCTTTTTTCATGCCTGGGCCAAGCTTCCGAGTAACTGCAGTCCTATGCGCCCGCCACGGTTCAGGTCCCGAGATTATCAACCTTGGCTTTGAGCGTCCTGGCCAAAAGGCCGGTGCCTATGTGGGCAATGGTTGCCAGCGCGGCGACGGCCATTGCGAGAAAGCTTGCGCCTGCAGCTCCTGAGCATTCGAGAACAACATACGCAACGATGCAGACCGGCGCCGCTGTGGCGAGAGCATAATGCAGGTATGTGCAGGCGCAGCAGACATGTTCCAGTGACGATGCTCCCGCACATGGTTTGCCCAGCGGAGCGATTCCGGCGAGCCAAAGACCTGCAAGAAGAGCTGCGCGCGTGACGATGCGCACGAGATCCGATGTGTTGCCAGCCAGGCCAGAAGCGACAGCCACTACCAGCAGCACAAGAGCGACCCAGCGCATAGGCCTCTGAATCTTGGTAACAAACGTCGTGCCGTCCATGCATGCCTCCTTACTAACGAGGGTGAGGCTTGGACGTCTTCCACATACTGGAAACTCGCTCTTTTCTTCGTTAGATGTTCCTTTAGAACGGCCCTGTCGTGGTTTCGTACTGGTAGTTGCCGTAGGCATCATAGAAGCGATAGACATTGAAGAACTTGTTGGTGTTGTAGTTCACGTACTGATCAAGCTCCATGTACCCATCGGGCATCAGCGAGGCGCCGCCGCCCATCAAGCTGACGAGAAATTGGACAACTGCTGGAGCATTCCCCATGCCAAGGCTCGCAAAGAAAAGGATTGCGTTAACGATGGACATACCAGTGAAATCATAGCGCGTGGAGCTGAGGAGAGTGAAGCCAGCGGGCACGGTTGCGCGCGCAACAACTGACGCGTCGACAGCTTCAGCAGGAGTACCGTTGATGGTGACCGAGCCAAGGTTATCTCGCTCTACGATCGAGGTCGTACCGTCGGAATAGCTGATCGTTGCGGTTTCGCCATGGTTGCTGAAGGTGATCTTACCGGTCTCTCCAGTGACCGTATTGGTGACTTTGATGGTGTTACCGCTCCTGTTGACAGAGACAATGCTCTCTGAGTTGCTGCTCGCAGTGTTGGTGGTGGCGAAGGCTGCCCTAGGCGCAACACAGGCAATGCAGGCAAGGGCAGTTGCCGAGAAAAAAGCCCGGCGCGAAATTTTAGCGGAGTTGCTATGAGTCCTGCTCATCTTCGGCCCTTTCGTCGTTGGCCTACGGCAGCAAATCCGGAATTGCTTAGTTCAAGTTTATAGTTTGCGCTTTCGGAACATTGCACAGTGATGCTTTACAAGCGAACGATGATGTTTACAAATGATTGGGCAGCGTCACCTGTCGTTGGTGGCGAGGTTTCAACTGCTTGCAGAGGATGGGGCTCTCGCTCACTGAGAGATCGTAGGCGGTAGCCAATCTTTTAAGTGTTCGTCCAATTCGCTTTCAAGAACTTTAGAGGTTGTCCAGCAGAGGTAGAAGTTAAGAAGCTGACTGTTTGAAGTGTTTAGCTGCAGTTTGATGATGTCCGGCCATGCTTCTACAGAAGAAATTCCGTAACCGAAAGCGTAGCCACCGTTGCGCAGATAATTGTGAAGGGAGTCTTTATCATTATCAATGAGATCAAAGGTGGGGTGCACGTTGTGTGCCACGAGAAGATTGCGGACGTAGCTGAAACACGTGTGGGTGTCAGTTGGTACGGCAACATGTGCACCGTTTAGCATCTCGAGAGTAAAGCTCTTAGGGGCAACGCGCGATGAAGTGAATAAGCAGAGTGGAGAAGCTGCAAGAAACTTGCTGAATATCGATTGTTCGTGCTGAAAGAGGCCTTGAATAACGGCGGCATCAAGCAGCCCTTCCCTTAATGCATCTTTGCACGGTTCATTCGATAAAAAACGGACCTGTATCCCGAGTTGCAGTTTTTGCGCACGGACTCGCACGAAGTCTTTATCATAGAGACATCCGCGCAGTGGTGCCTCTGTTATTCCGAGGCGTATTGTTTGCCGTCCGGGCTGCTCAGATGCCGCTTTTCGAGCTTTTGACTCGAAGGAGGAAAACTCGTTTATGAGCCTTTCTGCATCTGGAAATAGCCTCAATGCGTCTTGAGTCGGAACGACTGCCCTTCCCTTTTTGTTCATAAGCTGTAGCCCCAGTTCGTGCTCAAGATTCTTGATTGACTGCGAGATGGCTTGAGGGGAAACGTAGAGCCGTGCAGCGGCTGTGCGGTAGTTTCCCGTTCGCACCGCTTCAACAAAGTATTCCAGCTGAGTGTTGTTCATCCAGGCCTCAAATCAATGATATACGATGATAAACAACTGATAATCATTGACTATACGCTAAACTCCCTAAGTACGGTAGTCGATGGATGAGACAGAGAATAGAAAGTAATAACGGAAAATGAATTGAAGAGAGGGGACTAGCGGTTTATGGACGGCTTTGCTCGCAGCGTGCGCCTTTTTAGCGTCGGGATGATAGGCCTGATTGGTAATTGCGATAATGGCTGTGTTATCGGCTTGACGACGGAAGGCGTACGCGATTGCACGGATTTTGGAAATAGCATCATCGATATTGGCGAACTTGAACGGCGTCAGCCGGAGCTCGTTTACGCTTTTCGCCGTTACGGCTTTTTGGATGAAGGCTGTTTCTATGGCAAGGGGTCCCTGCGAAGTGCTTACCTTCATGTAACAGATCGATGCAATATGGACTGCGTGGGTTGTTATTCTCGGTCGGATGGACGCAACAAGACCCCGGATCTCCCTTTTGCTGATTTGTGTGCCATCATAGATAAGCTCGCTAGCCTGGGCATTCAAAGGTTACATCTCTCAGGCGGCGAGCCTGCTCTGCGTTGCGATTTGTGCGCTATTGCCGAGCACGCAAAAAAAGCTGGTATAACGTGGGTTGATCTAGCAACTAATGGGTTGCTTGCGTTCTCGGACTTTGATTTAGACCGCCTTTCTGCCTGTATCGATGATGTTTTTGTTTCGGTCGATGGTTTGCCTGATGGGGCAAATAGGCGGATTCGGATTGAGAGCAGCAAACAGTCGCAGCTACGCGCTATATGTATTTTGAGGTCGAATGGTCTGAACGTCACGATGCTGCCCACCATTCACGCGAAGAATATCGATGATATTCCTACGTACCTCAACTTAGCTGACAAGTTGAAGGTGCGGATCAGCTTCAGCATGCTTTCTTGTTCGGCGTGCAATAGGAACCTTGAGGATCTTGGCTTTACAAAAAAGGATCTGCTCCGTATAGCGCACTTTCTTGATATTGAAAGCGCTCGGGGAGGCAAGAAACCGGTTTTGTCTGCTCGCCTTTCTTGTGGAGCGGGCAAGACCATGGTGAGTGTATCCGCGGATGGTGGCGTTTACCCCTGCCATATGTTGCAGGCTCCAGAGTTCTGTATCGGCAATATGCTTCACGACCCGCTGGTTAAAATTGTTGAATCGCATGTCCGTCAGGAGTTTCTTGATCTGACTGTAGAGAGCGTAGAGGAGTGTTCTTCTTGCACATATGCGTATCTTTGTGGAGGGGGCTGCCGGGCGCGTGCGTTCGCAGAAGAGGGGCTGTTGAAAAAGGATCCGTATTGCCGGATGCTTCAGGAGCATTATGCTAACGTGGTAAGACGTATTGAAGAAACCTTTGGAGGTTAAGAGAGTCATGCTGTTCTTTTTTGAGCCCCAAGCGAATGATCAGTGCATGTTTATTGGATTTGGAGATGGGGCGTGTCTGCAGATTGGGTTTTAGTTGCCGGTAAGGCGATGAGCTTATGCGGATAAATCATCATGCTAGCGAAGTAACTTCGGAAGCAATAGAAGCGTACAACACCAAGTTTATTGCTGCGTGCAAGGTACTTTCTGCCCCACTGTTTGCCTTTGCATGCTGCAGTACTATCTTGCCCATAATCGTTGTGGTGTTTTATATCGCGAGCTTTGCGGTGCCATCAATAGCGATTTTTGTGACAGGCAGCTTGTGTGGGCTGCTTCCTGCGGTGGTCGGGTATTGTCTCGTACTTTCTCTCGTCTGGACATTATGGGTCTTTGCTCGTAGTGTGACGCAATATGGGACGCTGTTTTCCGCTGCATCCAGGCGCGGGCTGTTGCTGCTGTCCTTGCTCTACTTTGTGTCTGCCGTTTTGGAATTTATCCCCAAGAATTCTGTCTCGCTTCTTGTCGAGATTGCGGATATGTCTATTGGTTTTGTAACTCGGAGTTCCGATGGCGGCTCAATCAGCGTCGGATCTTTTGGGGCGGCACTTATGTTTGCAATGCTGGCGTCAGTTTTCAAATATGGGTCTTTGCTCCAACGCGTCTCAGACGATACGGTCTAGGAGGTGCGATGATAGTCGTAAACCTTGACCGCGTTTTGGTGGACCGTAAGGTCAAGTCAAAAGATCTGGCCAAAAGGATTGGGCTTTCGGAGAACAATCTCTCTCGTATTAAGACAAATAACATTCGTGCGATTCGTTTTTCTACGCTCGACGGACTTTGCCGAGAACTCGGATGCAGGCCTGGGGATCTGCTGGATTATGTGCCGGACGAGGAATAGCGCACGACTACGTTGCTCTTTTTGCGTTCGAGTAGCGTGACATATTCATCCGCGTGTACCTGACTTGAGCTATGGTTTAGCCTCGAGAAGGGCGAGTAGATCTTTGGGTCGCAAAGCGGCTACGGTGGCATGACGAATTAAGGCATCGTCACTCGTAACGAGATAGTCTGCTTGTGCGCGTTCAGCGGCGGCCAGAACAAGGTCGTCTTCGAGATCGGGATGGATGCGTCGTAGTTTGTGTGCGAGCCAAAGGTCGGATGCATCCATTCCTACGACGGTTGCAACTTCCTCCATACTCCGGGTGCAAGCATGGGCGTACTCCTCGATTGCTCGAGTATCGTTATCGTTTAGGACGCCCTGTTCGTTAGCTTGTCGCGCCGCGTGTTTTTGACTCGCGTTTAAGACATAGTAGACGTCTTTGACTGAAACTGCCGCATACAAAAGCTCGACATTGGATGTCACGCACGCTGAGATCAGTTGGTTGGCTACAGCACAGCGGTCTTTGCGGTTTCCGTCGAAGGCATCGATCCAAACATTGGTGTCGAGAAGGACCTTGGCGGGCGTTTTCATGCGGGCTCCTCCATCTTGCACAGTAGCTCTTCATAATGCTCATCGAGAAGCTCACGATAGGAGGGCGGTTCCCAATCAGGGCTAAGATTGGCGAAGCCGAGTTGGTCGGCAAGCGAATGGTAGCGCTCGTGAACACGCTGCATGGCTGCGAGTTTGCGTTCAGCTTCTTCGGAAGCCAGGGGCGTTGATTGAGGTTCGATGAGCCTGCGGATTGCCTCTTCATCGTGGCGATGCTCCACCAGATACCTCCAGAGAGCCCTTACAGCAACGGATGGCGTGTAGCCGAGTTCTTTAAGCACGGCGTCGCCTGCCGTTTTGAGCCTCTGATCGAGGCGGGTATTCATCTGCGCGGTTTCGATGCGATGTGAAGCATCTGGGGCTTGCATGACGGTTGCTGATGTTGACACATTGCCTCCTCCAAACTCAAGTATTGATATGTATAGCAGTATAGCAAATTATCATGTATGACTTTGCATTACTCCGGGGCGTCCAGATGTATCGCCTTCTGATGCTCCTGCGAGGCTTTATCAAAGGTGGCACAACCAGCATGATTTGCCGAGCGCTTACAATAAGCAAAGCATTACGCCATTATCATATAATGATTATCAAGTCATTGTCTGTGCATGCCTACGCGTATCGTGCGAATCTATTGGTGGCAAATGCGGCTGGGAAACCTACCACGGAGAGGGCCGTTATGGCTATTTCAGGAGATAAGGTCCGAGCTGGCTTGTGCGTGGTCCTTCGGATTGCGTCGACCTTGCTCGTTGGTGCGACGCTGGTTATGCGCGCGGCTGAGCAGTTCTACGTTGTGCCGTTCCATCTGCCGGCAGGCAACTCCGTGACGGGCCTCAAGCTCGATACCCAGATGGAATGGATGATGGTCGTCGGGTCAGCCGCGCTCTTCCTTGCCGGAACGTGGGCGATACGGCGGCGCGGCTACGCGCTTCTCGCCCAAGCTGGCTCGATGCTGGGCTTTGTGCTTTACGACGTCAAGACCATGTGGTACTGGCTGTCGTACTGGGGGCCAGAAAAAGCGGAGCTGTGGATTTCAGACTTCCCTGCTTGGGCAGAGCAGTATACGTTGCCGGCTTTTGGCACCATGGTTGTTGTCGAAGCCGCAGCTTGCGTTCTCTGCGTCATGCAGTTTGCCCTGTCCAGGCAACGGCATCAGACAAGCCAACAGACATTAACAAAGACGCACTTTTGGCCAGAAAAATGAGGTTTTGCTCATGTCTGTTGCGGCTTGACAGGGTCTTTACAACGGGCTATTACTTGATACGTCAACTATTGATGTATCAAGTAACAAGGCAGGTCCGCTATGACGGAGAAGAACCCCGAGGCGGCAGAGGGCCAAGCAGCCGCTGCCACAGGCGAGAAGGACGGCGCCCAAGAGCGCCCGGGCCGCTCGTTCCATGACTTTCACATGCTGCTCTTCCGTGCGTTCCATGCGCAGCGCAACCTCTTGAGCCCCTACGTCAAGCGGCTCGGGCTCGGCAACGGGCAACCCAAGATCCTCTCGTACCTCGCTGTAAAGGGGCCGAGCACCCAGCGCGACCTTGCCGAGTTTTACGAGATCGACGCCGCGGCCGTCTCGCGCATGCTCGACGCGCTCGAGCGCAGCGGGTTCATCACGGCCACGGCAAGCGCCACCGACCGTCGCTCCAAGACCATCGCCCTCACCGAACAGGGTATCGCGGCCGTAAACGCGTGGGACGCCGCCTGCGTCGAGGAGGAGAACGCCATGCTCGAGGGTTTCTCGGCTGGGGAGCGCGCGGCGCTCGCCGACTACCTTGACCGTGTGCACCGCAACCTCCGAGCCTACGGCAGCAAACTCGCTGCCGAGCGCAGCGAGTCGGCCAAGCGGGGCGATGCCCGATGACCGAGCTCAAGCGTATTCTGAGCTATCTCGGCCGGTACCGCCGCGACGCTCTCATGGGCGTGCTGCTCGTGGTGGTGGAGAGCGGCTTTGAGATGATCATCCCCATTCTCATGGCCGACATCATCGACGTGGGCGTGGCCGAGCGCGACCTTGCCTACATCGCGCGCCAGGGCGTCTACATGGGCCTCTGCGCTGTAGCCGCCCTCGTCACGGGGCTTCTCTACGCGCGCTACGCGGCACGCGCCTCCTACGGCCTCGGCGCCAACCTGCGCGCGGCGGAGTACGAGCGCGTGCAGGAGTACTCGTTTGCCAACCTCGATCATTTTGAGACCTCGTCGCTCGTCACGCGCATGACCACCGATGTCACCGTCATCCAAAACGCCGTGAACGCGGGCTTCAGGCCCATGGTCCGCGGCCCGGTGGTGCTCGTCATGGGCCTTGCGCTCTCTGTGTACCTGAACCCGGCGCTCGCGCTCGTCTTCGTGGCGCTCATGCCCCTGCTTGCGCTCGTGCTCGCGTTTATCCTGCGCAAGGTCGGCCCGCTCTACGGCAAGCTCCAGGCCATGGTCGACAAGCTCAACGACGTGGTGCAGGAGATGCTCACCGCCGTGCGCGCCGTCAAGGCCTACGTGCGCGGCGACTACGAGTGCGCCCAGTTTGCCGAGGTCAACGGCGCGCTGGCCAAAACGAGCCGCACGACCTTCCGCTACGCGGTGCTCAACATCCCCACGCTCTACGTTGCCATGTACACGGCCACGACCCTCATCATGTGGTTCGGCGGGCAGATGGTGCTCGGCGGCGCGCTCGCGGTGGGCGAGCTCACGGGCTTTCTGTCCTATGTGTTTCAGGTGCTCAACTCGCTCATGATGATCTCGAACGTCTTCTTGCTGCTGTCGCGCTCGCTTGCGAGCATTCACCGCATTTGCGAGGTGCTCGACGAGAAGGTTGATCTCGTGAGCCCCGAGGGCGCCCTCGAGGAGGTGGCCGACGGCTCGGTCGCGTTTGAGGACGTGTCGTTCAAGTACCGTGCGGATGCCCGCGAGTACGTGCTCGAGCACGTCTCGCTCGAAATACCGGCGGGCTCCACCGTAGGCGTGCTCGGCGGCACGGGTGCGGGCAAAACGACGCTTGTGCAGCTCATCCCGCGCCTCTACGACGTCACCGAGGGCGCGGTGCTCGTGGGCGGGGTCGACGTGCGCCGCTACGACCTGGCGCGCCTGCGCGACGCCGTGGCGATCGTTCTGCAGAAAAACGTGCTCTTCTCGGGCACGGTGCGCGAGAACCTCATGTGGGGCAACGACCGCGCGACCGACGAGGAGCTGCTCTGCGCGTGCCGGGCGGCGCGCGTAGACGAGTTCTTGGACCGTCTGCCGGGCGGGCTCGACTACGACCTCGGGCAGGGCGGCGTCAACGTGTCGGGCGGCCAGAAGCAGCGTCTCTGCATTGCCCGCGCGCTTCTCAAGCATCCCAAGATCATCATCTTCGACGACTCCACCTCGGCGGTCGACACCGCCACCGAGGCCGACCTCCGAGCGGCGCTGGCCGACCTCACGGGCGTCACCAAGATCATCATCGCGCAGCGCGTGAGCTCGGTCATGGCGGCAGACCAGATCGTCGTGCTCGACGACGGGCGCGTGCACGGCGTGGGCACGCACGAGGAGCTTCTCGCACACAACGCCATTTACCAGGAGATCTACGCGTCGCAAGTGCGCGACGCCGCAGAAGGGGGCGCGTAGCATGGCCGCACCCGGAAACAAGCCTCAGAACCTGGGCGCCACCGCCCGCGAGCTCATGAGCTACATGGGCCGCCACAAGGCGCTCTTCTTTGCCGTGGCGGTGCTCGTCGCGGTATCGGCGCTGGCCAACCTGCTCGGCACCTACATGATCCGCCCCGTGGTCGACAGCCTCGCCAGCGGCAACGTGGACGCGCTCGTGCGGGGCGTAGCGCTCACCGCTGCCATCTACCTTGTCGGCATCATCGCCGCCTATGGCTACTCGCAGGTCATGGTGTACGCGGCGCAGAAGGTGCTCTACGACATCCGCCGCGACCTCTTTGCGCACATCCAGACCCTGCCGCTCAAGTACTTCGACACGCGCAACCGCGGCGACATCATGAGCCTCTTCACCAACGACGTCGACACCGTGGCCGAGGCCATGAACAACAGCTTTGCCATGGTCATCCAGAGCTTCATCCAGATCGTGGGCACGCTCGTGCTGATCTTCGTGCTCAACTGGCAGCTCAGCCTGCTCGTGGTGGTGGGCTACGTGGCCATGTTCGCCTACATCCGCTACTCCACCAAGCGCTCGCGCGGCTACTTTCAGCGGCAGCAGCAGGTGCTCGGCGAGCTCGACGGCTACATCGAGGAGATGGTCACCGGCCAGAAGGTCGTGAAGGTCTTTAACCACGAGCGCGCCAACGTGTCGGAGTTCCGCAACAAAAACGAGCGTCTGCGCGTGGCGGGCACCGGCGCCCAGGGCTACGCGGCGTCGATGATCCCGGCCGTGGTTTCGATCAGCTTCGCCAACTACGCCCTGGTGTCGGCCCTTGGCGGCTGGATGGCGCTCGCCGGCCTCACCGACGTGGGCGCGCTCGCGAGCTACCTGGTCTTCGTGCGCCAGACCGCCGCGCCCATCAACCAGTTCACCCAGCAGTCCAACTTCCTGCTTTCGGCGCTCGCCGGCGCGGAGCGCGTCTTTGCCGCCATGCACGAGAAGCCCGAGGTCGACGAAGGCCCGGTGCGCCTTGAGCGCACGGGCGAGAAGAGCTGGGCGTGGGCTGTGCCCGAGGGCATGGGCGTCGGCGCCTGGGGCAAGCTCGTGCCCGTGGCTGCGGGCGCCCCGCAGAAGGCCTTCGCGGCAGGCAAGAACGCTGCGGCCGAGAAGGACGAGGTGGCGCCCGGCGCCTTGATCGAGACGAGCGCGACAGGCGCCGACGGCACCGTGGTTGCCACGGGGCGCATTTCGCTCAGGGGAGACGTGCGCTTCCATGAGGTCGACTTTGGCTACGCGCCCGAGAAGCTCGTGCTCAAGGGGCTCAACCTCTTTGCCAAGCCCGGTCAGAAGATCGCCTTCGTGGGCTCCACCGGCGCGGGCAAGACCACGATCACCAACCTCATCAACCGCTTCTACGACGTCAACGCCGGCGAGATCACCTTCGACGGCATCGACGTGAAGAACATCGCCAAAGACGATCTGCGCCGCTCGCTCGGCATCGTGCTGCAGGACACCCACCTCTTTACCGGTACCATTGCCGAGAACATCCGGTTCGGCAACTTGGGCGCCACCGACGACGACGTGCGCCGCGCCGCGCAGATCGCCAACGCCGACAGCTTCATCCGCCGCTTGCCCCAGGGCTACGACACCATGGTGACCTCCGACGGCGCGAACCTCTCGCAGGGCCAGCGCCAGCTCTTGGCGATCGCACGAGCCGCCGTGGCGGACCCGCCCGTGCTTATCCTGGACGAGGCCACGAGCTCCATCGACACGCGCACCGAGATGCTCATCAGCCGTGGCATGGACCAGCTCATGCAGGGGAGAACCACCTTCGTGATCGCGCACCGGCTCTCGACCGTGCGCGACGCCGACGCCATCATCGTGCTCGAGCAGGGCAGGATCGTCGAGCGCGGCAGCCACGACGAGCTTCTCGCCCAGAGGGGCCGCTACTGGCAGCTCTATACCGGCATGCTCGAACTGAGCTAGGGTCGAGCTGCGCGGAGCGCGGCCTGCGCGGCTGGAGCGGTCGGCGCGGGCGGAGCGGCAAACGCGAGCAGGCGATTGTTGAGATCTGCTGTCGTTGCGCTCCCTTTGCGCAGGCGTGACATTGTTCGCACATGTCGCGCGTATCATAGTGCGGATTTTGGAAACGAGCTTACGGACGCCGGCCGCGCTGGCGCCGCGAGCATATCGAAGCGGGGGCACCTATGCCGAACTACGATCTGATCGCCTTCGATCTCGACGGAACCATCTTCGACGGGCCCAACAAGTTCATGCGCCCGCGCGTCGAGCAGATCATGGTCGCCGCGCACAACGCCGGCGTCAAGACCGCCGTGGCGAGCGGACGCCCGGTTCAGATGCTCGGCGAAGACATCGCGAGCAAACCGTGGATCGACGCCTACATCACCGTCAACGGCGCGTGCACCGTCCGGGCGGCAGACGAGAAGGTGCTCGACCAGCATCTTATGACCGGCTGGCAGGCGCTCGTGATCGTGGAGTGTGTCGAGCGCGCCGCGAGCGGCGAGGTGGGCTGGAGCGTGTTTGCCCCCGGCCACGCGAGTTTCAACCGCGAGCAGCGCGAGATGCTCGCCCGTAAGAACGCCGCCAACGGCCGCCCTGGTACGAGCTTTATCGAGAACTCGAGCTCCGAGAGCGGCGACATTGCCCTCATGGAGTCCATTCAGGCCGAGGTCGTCAAGTTCGTGCGCGGCGTGCACAAGCTCGGCTGCATGTTCAGCACCGTTGAGGAGCGCGAGAAAGTCGCCCAGAGCCTCAAGGACTCCGGTCTGGCGGACATGCTCGAGCTCGCGCTCGTAGGCCCCACCGAGTACGAGATCACCCTCAAGGGCGTGAGCAAGGGGGCGGCGCTCAAGGTGCTCTGCCGCCGCCTCGGCGTCAGCGAAAGCCGCGCCGTGGCCTTCGGCGACTCGGGCAACGACGCGACCTTTGCCGAGAGCGCCTGCACCTTCGTGGCCATGGGCAACGCCACGCCCGAGATCAAGGCCGCGGCCGACGATGTTTGCCCCTCGGTTTCCGAGGACGGCGTGGGCGTGTGGCTCGAGGAGCACCTGGGGCTCTAGGGGCCGCCCTTCTCGTCCTTTCTGCGGCGCGCCTGCGCCTATCTGAGCTTGGCTTAAGCGCGCAGACGGCCGTCATAGCGCGCACAACAAATGAGGCGCCGCGCCTGGCTGTGATGCCGGGCGCGGCGCCTTTTACGTGCTCTGAGTCTCTCAGGCCGTTGCCGTATCGGAGGTTAGGTGAGCACCGAGAGGACCCAGTCGACGTCGGTCGTGCTTTTGAGCTTCTCGACCACGGCGTCGTCTTCGAGGATCTTGCAGATGTTCGCGAGAACCTCGAGGTGCTCCTCGCCCTTGCCGGCGATGCCGAAGACGAGGTAGGCCTTCTCGCCGTCAAAGTCGACGCCCTGCGGGTACTGCTGGAACACCACGCCGGTCTCCTTGACGGAGTCCTTGGCGTCGCCGGTGCCGTGCGGGATCGCGACGCCCATGCCGAGATAGACGCTCGTGAGCTTGTCACGCTCGACCATGGCGTCCACGTAGGGCTCGTCCACGCAGCCGAGCTTCACGAGCAGCTCGCCGGAGGCGCGGATGCAGTCCTCGCGCGGCAGGCGCTCGCAGCCGAGCTGGATGCCCTCGCGCTTAAGGGCGATCGCGGGCTTGTCGGCGCGGACGGGCTCGGGAGCAGGCGCGGGCGCTGCGGCCTCTTTGAGCTCGGAAGCCTTGGAGATCTGGGTGAGCTGGGCGTAGAGGTTGTCGAGCGCGGGGTCGTCGAGGAAGTTGTCGATCGTGACGAGCTGGGCGTTCGGGGCGCTCTTGCGGGCACGGTCGGCGAGTACGCGCTGGCAGACCACGATGTTGGCCTCGGCGGGAACGGTGTCGACGCTCGAGTGCTTGACGGTCAGGTCGGGGCGGTCGGCCTTGATGCGGTTGCGGAAGCGGGTGGCGCCCATGGCCGAGGAGCCCATGCCGGCGTCGCAGGCAAAGATCACGAGGCCGTTGGTGGTGTCGGAGATCACGGCGGCCTCGGCGGTGCCCTTCATCTCGCGCATCTGCTGGCTGGCCTCGTCGAGGTTGGCAACGTCCATGGAGCGGACGAGTGGGGTCGCGATGGCGAACGAGACCACGGCGGCAATGGCCACGCCGATGATGTTGACGACCATGCAGTCAGAGGGTGTCATCGAGAGGAACGCGATGATGGAGCCCGGGGAGGCGGCGGAGGTGAGGCCGGCGCCGGTGAAGCTGAACCACGCGATGGCGCACATGTTGCCCACGATGGGGGCGATGATGACCTTGGGGTTCATGAGGACGTAGGGGAAGTAGATCTCGTGGATGCCGCCGAAGAAGTGGATGATGACGGCGCCGGGAGCAGACTGGCGGGTCTTGGCGTCCTTGCAGAAGAAGCAGTAGGCGAGAAGCACGCCCACGCCGGGGCCGGGGTTGGCCTCGAGCATGTACATGATGGAGCGCCCGGTCTCCTCGGCCTGCGCGATGCCGATGGGCGTGAAGATGCCGTGGTTGATGGCGTTGTTGAGGAACAGCACCTTAGCCGGCTCGATGAAGATGGCCAGCAGCGGCATGAGGCTGTACTGCATGAGGATCGTCACGCCGCCCATGAGCACGGCGAGGATCGTGGTCATGATGGGGCCGATGGCGATGAAGCCGATCATGGCCAGGAACATGCCCATGAGGCCCACGGAGAAGTTGTCGATGAGCATCTCGAAGCCCGCGGGCGTGCGGGTCTCCATGAACTTGTCGAACTGCTTGATGATCCAGCCCGACAGCGGGCCGATGACCATGGCGCCCATGAGCATGGTGGTGTCGGGCGCGCCGGCGATGCAGCCCATGACGGCGATGGCGCCTACGATGCGCCCGCGGTCGCCGCCGGTGAGGTAACCGCCCTGGGCGGCGATGAGAACGGGGATGAGGTAGGTGAGCATGGGCGAGGCGATGCTGGCGAAGCCCTCGTTGGGAATCCAGCCCGTCTCGATGAACAATGCCGTGAGGAAGCCCCACGCGATGAAAGCGCCGATATTGGGCATGACCATGCCGCTCAAGAACTTGCCGAACTTAGACACGGAGTCTTTGATTGACATAGCTACCCTCCCTTCAAACGGAACCTGTGCGGTTCCAACGGTGTGTGCGTAAGGGTTTCGTTTCGACAGTGCCTATAGTAAAGCTGTTGTTTCAAAACACCATGTGCAATTGAATATCGTCTGTAAACGGTACGAATACGCCGGTGAACGGTCCAATTGAGCCGTAATATCAAAAACTTCTGTTGTTGTATTGACAGTTGTGATGCTGTTGCTATGATAGCCACAGTTTTCGTTTCGACAAATCAGGCAAGAGTTTCGAAAGAGGGAACAGGAGGATCCGGATGATTTACACCGTGACGCTGAATCCCGCGCTCGACAAAACGGCCCGCGTGGATTCCTTCACCCTCGACGCGGTGAACCGCGTCGTCTCGTATCGACAGGATCCGGGCGGCAAGGGCATCAACGTGTCCAAGGTCATCGCCAAGCTCGGCGGCACCAGCAAGGCGCTCGCCCTTCTCGGCGGCGCAACGGGCAAGGCCATCTCGCAGATGCTGAGCGAGCAGGGGCTCGACTGCTGGTCCATCAACGCTTCGGGCGAGACGCGCACGAACCTCAAGATCGTCGACCCGGTGGCAGACACCCACACCGACATCAACGAGCCTGGCCCCGAGGTGGCCGAGAAGGACCTCGAAACGGTTCTCAGGTACCTGACCCGCGACATCGAGAAGAACGACATCGTCGTGCTCTCGGGCAGCCTGCCCCGCGGCGCCAAGGCCGGCATCTACGGCGAGTGGGCCCGCGCCTGCGCCGAGGCGGGCGCGCGCGTCTTTCTCGACGCCGACGGCGACGCGCTCCGCGAGGGCCTTAAAGGCGCGCCCTACCTCGTCAAGCCCAACGAGATCGAGCTCGGCCGCCTTATGGGCCGCAAGCTCGAGAGCGTCGCGGCCATTCAGAAGGCGGCGCGCGAGCTTCTCGCCCAGGGCGTCGAGAAGGTCGTGGTCTCGATGGGCGGTGCCGGCGCGCTGTTCGTCGATGCCGAGCATACCGTGCTCGCCCGTTCGCCCAAGGTGCCCGTGGGCTCCACGGTCGGCGCCGGCGACTCGGTGGTCGCGGCGCTTGCCTACGCCTTTGACGAGGGCCTTTCCGAGGAGGACACCATCCGCCTCAGCATGGCCACGGGCGCTGCCAACGTCATGAGCGAGGGCACACAGGCCGCCGAGCGCTCCACGGTCGACAGCCTTATCGACAAGGTCACGTTCGAGGAGATCTAACCCATCCATCCGTGCCGCCCAGCGGTCCCGCACGCCGGGCGGCACGGGATCCGAGCTTTGCCAAACCGATCACGTACGAGAAGGGAACTACCATGAAAGCTAAGGCCGTGCGCCTTCACGCTGCCAACGATCTGCGTCTCGACGAGTTTGAGCTTCCGGCCATCAAGGACGACGAGGTTCTCGTCAAGGTCGTGTCCGACAGCATCTGCATGTCCACCTACAAGTGCGCCACGCTGGGCGTCGATCACAAGCGCGTTCACGAGGACGTGGCCGAGCATCCGGCCATCATGGGCCACGAGTTTGCCGGCGACATCGTCGAGGTGGGTGCCAAGTGGGCAGATCGCTTCAAGCCCGGCATGAAGTTCACGATCCAGCCCGCCCTCAACTACAAGGGCACCATGTGGAGCCCCGGCTACTCCTATGAGTTCTGCGGCGGCGACGCCACCTACTGCATCCTGCCCGCCGAGGTCATGGAGTGCGACTGCCTGCTCGAGTACACGGGCGAGGCCTACTACCAGGCGTCTCTCGCCGAGCCGATGAGCTGCTCGATCGGCGCCTTCCAC
>CASEEV010000071.1 GCA_949287065.1 uncultured Collinsella sp.
CGGGGGTCTTGCCGTTGCGCTGCTCGTTAACCACCGAGCTGTTCATAAAGACCGTGCAGCGGCTGCCGAGAAGCGCCGGATGGTCGGCGCGGAAGGCCGTCTCGGCGATCTTCTCCACGGGGATGCCGAGCGAGGAGGCAAAGTTCTCGAGGAAGGATCCGCAGCCTGAGGAGCAGGCCTCGTTGACCTCGATGTCGGTGACGATTCCGTTCTCGAGCCAGATGCCCTTCATGTCCTGGCCGCCGATGTCGAGCACGAAGGTGGCGTCGGGCACGTAGAAGCGCGCGGCGCGGGCGTGCGCCACGGTCTCCACGGTGTGGTAGTCGGCGTGGAAGGCACGGGCAAACATGGCTTCGCCGTAGCCGGTGGTGCCGCAGCCGAGGATCTTGAGGGCAAGGCCGCGCGTACGGTAGTAGTCGCGGATGCCGAGAAGCGCGCGCTTGGCCACGGCCAGCGGGTCGCCCTCGTTATTGGCGTAGAACGAGTCGACGAGCTGTCCGTCGGGGGTCACGAGCGCGAGCTTGGTGGTGGTGGAGCCGGAGTCGAGGCCCAGGTAGA
The DNA here is from genome assembly GCA_949287065.1 of uncultured Collinsella sp. Taxonomy (GTDB): domain Bacteria; phylum Actinomycetota; class Coriobacteriia; order Coriobacteriales; family Coriobacteriaceae; genus CALUOB01. The sequence continues at coordinate 559 of CASEEV010000071.1, forward strand.
CGGGGATCTCCACGGCGCCGGTCTCGGCAGCGCGCTCGCGCAGGGGCTCGGGTGCTGCGGCGTGGCGCTCGCAGAAGGCGCGGTACTCCTCGTCCGAGGCAAAGAACTTCTCGCCCGAGCGGGCGGTGCTGCTCGCCTCGCGCGCGGCAGCTGCAAGGAGCTCGCGTGCGGGCTCGGGGTCCACGTCGGCGGAGGCGGCGGCAAAGAGCCCTTCGAGTGAGAGGGCGGCGCCGAGAGCGACGATGACCTCGGGATGCTCGGGGCGAATGGCGTCCTCGCCGCCGAGCCCCAGGCGCTCCTCGAACGCGCGGATGAGCATGGGGTTGAAGGTGAGGGGACCGCCCTCAAAGATCACGGGTGCCGTGATGTCGAGGCCTTGTGCCAGGCCGCCGATGGACTGCTTGGCAATGGCGTGGCAGGCCGAAAGCGCAATGTCGGCGCGGCTCACGCCGTTGTTGAGGAGGGGCTGGATGTCGGTCTTGGCAAAGACGCCGCAGCGGCCCGAGATGTCGTACACCGTGGTGCCTTGGGCGGCGAGGCCCTCGAACTCCTCGGGCTTCACCGAGAGCAGCTTGGCGATCTCGTCCAAAAACGCGCCGGTGCCGCCCGCGCACGACCCGTTCATGCGCATGTCGGTGACCTCGAGGTCCCCCGTGGCTTCGTCGGTGCGGAAGAAGATCATCTTGGCGTCCTGGCCGCCGAGTTCGATGGCCGTGCGCGCGGCAGGGTAGAGGCGCTGCACCGCCACGGCGTTGGCCACGACCTCTTGGATAAACGGCACGTCGAGGGTGTCGGCCACGCCGCGCCCGCCCGAGCCGCACACCGCCATGCGGATGTGCGACGACGGGAAACGCTCGGCAACCTCTTCGATGACCTCGAGCACGCTCTGCGCTTGTCGCGCACCGTGGCGCTTGTAGCGGGCGTAAAGGGGCTCGGCCGAACCGGGTGCTATCACCACGGCCTTGGTGGTTGTGGAACCCACGTCAACGCCTACGTGTATCGTGGGCGGAGCGGGCGTGTTGTTCTTTTCGGTCAGAGGTGCAGTGTCGGTATGGGTATCGTGAAGCAAACAGAGCCTCCCGAGGCGGGTTGGTTGTAAGCGCGCGCCGTGCGGATGCTTTGGCGCGGCACGCGTATTCTTACCGTTTTGTCACCGTAACTATAGGTGAGAACCGGCGCGTCACCCCATGACTTACATAAATCTCATACGGTACCTTACAAAGACCTGACGGCGCAGGGGGGGGGTCTTCTCGCCGCTTCTCGCCGGCCCCTCCCAGGAGCCTTTGCCGCCTTTCTCTTGGATCCCCGCCGTCCTTCTCTGGAGTCTCTGCCAAATAGCGCCGTTAACAGCGCTATTTGGCAGGGGAGTTATATCCCTATCTACCTGCGGCAACGTCGCATCGTCGCAGGTAGATAGGGGTGGCCAAAAGACGCTGCTAACGGCGTCTTTTGGCCAGGCACCAGCCGAGAAGAACGGGGATATCAGCCTTGAGATACTTCTCGGGGACAAAAACAGCCGGACCGTGTGGATCGGTCCGGCCGTTTGGGGCACGTATGTTGAGAGGAGCCCGCTCAGGCAGGAGAAAGCTTAGATAAGGACCCAGGCGGAGGCGTCTTGCGGAAGCTTGTTTCCTTCCAGGTCGACCGAGGCGAGAACAACCTCGCCCTCGGGCAGCGTCACCGGGGCAGCGCCGAAGTTGGTGATGCTCGCAAGAGTCCGTCCGTCCGCCGTACGGCGCTCGTAGCCGATCACCTGGCTGGGATCAGTCCCGAGAAGTGCCGGGTCCATCCAGGCAAAGTCATCGGTGCGACCCGTAGACGTGATCTTCTCGGCACGCAGTTTGAGGGCTGCGCGATAGAGGGCGAGCATGGAGGCGGGGTCGTCCTCTTGGCGGTCGGCGGCAAAGTCAGCAAACCACAGGGGCTGCGGCAGGTGCGGGGCACCGGGGTTTGCAGGTCGGGCGTCGACCGCGCGCGCAGAGAATCCAAACGACCCAGTGGCGCCGTCGCCGAAGGACGGGTCCCACGCGGCGGGTTCGGGCTTGTCGGATGCGCTCCACGGCAGCGGCACGCGGCAGCCGTCGCGTCCCTTCTGCGAGGACCCATGGTTGGTGTTGCGCGCCGTGGGGTCTTCAAGGCGGTCCCAGGGGATGTCGGCCACCTCAAAGAGTCCGAGCTCCTCGCCTTCGTACAGATAGACCGATCCCGGCAGCCCGAGCTCCATGAGAAGAGCGGCGCGCGCTCGGCGGGTGCCGAGCTCGCGGTTCTCCACGTAGCTCTTTCCGTCGCGCAGCAGCCAGTCGTTCACCAGCTGATGATGGCTAGCGGCAGGCACCTGGGGGAGTCCGAAGCGTGTGGGGTGGCGGGGCACATCGTGGTTCGAGAGCACCCAGGTGGTTGTGGATCCGGACTTCTCGGCCGAGGCGAGGCCCTGATCGATGGCCGTGCGGAAGTCTTCCGCGCACCAATTGGCCTTGGCAAACTCAAAGTTGAACACCTGGCCGAGCTCGTCGGTCGAGGCGTAGGCGTACTGCTGGTCAGGCGCCACCCAGGCTTCGGCCACGGCAAAGCGCGGCGGATCGTACTCGTTGAAGACCTGGCGCCATGTCTTGTAAATGTCGTGGACGCCCGGGCGGTTGTAGACCGGATGGTAACCGGTGGGGTCCGGCGAGGGGCCCGAGATCGGCCACCAGTCGAGGTCTTCGAGCGGCGCGCGGCCCCAGTCCTTCACAAGCATGTGCGCCACGTCAACGCGGAAGCCGTCGACGCCCCGGTCGCTCCAAAAGCGCAGGGTCTTGATAAAGTCCTCGCGCACCTCGGGGTTGTCCCAGTTGAGATCGGGCTGCTCGGTGGCAAAAAGGTGGAGGTACCACGTGCCGTCGCCCACAGGTTCCCATGCCGGGCCGCCAAACGACGACTGCCAGCCGTTGGGCGCAAGCTCGCCGGCGTCTCCGCGCCCGGGGCGGAAGATGTAGCGGTCGCGCGCCGCCGAACCCGGGCTGCTCGCCAGGGCCTCTTGGAACCAAGCGTGCTTGTTCGAGGTGTGGTTGGGCACGATGTCGACCACCACGCGAATGCCACGGTCGTGCGCGGCTGCCACCATCTGGTCAAAGTCGTCGAGCGTGCCGAGACGCGGGTCGACGTTGCGGTAGTCGATAACGTCGTAGCCCCCGTCGGCGAGCTCGGAAGGGTAGAAGGGCGACAGCCAGATCGCGTCGATGCCGAGCGCTGCCAGGTAGTCCATGCGGTCCACCACGCCCAGGATATCGCCGAGCCCGTCGCCGTTGGCGTCGCGGAAGCTGCGCGGGTACACCTGGTACACAACGGCCTGCTTCCACCAGTCGGCTTGTGCGTTCAGTGCCATAAGACCTCGCTTCGTCACGTTGCTTCGGCGCTCCCGTGCAGATAAGGCGCCCTTCTCGCTACTATACAGCCTGTCCGAACAAGTAACGTTGCTATGGCGCAATGCGTCGCAAATGGGAACATCCCATGTCGCGGGGAGGATGGTTTGCGGCCTAGTAGAAGCTCCGGGCGGATCCGAACTTCTCTTCGTTCGGCTTCCGTCTTTTTTCTCCGGTAGCCCTCTGCCAAATAACGCCGTTAACAGTGTTGTTTGGCAGGGCGGGTGGACCCCCTATGACCTGCGTCAACGTCTTATCCCCGCAGGTAGATAAGGTCGGCCAAAAAGCGCTGTTAACGGCGTAAAATGACTTGGCCCTACGGGAGAAGAACGGGGAGAAGCACGCGCAAAGGTGGGGCGGAGGCCCGCGCGGCCAGAACTTTTTCAAAAAGCCGAAAAAAGTTCTTTACAAGGGTCGGGGAGTTCGGTATATTATCTCTCGCGCTGATGAGGCGCACACATATTCGGGCGTTTAGCTCAGGGGGATGAGCGCTTCCCTGACACGGAAGAGGTCACAAGTTCAAATCTTGTAACGCCCACCAGAAATGATGCAGGTCAGAGAGTATGTTCTCTGACCTGTTTTGTTTTGGTCCACCAACAGTTTGTCAATGTGGGGTTATAGAGCGCCTGTGAGTTGCGTCGCATGTTGGGTAAAATACTAATGTCGGGGGCCACGACGCTAAGAGTATGGCCCACGTGTACGTTTAACCTCCGAGGGCGACGGGGTGCGCAAGCGTAGAATATCGCCCACGTGTAGCGGGGCTCGTCGTAAGACGGGTCCCGCTTCCATAAGGGGTCGGCTTCATGAGAATCGTTTCGATTTCCGATGACTTCTTGAAGAGGTTTGCTACCGGCGATCGCGAGTTCATGCAGAAACGCGGTCGTCCCTGTTTGTTAGTTGTCAGGCTGAAATTCAGGGGACGGAGGCCAGGCATCGCCACTTGTCACCTCCTCGCCGGACAAGTTCTGAGCGTCGCATCGATGATCTTTTGGTAGCGGGGGTCGCCGCCGGCGAGGTCGCGCCACTCGGGGGAGGCCACCCGCTCAGCGGTCTGCTGGCGCAGGGTACGGCGCAGGTCATCCAGCTGGCGTGCCTTGTGCTCGGCCCAGGCCTCGCCGGCCCGGGCGGGGTCGAGGCGCGCGGCCATGCGGTCCCAGAGCGGGAAGCCTGACGGCTCTTTGCTCGCCGGGTCGGCCGCCACGGCGTCGACCGCCCGCGCAAGGGCCGCGAGCGCCTCGTCCTTCTCGCCCGCGCGACGCAGGGTCTCGGCGACCTCAAAGGCCATCGTGGCCGAGAAGAACGGGTTCACCGCACCCATGCCAAGCGCTGCAAAGACGGCCTCGGCGGCGTCTCCGGCCGTGTTAATGTCAATCTAATTTTTGCCGATTTCTCCAACGGGGGCGCGCCGGTCGCGCCAGAGGACCCGCACGGGCAGGATGGTGCCGTCGCGGCCCATGCGGCGGAGCACTTGTCCCGGATGCCCTCGACCGCGTCACGACGCGCGATATTGGCGCGGGCTCAGACCCGTGCACCGACGGAACTGGCGGGCGAAGTAGCTCGCGTCGCGAAAGCCCACCCTCGTGGCGACCGTTGCGACCGGCAGGTCAGTCTCGACCAGCAAGCGCGCGGCGCGCTCTAAGCGCACGTCCATCAGGTAGCGGTAAGGTGTGGTGCCGAGACCCGCATGAAAGCACCGCAAGCACTCCGAGACGCTCACGCTGGCCGCCCGAGCGATATCTTCCAGTGCAACCGGTTCCGCGGCGTGCTCGTCAATGAAAGCGAGGAATGCCCGGAGCCGCTTGGTCGTGACGGCATCCGAAGCGACGGCGTGCGGGAAGTCGAGATGCTCAAGCACATCGAGCAGAGCCCGGTGCGCCAGGACGAGGGCGCGCGTTGCTGCAAGGTCCTCGGTATCCGTCCAGCTTGTCGTATCGGATCCAGCGAGTTGACAGGTGCGACACGCCTCGGGCGTGACGCTCGGGCTCGCAGTCTCCGTGGGCGGCATCGTGGCGCCGGCGCTGGGCGCCATCGCCGATGCGACCAGCCTCGTGGCGGCTATCTGGATCATCGGCGCCATCGCCCTCGTGCCGCTCGCCGGCGCCCTGCTCTTGCCCCGGGACGAACGGGTACGATAGGACGGCCACCGCCCACCCTGCCGCATGCCCCACGTAAGGAGGAACGCCATGGCAAACTTTGTCTACGGAGAAACAGAACTCGATTACCTGCGCTCGCGTGACGCGCGCCTCGCCGATGCCATCGCGCGTATCGGCCACGTGGAGCGCGCGGTCGACCCGGACCTCTTCGCCGCAGTCGTGCATCACATCATCGGACAGCAGATTTCCACCAAGGCGCAGGCGACCATCTGGACGCGACTCCAAGAGCGCTTGGGCGCGATTACGCCCGCAACCGTGCGCGCCGCCGGGCGGGACGGCCTGCAGGCGGTTGGCACGACGTTTCGCAAGGCGGACTACATTATGGACTTCGCCGACCGTGTGGCGACCGCCGAACTCGACCTCGACGCGATCGGTAGCATGCCCGACGAGGACGCCATCGCCGAGCTCGTAACCATCCGCGGCATCGGCCGGTGGACGGCGGAGATGATCTTGCTGTTCTGCCTCGAGCGGCCAGACATCCTCTCCTTCGACGACCTCGCCATCCAGCGGGGGCTCCGCATGCTCTACCGCCACCGGCGCATCACGCCGGCGCTCTTCGCCCGCTACCGGCGGCGCTTCAGCCCCTATGGCAGTGTGGCGAGTCTCTACCTCTGGGCAATTGCCAGCGGGGCGCTGCCCGAGCTCACCGACCCGGCCGCACGCACGGCACGGGGCGGCGGAGCGGGGCGGAAGCAGGCGGAGCGGAGTCGAAGCGCCGCCCGTCCACCGCGAACGGCCGACACAGCACCGGTGCCGGCAAACTCATCGCTCCAGTTGGCAACGTACGACTCACCGTTGGGCAAGCTCACGCTCGCCGCCGACGACCAGGGCCTCGCCGGTGCCTGGTTCGCCGGGCAAGCGCACTTTGGCGAATTCGGCTCCGTTCGGCACACGCTCCCAGCGACCCCAGACCAAACCGCTGCGGAGAGCCTCTCCCAACCCGCAACCGCCGCGTCCATCCACGTACTCGAGGCCACCCGCGCCTGGCTCGACGCCTACTTCGCCGGCGAGAAACCATCCACGCCGCCGAAGCTCCACCTCATGGGCTCGCCTTTCCAGCAGCGTGTGTGGCAGCTCCTGGTTGAGATTCCTTATGGCACCACCACAACGTACGGCGCGCTCGCTCACGAGCTAGAGCAGCGTTTCGGTATGCAAGCCTCGGCGCGCGCCGTCGGCGGGGCCGTGGGGCGCAACCCTGTGAGCATCATCGTCCCATGTCACCGCGTCCTCGGTGCCGATGGCTCCATCACCGGCTACGCCGGCGGCCCGAATCGCAAACGCGCCCTCCTCGCGCTGGAGCGCAGCAGTTGAGCCGGCGACCCGTATTGCGCACAGCACCCGTAACGGACAGTTATTTGCGCGCGCCGCCCGTATTGAACTCCTTTTTGCGCACGGCGCCCGTAGCGAACGTTTTTTTCGCACCGCACCCGTATCGAGCGTCGTATTGCACAGACGCTAACTGCACCAAAATCGCTCACATAAGGGATCATTTGCAGCTTCTTCACAATCTGCAGACCGTTTCTCGACAAACGCCCGCTTTGCTTCAACCTGACATTTCGGCGAACGGCGCACAGAAATTTTCCGGTGTGGAATATCTGAAACGCCGCCTACAAATGGTGTTGCATTGACCTGCGAAAACCACTAACTGTCGAGGACAATGCTCAGACAAGACACAACATCTTGTGTTTTGTGAGCTATGATTTTTGAAGTATAGTTGTCCGCGCACCGACGTGCAGCCTCCGAAATCTTGCGCGCCGGCTCACAAATTGTCTGCAGCCGGGGCTGCGTGCTCCGGTCTATATGAAGGTCGTTCCTTTTGCTTGGCTGAGAACGGGGTAGAGCATGAAGATCATCAAGCGTAACGGTTCAGAGGTCCAATTCGACATCAACAAGATCATCAACGCCATTACGGCGGCCAATCTTGACGTGCACGAGTCGGATCGCCTGTCCGAGCGCGAGATCCGCTTCGCTGCCGAGAACGTCCGCGATCTCTGCGAGAACGCCGGCCACACCGTCGCCGTCGAAGAGATCCAGGATATGGTCGAGGACCAGATCATGGCGCTCGACAAGTTCGAGGTCGCGCGCGGCTACATCATCTACCGCTACGTGCAGAGCCTCAAGCGCACCTCCAACACCACCGACGACAAGATCCTGTCGCTTATCGAGTGCAACAACGAGGAGGTTCTCCAGGAGAACTCCAACAAGAACCCCACCGTCAACTCGGTGCAGCGCGACTACATGGCGGGCGAGGTCTCCAAGGACCTCACTATGCGCATGCTGCTGCCGCAGGAGGTCGTGAACGCCCACAACGAGGGCATCATCCACTTCCACGACGCCGACTACTTTGCGCAGCACATGCACAACTGCGACCTCGTGAACCTCGACGACATGCTGCAGAACGGCACCGTCATCTCGGGCACCCTCATCGAGAAGCCCCATAGCTTCTCGACCGCCTGCAACATTGCCACGCAGATTATCGCCCAGGTGGCCTCCAGCCAGTACGGCGGCCAGTCCATCTCGCTCACGCACCTCGCGCCCTTCGTCGACGTCAGCCGTCAGAAGATCCGCCGCGAGGTCATGACCGAGATCGCCACCCTCGGCGCCGTTGCCGACCCC
>CASEEV010000072.1 GCA_949287065.1 uncultured Collinsella sp.
CCCGCGCCGCCGAGCCCGCCGAGGGCGAGCAGGTTTGGAAGACGTTCTTTGCCAACTCGGGCGCCGAGGCCAACGAGGGCTCCATGAAGCTCGCGCGCCTCTGGTCCAAACGCGCCGGCTCGGGCGGCAACACCATCGTGGCGCTCAAGGGCAGCTTCCACGGGCGCACGCTCGAGACGCTCGCCGCCACCATGCAGAACCGCCTGCAGGATGAGTTCCAGCCCCTGCCGGGCGGCTTCATTGCCTGCGATCCCAACGACTGCGACCAACTGCGCCGCATCTTCGAGGCACGCGGCGCCGACATCTGCGCCGTTCTCTACGAGCCCATCCAGGGCGAGAGCGGCGTGCACCCGCTCACGCAGGAGTTCATGGAGACCATGCGCGACCTGGCGCATGCCAACGACGCGCTGCTCATTGCCGACGAGGTGCAGACGGGCGTGTTCCGCTCGGGCAAGCCGTTTGCCTTCCAGACTTACGGCGTTGAGCCCGACATCATGAGCCTGGCAAAGGGCCTCGGCGGCGGCATCCCCGTTGGCGCGTGCGTGGCCAAGCAGGAGATCGCCGACGTGTTCCGTCCTGGCGACCACGGCTCCACCTTTGGCGGCAGCTGCCTGGCGGTTGCGGCGGCCGAGGCGGCGCTCTGCGAGCTCGTGAGCGGCGGGTACGCCGAGCGTGCGCAGCAGGTGGGCGGATACTTCATGCAGCGCCTGACCGAGATCCCGCAGGTCGTAGACGTGCGCGGCTCGGGTCTCATGATCGGCTGCGACCTTGCCGACGAGGCGGGCGACGCCCACGACGTCGTGTCGCGCATGCTCGAGGCGGGTTACGTCATCAACGCCACGGGCGACCACACGCTGCGCTTCCTGCCCCCGCTCATCGCCGAGCCGACCCACGTGGACCACATGATCCAGACCCTCGTCGAGATCCTCGCCGGCTAGGGGATCTTCTCGCCCGCGCTTCGGCCCCATTGGTCCGCGGCGGGCGCTTCTCCCCGGTGCTTCTCGCCCGCGCCTGCCAAAAGGCGCTGTTATCTCCGTTTTTTGGCCACCCCCATCTACCTACGGTAATAATAAATAATCCCAGGTAGATGGGGGTGTTTTGTTTGTGCCAAAATCCGCCGCTAACAGCGTTATTTGGCAGAGAGGGAGTCCCAGAGGAGAAGTCCCAGAGGAGAAGTCCCCGGGGGAGAAGGGCCTGAAGATGAGAGTTCCCGGGGGAGAAGGGCCCCTAAGGGCGGGCGCTCGGCCGCTAGGCGCTCAGGAGCTGCCGGTAGGCTTTGACGCCGGCGAGAAGCACGCGCTCGTCAAAGTCGAAGGCGTCGGCGTGGAGGGGCGTGCCGGTTCCGGTGCCGAGCAGCATGAAGAGCCCCGGGATGCGCTGCTGGTAAAACGAGAAGTCCTCGGCAATGAGCAAGGGCTCGGGCACCTCGGCAAGGCCGTCGAGAACCTCGGCAGCCTCGCGCCAGAGCGCCTCGTCGTTTACTACGGGCGGGTAGCCCTCCGAGAAGCTCACGGTGCAGCTGCAGCCCTCTTCGTCGGCCGCCGTTTGGGCGAGCGCGCGGATCTCGTCTTGAGCGCGCGCAAACATGGCGTCGGAGAACACCCGCAGGCTCCCCTCAACGCGCGCCGTGCCCGCTACGGCGTTGCGCACCGTGCCCGCCTCGAGTCGTCCAAAGCGCTGCGCCATGGGCTCGCTTTGCTCCAGCTTGCGCGCAAGCCACTTGGAGCCCACCACAAACCGCGCGGCTGCCCCGAGCGCGTCGCGCCCCTCGCGCCAGCGGGCTATGTGGGCCGACATGCCGCTGAACGTCACGGTAGTCTCGCTCGACCTGGCGAGAAGCGCGCCGGGCCGGCTGGCGAGCGTGCCGGCCGGCAGGTCGGGCCACAGGTGCATGCCGAAGATGCGGCTCACGCGGTAGCGCTCGAAGACGCCGCTCGCGCAGATGCGCTGTGCGCCGCCCGTGGTTTCCTCGGCAGGCTGGAACACAACGACCACGTTGCGCGGGAGCGGCGCCGCGCCCGCGCTGCCGCCCTCGCCGAGCGCTCGGCGCCGCACGCGGTCGACCCACGTGACGCAGGCAAGCGCCATGGCCATGTGGCCGTCGTGCCCGCAGGCGTGCATGCAGCCTGCGTGTGTGCTCGCGTACGCTGCTCCGGTCTTCTCGCAGATGGGGAGGGCGTCCATGTCGGCGCGCACGGCAACGGTCTCGGCGCGGCCAAAGTCAAAGAACGCCGCAAGGGCGCTCGGGCACGGCTCGGTAAGCTCGCAGTTCAAGCCGGCGAGCACCGAGCGCACGTAGGCCGTGGTCTCGGGCAGGTTATCGTCGAGCTCGGGAATCCGGTGCAGGTCGCGCCGGTACCGGGTGACCTCCTCAAGCAGTTCGCTCTGGTCCTGGTTCCGATCCTCGCCGCTCGCCGCGCGCTCTTCTCTGCCCATGGCTCTCCCTTCGTCGCGCCCTTCATTATGACGTGCGCCTGCCGCGCTATGCCCTCGTGCGTTGCCCGGCGCCGCTCCGTGCGCAGAACGGAAACAGCCCCGAAACCCTAGCGCAACACTCGCCTTTGCCGCCGCGGGCCGCACGGGCCCCTGTGCTACAGTGGCCACACTCGATAGAGGCGCGGGTGAGAAGACCAGCGGCGAGCCGGCAGGCTGTGACCCGCGGGAAGGCGATCCCGCCGAACTCGGCAGCCGGGCGCGGCGAGCCGGGTGGGCCTGAGGGGAAGACCTTCAGGACTGTCTGCATACCGGCTGCAGGAGCGCTATCAGGGGAGGTTCGCGCGATGAAACAGCCCTTTGTTTCAAAGGACCAGCTCGTTGCCATCGCGGAGCGGTATCCCACGCCCTTCCACCTATACGATGAGGCGGGTATCCGCCGCAACGTCGAGGCGGTTCTCAGCGCCTTCTCGTGGAACCCCGGCTTCAGGGAGTACTTTGCCGTAAAGGCCAATCCCAACCCCTCGCTCATCAAGATCCTGCTCGAGTACGGCTGCGGCTGCGACTGCTCGAGCTACACCGAGCTCATGATCGCCGACGCCCTCGGCGTGTCGGGCGAGAAGATCATGTTCTCCTCCAACGACACCCCGGCAGCCGACTTCCGCCTTGCGCGCGAGCTCGGCGCCGTGGTGAACTTCGACGACATCAGCCACATCCCGTTTTTTGAGGAGGTCGCGGGCCCGGTGCCCGCGGTCGCGAGCTGCCGCTTCAACCCGGGCGGGCTCTTCCGCCTGGCCAACGGCATTATGGACAACCCCGGCGACTCCAAGTACGGCATGACCGAGGAGCAGCTCTTCGAGGCGTACCGCATGCTCGTGGCCCGCGGCTGCAAAACGCTGGGGCTGCATGCGTTCTTGGCCAGCAACACGCACGGCACCGACTACTACCCCGCGCTCGCGCGCATCCTCTTCAAGCTGGCGGTGCGCCTGCACGAGGAGACGGGCGCGCACGTGGGCTTTGTGAACCTGTCGGGCGGCGTCGGGATCCCGTACCGCCCCGACGAGGAACCCTGCGACATCCAGGCTATCGGCGAGGGCGTGCGCCGCGCCTTTGAGGAGGTTCTCGTGCCCGCCGGCATGGAGGACGTGGCCATTTACGCCGAGATGGGCCGCTTCATGATGGGCCCGTACGGCTGCCTGGTCACGCGCGCCATCCACGAGAAGCGCATCTACAAGGATTACCTCGGCGTGGACGCGAGCGCCGTGGACCTTATCCGCCCTGCCATGTACGGCGCGTACCAGCACATTACCGTGATGGGCCAGGCGGGCGGCCTCGACAAGAGCGCGGCCCCTGCAACGCGCACGTACGACGTCACGGGCAACCTGTGCGAGAACAACGACAAGTTCGCCATAGACCGCACCCTACCCGAGGTCGAGCGCGGCGACCTGCTCGTCATCCACGATACCGGCGCCCACGGCTATGCCATGGGCTACAACTACAACGGCCGCATGCGGTCAGCGGAGGTGCTTCTGCGCGAGGACGGCTCTTGCGAGCTGATCCGTCGCGCTGAGAAGCCGAGCGACTACGTAGCCACGCTCGACGTCACGCCCGAGGGACGTGCAGTTATCGCCCGCGCAGCGCACGCCGAGCCGGGCGTCAAGTAGGGCGCCGCATAGAGCCCGCGCCGAAGGGCGGGCCGCCGAGTGGCGCAGCGCCCCAGCACAAAAACGCAGCCAATCTCAACGATGGGAGCAACCATGAGTATGGACAACCTGACCGGATCGATCGTCGCGCTTATCACGCCGTTTTGCGAAGACGGCTCCATCGACTTCGAGGCTCTCGAGCGCCTCGTTGACTTTCATCTGGCCAACGGCACCGACGGCATTCTCGTGCTCGGCACCACGGGCGAGTCGTCGACCATGACCGACGAGGAGGACCTCGCGGTGGCGCGCTTCGTGGTGGAGCGCGTGGCGGGCCGCATCCCCGTGATCGGCGGCGCGGGCTCCAACTGCACCGCGGAGTCAATGCGCAAGGCCGAGGGCCTCGTCAAACTCGGCATCGACGGCCTGCTGCTCATCACGCCGTACTACAACAAGTCCAACGAGGAGGGCATCTACCGGCACTTCACCTACGTTATGGACCGCGTCGACGTGCCGTGCATCCTCTACAACATTCCCGGCCGCACCGGCTGCTCCATCAGCGAGAACAACCTCGCGCGCCTGTGCAAGCACCCCAACGCGTTTGCCATCAAGGAGGCGTCGGGCTCCATCGAGTACGCCACCATGGCGGCCCAGTACCTCTCCGACGACTTCCGCATGTTCTCGGGCAACGACGACATCGTGGTGCCGATCATGTCGCTCGGCGGCAGCGGCGTCATCAGCGTGTGGGCCGACGTTGCCCCTGCCGCGGTGCATCAGATGTGCGCCGACTTCCTCGCCGGCAACGTCGAGGCGGCGCGCCGCGTGCAGCTCGAGAACCAGGAGCTTATCCACTCGCTCTTCTGCGAGGTCAACCCCATTCCGGTCAAGTGCGCGCTCGCGCAGATGGGCCTTATCGGCGAGAACTACCGCCAACCGCTCTGGCCCATGGCCGACGCCAACCGCGCGCGTCTGACGGCGGCGCTGAAGGAGGCTGGTCTCGTTGCGTAGCGCAGGCAGCCAGGCAGCGGCGGGCACGCGCACCGCGATCGTCGTCGGCGGGTCGGGGCGCATGGGCACGCTCGTGCGCGAGGCGCTTCTCGCCCGCGGCTTTGAGGTGGCGGGCTCGTACGACGTGGCCAATATCGGCGAGCTCGACGAAGCCGCGCCGGCAGTCGACCTTGTGGTGGACTTCTCTGCTCCGGCGGCGTTGCCGCATGTTGCGGCTTACGTTGCGCGCACCGGCGCCGCGCTCGTGTCGGGCGTAACGGGCCTCGGTGCCGACGACCTCGCCACGCTCCGCGCGCTGGGTGAGAAGAGCCGCGTTATCTGGGCATCGAACTACTCGCTCGGCGTGGCGGCGCTGCGCCGGGCAACGGCGCTCGTGGCCGAGGCGCTTGACGGTTGGGACGTGGAGATCGTCGAAACCCACCACAACCAGAAGGTCGACGCGCCGTCCGGCACGGCCAAGGCCCTGCTTGCCGCCGTTGACCCAGACGGCGTGCGCCCGGTGGTGGGCGGCCGCGACGGCATCGTGGGCGTGCGCCCGCGCGGCGAGATCGGCATGCACGCGCTGCGCGGCGGCACGGTTGCCGGCACGCACGAGGTGCACTTCTTCGGTACCGACGAGGAGGTCTGTCTCACACATCGCGCCGCAAGCCGGCAGATCTTCGTCGAGGGCGCCATGGCCGCGGCCGAGCGCCTGCTCGAGCGCCCCGCCGGGTTCTACAGCTTCGACGACCTGATGTTCTCGTAGGAGAATCGCGGAGCTTGGCTTGCCGGCTCCGAGTTTCTCGGCGGCGCGCAGGAAAGACGTGCCCCTGCGCGCCGCCGCTTTTTTAGAAAGGAGTCCCTCGTGGACGCACAAGAAATCATCGACTTCATTGCCACCGCGCCCAAGAAGACGCCGGTCAAGCTGTACGTGCACGAGAAGTCCGGCGCCAAGATCAACTGGGGCCGCGCGCGCGTGTACGGCGGCCGCAAGGGACGCACGGTCTTTGGCGACTGGTCCGAGCTCGAAGGCATTCTGCGCAAGCACGCCAAGGACATCAAGTGCCTGGACGTTGAGGCTGACCGCCGCAACTCCGCCGTGCCGCTTCTTGACCTCAAGGGCGTCAACGCGCGCATTGAGCCTGGCGCCATCATCCGCGACCGCGTAGAGATCGGCGACAACGCCGTCATCATGATGGGTGCCATCATTAACATCGGCGCCGTGGTGGGTGCGGGCACCATGATCGACATGGGCGCTGTGCTGGGCGGGCGTGCCATTGTGGGCAAGAACTGCCACGTGGGCGCCGGCACCGTGCTCGCCGGCGTGGTGGAGCCCGCGAGCGCTACGCCCGTGGTGGTTGAGGACGACGTTATGATCGGCGCCAATGCCGTGGTTCTCGAGGGCGTGCGCGTGGGCAAGGGGGCCGTTGTGGCAGCCGGCGCGGTGTGCGTCGAGGACGTTCCCGCCGGCGCCGTTGTGGCCGGCGTGCCCGCGCGCGTCATCAAGCAGCGCGACGAGCGGACCGACAGCAAAACCGGCCTTGTCGATTCCCTGCGGCAGCTCTAGCCTCGGGGCGCCTTCTCCCGGCCGGCCTTCGTCCTTCTCGGCCCGTCCGCCCCTTAGCCAAAAAACGCCGTTAACAGCGCCTTTTGGCAGACCTGCCGGAGCCCCGGCGGAGAAGAACGGGCCATTAGCTGCGAGCTAATGAAATCTGTGCGGCGCTTTCTTAAGCTAGGCTGTGCGGAGGGCCCTTCTGCGAGCTCGCCGTTACCGGAGAAGCACGGGGCGCGTGCCCCACAGGCGAAGGGTCGTACATGGCAGAAGGTAAGCGCTTTAAGCATCAGGCAAACCCGCAGCAGGGTGTTCAGTATCAGCAGCCAGCTCAGTACCAGCAGCCGGTTCAGTATCAGCAGCCGGGCGGGTATGTACCCGACGGGTACGGCCAGGGTGGCTATAATCCTCAGCCGGCGCAGTTCAATATGGAGGAGTTCGAGGAGAAGCCGCATTCCGCCGGCGTGATCGTGGGTTTGGTGCTGGGCATCCTGGCGCTTCTGACCTCCATCGTGCCGATTGTTAACAACTTCTCATTTATCCTGGCGCTCATCGGTTTCGTCTTTGCGCTCGTGGGCTTCATCGGCTGTGCGCGCGGCAAGAAGCGCGGCAAGGGCATGGGCATCGCCTCGCTCATCATCAACATCCTGGCGATCGTGGTAGTGCTAGCGTTCCAAAGCGCATGGTCTGCCGCCATTGACGAGGCGTTCGACACGGGTACGACGACCGAACAGGATGTTTCGACCGATGGGGGCGCGGAAGATGGCGACACCGCGCAGGCCGAAGATGACAATTCCGGAGACGCAGCGCAGTCTGCCTCGGAGTACGAGGTGACCATCGACTCCGCCAGCATGACGACCGACTACGAGGGCAACCCCGCGCTTGTGGTGAACTACACCTGGACAAACAACTCCGACGAGGCGACGAGCTTTGAGGTGGCGCTACACGACCAATGTTTCCAGAATGGCGTCGAATGCGATTTTGCGGTTGTGAGCGACGTTGATACGATGGCGTCGATGAACGATGTGCAGCCGGGTGCGACTACCGAAGTGACAGAGTGTTTCTCGCTTGAGGATGAGAGCGAGGTCACGATTCAGGTAACTGAGCTTATCTCGTTTGACGACACCGTCCTCGCCGAGAAGACCTTCGACCCGGCTACACTTTAGCGACGGCCGCGGCTTGCCGCACTTCTCGTACTATTGATACGGCGGAGCCGGGCGTGCTCCAAGAATAGAAAGGGCCGAGATGGCAATCGAGGAACAGGCCGTCCCGCAGCATAGCGAAGAAGAGCGCTTGACCGAGGAGCTTCTCGACGAGCTTTTGGAGGCGCCGTCGCCCGATGCGTTTATCGACGAGGCGGCGCTGCCGGAACGCTCGCGCACGCTCTCGGAGTACCTGAACCAGATGCTCGAGGAGAAGGGCC
>CASEEV010000073.1 GCA_949287065.1 uncultured Collinsella sp.
CGGGAAACCGGTCGTTTTCTGCACAACGTCCCGGCTTGGGAGAAAATCGCCTGTTTCTGGCGCTGGGGCATCAAGGAAAACCGCAGGTCAGGGGCTCGTGCTTCTCACCTGCTCTCCCAAGCCGGGACCTTGTTCCAGCCGAACTCTCCCAAGCAGGGACGTTGCGCACGATCGGGGCGAGTTCCTGGCTCTGGCGCCCGTTTCTCTCCCAAGCCGAGACGATGTGCCGCTGCAACTCTCCCAAGTCGAGACGATGTGCCGCTGCAACTCTCCCAAGCCGAGACGATGTGCCGCTGCAACTCTCCCAAGCCGGGACGATGTGCAAGGCCTGGCGCGCTTCGCCTCTCCGGATACCTCAATTTCTCCCGAGCCGGGACGATGTGGCTCCGCCGCTCCGCATTGTCCCGGCTTGGGAGAGATGAGTGCCTTTCGGTCAGGAAACCCGGGCGTTTTCTGCACAACGTCTCGGCTTGGGAGAGAAGCGCCTGTTTCAGGCGCTGGGGCATCAAGGAAAGCCGCAGGTCAGGAGCTTGCCCTTCTCGGCTGCTCTCCCAAGCCGGGACCTTGTTCCAGCCGAACTCTCCCAAGCCGAGACGTTGTACACGATCGAGGGGAATACCTGCCTCTGGCGCCCGTTTCTCTCCCAAGCCGGGACCTTGTTCCGCCCGCGCTCTCCCAAGCAAGGACGTTGCGCACGATCGAGGGGAATTCCTGCCTCTGGCGCCCGTTTTTCTCCCAAGCCGGGACGATGTGCCGCCGTAATCCCCCCAAGCAAGAACGTTGCGCAGCAACAGAGAGAAGTTCGGCCTCTGGCACCCACCTGTCCCCGCAGAACGCCCGTTCACACTGCCCGGAAGCAGCGCTCCGTGGTTTCTTTGTACGGGCCGGCGGCGGTGTGTCTGGGTCGGGGGCATATTGGTAAAGTAGTCTCCGACTGAACGCAGGCTGTGTGCCGAAGGCGCCCGTCGGGGCCGCTTTCGATGGCGAGAAGCGCGTCGCTGCCAGGGCAACGGCAAGAGCGGGAGGCGCGTCCGGCGGGTCGCCGCCAGGGTCGAGCGCGCCACCGCCCCGTCGGTGTCCTGAGCATAACGACGCCAGCGGGCAGACCGCCTTGAAGGCGGGCCCTGCTTGCCAAGTGCGCACGGCACGGACTAAAGGAAGCGTATGGGTTTCGTCTCTAAGCTGCTTTCATTTGGGTCGGACAAAGAACTGAAGCGGTTCGGAAAGATCAAAGACAAGGTCAACGGGCTCGCTTCAACATATAAGAAGATGGACGACGCCGAGCTCGCGCGCCAGACCGAGGTCCTGCGCGGCCGCCTTGCCGCCGGCGAGACGCTCGACGACCTGCTGCCCGACGCGTTTGCCGTGGTGCGCGAGGCCGCCGACCGCACCGTGGGCATGCGCCACTTCGACGTGCAGATCATTGGCGGCATCGCCCTGCACGAGGGTATGATCGCCGAGATGAAGACCGGCGAAGGCAAGACGCTCGTCGCCACCCTCGCCGCCTACCTCAACGCGCTGCCCGGCAAGGGCGTCCACGTGGTCACCGTGAACGACTACCTCGCCAAGCGCGACTCCGAGTGGATGGGCCAGATCTACCGCTTCCTGGGCCTCAAGGTCGGCCTGCTGCAAAACGGCATGTCGCTCGACCTCAAAAAGCCCGCGTACGAAGCCGACATCACCTATGGCACCAACTCCGAGTTCGGCTTCGACTACCTGCGCGACAACATGGTCACCCGCGCGAGCCAGCGCGTGCAGCGCGGCCACGCCTACGCCATCGTCGACGAGGTCGACTCCATCCTCATCGACGAGGCCCGCACGCCCCTCATCATCTCGGGCGCCGGCACCAAGTCGGCCGAGACCTACAAGCAGTTCGCCCGCGCCGTCCGCGGCCTGCGCCGCGCCGAGGAGCCCGAGCGCGACCTGCTCACCATGGGCGAGGAGCTCCCTGAACCCGACGGCGACTTCGTCATGGACGAGGCCAAGCACACCATCGCCGCGACCGAGCAGGGCCTGAAGAAGATCGAGCAGCGCCTCGGCATCGACGACATCTACGCCGACCTCTCCGGCCAGCTCGTGAACCACCTGCAGCAGGCGCTCAAGGCCGAGTACATGTTCCACCGCGACCAGCAGTACGTCGTCACCAACGGCGAGGTCAAGATTGTCGACGAGTTCACCGGCCGCATCATGGAAGGCCGCCGCTACTCCGAGGGCCTGCACCAGGCCATCGAGGCCAAAGAGGGCGTCATCGTGCGCGAGGAAAACCAGACCCTCGCCACCATCACGCTCCAGAACTACTTCCGCCTCTACGACAAGCTCAGCGGCATGACCGGTACCGCCCTCACCGAAGACGCCGAGTTCCGCGAGATCTACAACCTCGCCGTGCAGGTGATCCCGCCCAACAGGCCCGTCATCCGCAAGGACAACGCCGACCTCGTCTACCGTACCGTCGACGCCAAGTTCAACGCGGTCGCCGAGGATGTGGCCACCCGCCACGCCGCCGGCCAGCCCGTGCTCGTGGGCACCGTTTCGATCGAGAGCTCCGAGAAGCTCAGCCGCCTGCTCAGCAAGCGCGGCATCCCGCACGAGATTCTCAACGCCAAGCACCACGAGCGCGAGGCGCACATCGTGGCGCAGGCGGGTCGCGAGGGCGCGGTCACCATCGCCACCAACATGGCCGGCCGTGGTACCGACATCCTGCTCGGCGGCAACGCCGAGGAGCTCGCCCGCGAGCAGACCCTGGAGCAGGACATTGACCCGGTCGAGACGCCCGAGGAGTACGAGCGCGTCTACGATGCCAACTTCGTCAAGGCCAAGGCGCAGTGCGCCGAGGAGCACCAGCGCGTGGTCGAGCTTGGCGGCCTCACCGTCATCGGCACCGAGCGCCACGAGTCCCGCCGTATCGACAACCAGCTCCGCGGCCGCTCCGGCCGTCAGGGCGACCCCGGCGAGACCCAGTTCTACCTCTCGCTCGAAGACGACCTCATGCGCCTGTTCGGCGGCGACCGCATGGACAAGATCGCGGCGCTCATGCTCAAGGCCGATATGCCCGACGACATGCCCATCCAGGCCAAGATGGTCTCCAAGGCGGTCGAGGGCGCGCAGCGCAAGGTCGAGAACATCAACTTCGGCATGCGCAAGAACGTCCTCGAGTACGACGACGTTATGAACAAGCAGCGCCAGGTCATCTACGAGGAGCGCAACCGCATTCTCGACGGCAAGGACCTCGCCGGCCACGTCGACGAC
>CASEEV010000074.1 GCA_949287065.1 uncultured Collinsella sp.
ACCGGTCTGAGCAAGAGTGGTAAGAACAAGCTCGGTACCCTCGCCAACCAGCACAGGGTCGCCGAAGGTCGGGGCAGCGTCTCCAACCTGACTCATCGTGCGGTAGATCTTGAACTCAGCACCGGCGAGCTGCGGATTACCAGAATCGCTACCGGTCTTGACGATGTCGAGGTTGGAGTAGTCGACGGAGACGGTGGAGTCGGTCGTGCTAACGTTGGTGTAGGCGGAGTTCTCAGCGCCCTCGCTGACGGACATGTCGGAGTTCACCGTGGCCTGGTAGGTGATGATGAAATCGCCGTTGTGCTGGGCCATCCATTCGGCCGGGAAGGTGATCTTGAGGCCCTCGGCCGGCTGATTCTGCTTGTCTTGGAAGTTGTATTCCACAGTGAAGCCGGCAGACGTCATGTCGCTGACACCCATCGGGGAATCAAGATCGCCGCCGGACAGCTGGATCGTGGTCGCATCGATGTCGAGGCCCTTCGTGACGTCAGCGACGTAGAACTCGTCCATGTTGGAGCCGATGCTGAAGCTGATCTGGAAGTCAAGGACGTCGCCGAGCTCTGCGGTGGTTGCGCCGGCCCACTCTCCGTCGACCTTGACCTGCTTGGTGACGGTGCTCGAGGTGCTCTTCAGATCGATGTCAACATCGCTGTCGTCGGCAACCCACTCGTTCTCGGAAGCGCTCTTGCGAGCGACTCCCACAGCGGCGACGATGTTCTGGAAAGCGACGTCGGCGGTATCCTGGATGTCGATGTAGTAGACGCCGGGCTCAAGGCCGCTGATCTCTACACCAGAGCCATTGGTCTTGTTAGTGATGGTGTAATCCTCAACAGCGTTGAGCAGCTCGCCGCTCGTAAGAGCAGCCTCGGCGACCTTGGCAGCCGAGGTGGCGTTGGCGTTGTAAATCCAGCCGCTGGTCTCAGCGGTAACGACGCCGGCCATGCCATCGAGCTCGACGACCTGGGTCTCGTTGGTGACGCTCTCTTTCTGGACCTTGGCCACCCTGTAGACCGTGATCACGTTGGAGGAATCGCCCTCAACCGTCACATCGCCGTTAAGGAAGATAGAGCCCGTGGGCGTCGACATATCCACCCATTCGGCAAAAGCCGTTCCCGGGACCAGTGCCAAGGCGGCGAAGACTGCTACGAACGCAGCCACCAGCCCCCTCAGCTTGTTTGTGATGTGAGCCATTTTTACCTCCTTCTGCTGCACGTGCAGCTTCGCTCACAAACTTCCTTGCTTATCAACACCGTCCGGAAACCAGACGGGAGTTGCCGTGAAGGCACGCGCGGGCGGCGGTTCGCCCGAACCGCCCGCGCGCTGCACAGCCGTTACTTGCTCAGCGGGAATCGTCTGTTGAGCAGATACACACCGGCGAGAATGATCGTCGCCACACCAACCGAAGACATGATCAACGTGCCCGAGGAACCAGACTGCGGCAGGTCGGGGTTGGGCTTGTTTGCAACGTCGAACTTGAAGACCTTGCCGAGGTTTTCGTCATTAGCGGTCTCGAGATTCTTTGTTTCAGACGACCCGTCCGGAGTCATATTTCCGGTTTCCTCATCGACGTTGTACCGTTGGAAAGTCGCTGTGGGCGTCCCGTCTTTGTCGACGGATACGACCATCTGAACGACCTTCTTCATCAACTGATAGCCGGAGGGAACACGAGTCTCTTTGAAGTAATACGTGCCCGCCGCAAAGGGACCGAACGTTACGTAACCGTCGGTTTCGGTCTCATCCCGCATGTTTTGGTAGATGTTCTCCTCGGTGCAGATGCTTTTGACGTTCATCTCGGTAACGCCATCGACCTGGTAGACCGTAAACTGGGCGCCAGGCAACGGGCTATTGGGGTCAGCGACGATGGTCCCGCCCTGATCCTTTGCCACGCCCTTGTAGACCTCGAGACCGTAGCCAACGAACCAGTTGTTAACTGTAACGTCGTTGTCGTCAATCCCGATCTCGTCTTGACACCACGGCATATTAGCCGCTCGGCCCTCTACCTCGCTGTCAAGATCATGAGTCTTGTCAATCCACGAGAGCTCGAAGCCGCCGGGCATCGTTGACTCCGGCTCGGTCACCTTATACTTAGCCCCAACCGGAAGGTCATTGATAACGATCGTCTCGCCAGCTTTGAGGGTAACGATTCCAATGCCCTTTTCGTTAAACGACACGTTCTTAGGCTGATCGCCGATCATGGCACCGAACTTGCCTGTGATAGGCTCGCCGCCCTCGTCTTTCAGCTCAATCTGAATCGTAAACTGAGCACCTTCTGGAGCATGCTCTTCACTACCCTGCTCAAGCCTCTTCGTAATGCTGAGATCAGCCTTGCTCACCGAGTTCTCGAAACCGATGGTCATGAGCGGGGAGTTCTCTTCGCCGGTGCAATTGTCCCTCGTGATGGTAACCTCTACCGGCTCGCCCCAATCACCGCTCTCAGAATCGCGCTCGTATTTGGACATCTCAACCTGGATGTCACCCTCGGCCTCGGACACCGCAAGCTCGATTCGGAACTGGCTGCCGTCGTACGCAACGTCATTCGTTTCGAGGTCGCTGCTGTGGACGTCCTCTTCCTCAGCGTACTCATACACGTACGTCTTGCCGATGTCATCAGCAGAGAAGGTGATCTGGTTGCCCATGCGAGCGAGACCCGCTGCGTCCTCTTCAGCGCTGCCGCTGTTGGAGTAGGCGTAGACGCCACTCTCAAGCTGGAGGCCTGCCTTTTCCGCAGCTTCCTGAGCCGATACCTCTATCTTTTCATCGTCCGGCTTGCCGTTGTTCCAATCCTTCGGCACAACCGTGAAATCGAACATCCCGGTTTTGAGATCATGTCCGTGCATCGTCTTGGTGACCCTGAGGACGTTCTTGATGGTGAGATCGGAAGGACCGTAGACGTTGGTCAGCGTGATAGTGTCGACACCCTTGCCCTCAGTCGCATCGTTCTCATCGAGCGAAACGATACCGTCACTGGCTTTCGTGCCTTCCGCAGGATTGTTCGTCTCAACGGTGACCTTCTGCCACTTGGTATCTCCGCTCTCGGCCTTGTTGTCTCCGCCACCGAAGGTCTCTTCCACGGTGTAGTTCTTGTCGGTATCGAGCCAGAAGACGTACTCACCGTTCGTGAAGCCGGAATACTTCACGCTGCCGATGGCGGGCTCGAGCTTGTTTCCGCTCTCGTCCACCTCGTAGAGGGTGTACGTTGCCTCGAAGCCAGCGGGCGCCTCGTTGCCCTCGGTGCCGGAGAACTTCTTAACAACCTTCAGCGGACGCGTGTAGGTGGCCTTGTTGGTAACTGTTACATCTATGCCTCCATACGCCGGCATAGATGCTACGGCATAGCCCGTATTATCCTCAGTGCTACCCTCAGTTTGAGAGCCTGCAATATCTTGACCGGCATTGTCCTTGACCACATACGAAATGTTGTACGCATCGCTAATCGAAGACCCATCGGGAGTCTCGGAGACGCCAACCTCCTTAACACGTACCTTCGTGCCAACATCGATACCCGTAAAAATAGCCGTATCGCCGTACTTGATCTTAAACTGACCCTTGGAGTCAGTCGTTCCGTCGCCTTCCTTCTCAAAGAGGGAATAGTCTTTGCCGGCGTAGGGAACCCACTTTTTCTCGATCGAATCCCAGACCTCAACCTGCATGGTGTATTCGATATCTTTGACCTGCGGATCGTAGAAGTTCTCTACGTCTTTGGACACCGCCAGCTGACCATCGGGAATGGTCTTGAGGTTGAAGCTAATCTTGAGATTGGACGCACCTGCACCTCGCTCCATGTAGAAGATCTGGATGCGGTGGCTAGATCCGTCGGCAAAGGTGTTCGGGTTTTCTTCATCCCAGAGAGTCGAGTTCTCCTTTTCCGCTGCTTCGTACTGCTCACGAATTGTCGTTGTCTCTGTATAGTCAGCGGCATCTCCCTTGGACGGCGTTTCGGTCCACGTTACCGTGCCGTCAGCAAAGTTGATGGAACCGCTCTGTGCGTCATGGATACCACCGAGGTCGAGCACCAGCACGCCGTCAATGTAGACCCACATGTCGTCGTCGCCGTTGAATTCGAAGATCATATTCTCCGAGCTTGTGCCATCGTTGCTCTCGACCTTGCCGTCCTTCGGCTGGTAAAAATCCGCCCAGACATACATGCCAAAGTAGTAATTGGCATTCTGATCAAGACCGTATACAGGCTCCTTGTACCTAGAATCAGTGCTATCGAGCGGCTTACCAGTCTCGCTATAAAGATTCTCGTTGGCTATATTTGTCGGATTCAGCGTGTTGTACGGCATGAAGTTGCCGCGCTGGTAGAAATAGTTGTCTGAGCCGTCCGGCGTTCCGAGCTGATTGTAGACCGTAAAGTTCTGGTCGTTGTCATCCTTCAGACTCGCAAAATTTTCGAAGCTGCTGTAATAGAAGGTGCCGTTCTGATCATACGGATCGCTCAAGAAGAGATGGTTCACCGCATGCGCACTATCCACATCGTAGGCGGATTGAGACCCTCCGAAGAATTCTGCAAACGACTGCTGGCTCCGCACGATCGAAGGCCAACCATTGTTGTCCACTTTGTCCGTAGCCAAGCCCTTACGCGTTACTCCCTGATCAGGTTGATTTTGGTTATAACCACCAATCGACGAGTTTATGGCGGGGCTATCGTAGTCGAACATATACATATGTACGCCCTGTGCAGTGCTGTCCACCGTACTAGTCGTGGTCAGCACGTCGCCGTTCTTTCTATACACTAGGTAGATTCGCCTTTGATTGGACCCACTAACCGTCCAGCCTTCTACCTTGTCACCCTGCCTGGGCTCATGAGCTGCTGCCGAATAGCTCCATCTCTGCTGGCTATTTCTCGTATACCGGACCCACTTCGCCTCAGTGCCGCTCCGGCTGTTCAGGCGGGCGCTGCGGAAGCTGTATCCCTCAATCCCCTTTGCAAATTGCTCGAGGCCGACCCAATCTCCGTTGCTGATATTCTCGATGTCCTCGGTCTGGCTACCGTCAATTTGCTGGCCGTTTTCGTCCACATAGTAGACGGTGACTTTCCCAGCATTGGAGCCGGTCCCCCACGTAATCGTGAACGTCGAGAAGCTCTCCACCGTGAACTCGGCGTCGACGGTAGCGTCGTCCTGGACGGCGACGGTGCCCTCGGTGGCGTCGGCATCGTCGGCAACGGCCTCGACGTCTGCGACGGTGCCGTCCTCGGCCTCGGCGAGATGGTGGACGGCGAGGTCCTCGGCGCCCTCGGGCAGCGCGCCCTCGGGGAGCTCGAAGCGGACGTCGACCGGCTCGGAGGGCTCGACCTCGTTGCCGTCGGCGTCGGCGAAGAAGACGTCGAGCGCGAGGAAGCCGTCGTACGCAACGTCGGCCTTCTCGAGCTCGCCAGCCACGGCCTCGGTGTCCTTCTCGGACTCCACGAGCTCGGCGTGGAGCTCGGCGCCCTCGGGCAGCGCGCCCTCAGGGGCGTCGACCGTCACGACGGGGAGCTCGGCCGCAGACTTGGCAGTCTTGTCGGAAGACGTGGCCTGCACGGTATAGGTCTGTGCGCCCGCAGTCTCTTCAGCTGCTGCCTCGGCGTTATCCTCGGTAGCCCACACGGCCTGAGGAAGGCCGGCAGCTCCCACCGTGAGCGCGAGGCCGGCGCCCAGGACTACAGCGCCCTGCAGAGCGCGCGTAAAGATGCTCTTCTTATCTGTGCGCGCAACGACGGCGGACCCGTCCGCCGGGGTAGGCTGTGGCGCGTGGGTGTTCACCAAACTGCGAATACGCCTCAATACCCTCATATCAACCTCTCTTCATGCGCAAGAAGGTAGACTTTTTTGGAGGCGTGAACTAAAGTGAGCACATAAGTATCTGAAGGGTCGGATTCTGTCGTTTTCGCAGGAAACGCTCTGCCCCGCGCTGAGGCCTTTGGTCGGGATTCGGTTTTGCGGGGGAGTTCAAAAAGGTCTACCTTATTGCATCGTTGAAACGCAGCTGTTGCATTGCCCTTGAATACTCGCTGAATTTGCTGCGATGCCTGTGACCTGCGCGTTTGGCGCTTTGATCAACTTGCTGTTGCGGTTGCGCCGTCTTGTTTGATGCTTAACGGCCCGGTTTATTGCGCGTGTTTGGCCGTTCGTTCCGGTTTTTGCTGCACTCATCCGGGTGGTTGGGCGCTTGCTCATGCGTTTGCGTTTGCGTTTGAGCTGGCTTGGGCGCTGCCCGGGCTGCTACTGGCGTCTGTGCCACCGCCGGCGTTGGCGCTGCGCGCGCGACTTCCCGGGCCGGGGCTTCTCGGGCGAGCGCTTCTCGCGTGCCCGAACCCCTGCCCCGCGCCGCCTGCTCGGGTGGTTGCACGCCGTCTTCGCGCAGCCATTTGAGCAGCGTGTTGCGCGCAATGCCGAGCTCGCGGGCCGCCTGGTAGCGCGAGAGCTCCTGGCGCCGAATGCGCTCGCGCACCTCCTCCCAGTTGGGCGGGCGGCGTATGCGGGGGCGCCCCAGGTGCTCGCCGCGCGCCCGCGCCGCTGCAATGCCCTCGGCCTGCCGGTGGCGGATGTTCTCGCGCTCGATTTGCGCCACGTAGCTCAAGAGCTGCAACACAATGTCGGCCACAAAGGCGCCCGTGAGGTTGCTGGGTGTGACGCGCGTGTCAAGCAGTGGCATGTCGAGCACCACGATGGCGGCGCGGCGGGTGCGCGTGAGGTAGCGCCACTGGTCGAGGATCTCGGCGTAGCTGCGACCGAGGCGGTCGATGGACGTGACGACCAGCACGTCGCCCGCGCGCAGGCGGCGCATGAGCGCGCGGTACCGCGGCCGGTCGAAGGTGGCGCCGGTCCAGTGGTCTATATATATGTTGCGCTTGCTGAGCGGGAACGCCTGCAAGGCATCGAGCTGGCGGCGCACGTTTTGGTCTTTGCTCGAAACGCGCGCGTAGCCGTAGGCGGCCATAGGCCTCGCCCTCCTTTGGTTTGCCCGCGCGAGGCGCGGGGCTGGAGGTCGGCGAAGCCGCCTGAGCGGGCGAGCTTTGCAGGCGTGCCCGGGGTGTGCCTGGGTGCGCCGGGCGTGTGGCCGCTGCGCCTGCCTATGCGGGGCGCGCCGGGCGCGCGCCGGTTGCTGCGGCGGCGCTTCTCGCCCGCATTGCTTGCCCGCATATGCGAGCGTGAGCAGGCTGGCAACGATCCCGTACTTGAACGCTGCCGGGCGCTAGGGCGTGCGCGCGGCATGCGAGAGGGTCACCGCGGCCAACGGAGCGCATGCCGCGCCGTCAGCGGATGTTCGCAGCGACCCCCGACGTACAAACTGCAACCCCGCGCCACGCGCAGGGCTGCAGTTGTTATCCCCCCGTTTGCGCTGTTTTACGCCCCGGGGGTGTGTTTTTATAGATTACTTGCCTTTCTGAGAAAGCGCCCCGGCGGGCGTTGGTGCTCCGCCGAGGCGCTGGGGCCGTTACGGTTATGCGCGCTTGCGCTTACTCCTTGGCGCCGTACTGCTCGTAGTAGGCGTCGAGCGCGGCCTTGACCTTGTCGTCGATGACCACGCGGCCGGCGACCTCGTGGTTGTAGAGGTGCTCGGTGACCTCGGCCATGCTCACGATGCTCGCCACCGGGAAGCCGTACTTCTCCTGGATCTCGGACTGCGCGGTCTTAACGCCGCCCTTGCCGACCTCCATGCGGTTGAGACTCACGATGAGGCCCTTGACCTCGACGTTTGCTGCTGCCATGAGCTTGGGGTAAGTCTCGTCGATCGACTTGCCCGAGGTGGTAACGTCCTCGACCATGACCACGCGGTCGCCGTCCTTGAGCTCGTAGCCGAGCATGCCGCCCTTGTCGGCGCCGTGGTCCTTGACCTCCTTGCGGTCGGAGCAGTACTTGACCTCTTTGCCGTACAGGTCGTGCATGGCAACGGCGGTGACCACCGACAGCGGGATGCCCTTGTACGCGGGGCCAAACAGCACGTCAAAGTCCAGGCCGAAGTTGTCGTGGATGGCGCGGGCGTAGTACTCGCCGAGCTTCTTGAGCTGATAGCCGGTTACGTAGGCGCCGGCGTTCATGAAAAACGGGCTCTGGCGGCCGCTCTTGAGCGTAAACTCGCCGAACTTGAGCACGTCGGACTCGACCATGAACTCGATAAACTCGCGCTTGTAGTCCTCCATGGGGCTCCCTTCGCTGTGGTTGCAGGTTGCAGGCTATGTGAAGCTGTATGCTGCACCCATTATACGCGGCAGGTGGGGCGCAGGATGCGGGCGCGGAGGATGAGGCGGGCGCAGGGGGCAAGGCGGCTGCGGGGGCGATCCGCTGCGCCGGGATGAGGCGGGTGCGGAGCCTGAGCCGCCGCTTCGTAAGAGAATCGTGAACGAGCCCGGGGTGCTTGACTCAGCCGTTGGACAGGCCATAATGAGGAATGGCCTACGCTTGCGGGCGCCTATGCGCTTGTTGGCAGGCAGCGGGTCCAGCCAGACACCCGCCCTGCCCCACCGCTGCGTACGCTCTCAGTCAACCCAGACGCAAGGAGGTGCCTCATGGACAGCGGTCACAGTCGAAGAACCACCGATTCCGCAAGCCCGCGATTGTCTTTGAGGACGCCCCGCGCATCTGAGGTTCTTCTCGCCGAGCGCTAAGCTCTTGGCACCTGGCCTGCCCTGGCAACCGGCCTGCATGCCGGCAGCCTGCGGGGCATGCGCCCGCGCCCTCTGCCTTCGTAATCGCATATCTGCGCGACCTCGATGCAGCTTGTTGCCTGAGCTGCCCGCGCTTTGGGGCTTGCAGCCTTGCTCTGTTCGCCGCCGCTTTGCGGCATGCGTGTAGGAGGTGCAGCCATGCTTTCGTTCAGCGCGTTTCTCGCTTTTGCGCATATTGCGCGCCCGGCAAGCGCCGCGGCAGCGCTCATTGACCAGCCGGTCTCGGATCGGATCGCCTTTGCGGCGGCCGCTTCGGTCGGCGACCTGTTCTACCGCTTCCATACCTGCGAGCGCGGGCTCAACCGCGAGGCCGTGCTGCTCTCGCGCGAGGACCACGGCCGCAACGTGCTCAGCGCCGCCGAGCAGGGCGCGCTGCGCCGCGTGCTCAGCTTGGGCCGCGGACCGCTTGCCATGCAGCGGCTGCTCGGCACCAACTTGTCTTCTTACCTGCAGCGTCTTGTGGGCACCACCTGCCATGTAGTGCGCTCCGCGAGCGGCGAGAAGCCGATCCGCGCGGCCGAACTTGTGGCGGGTGACATCGTGCGCCTGACCGCCGGCGACATTGTGCCCGCCGACGTGCGTCTCATCGAGGCCACCGACGACCTGCTGCTCGACCAGTCGGTGCTGGCCGGCGAGCGCGACGTGCAGAAGAAGGAAGCCGAGCGCCTGGAAGATGCCGTTGCAACCCCGGCCGACTGCGTCAACATCGCTTTTGCCGGTACGCGCGTTGCCTCCGGCGAGGCGCGCGGCGTTGTGGTGGCTGTGGGCGCCGAGACGCTCCTCGGCAGCGCCTCCCAGCAGGGTGCCGCCCCCGCCGCACGCGCCGGTCAGCCCCGCATGGCGCTCCAGATCTCGTAACGAGCCGCTTGCGGAGAGGTTTTTTCGGTTATTCGAGTACTTTTTGCGATCCCGCAAGTAGACGCAAAACCCGCAGCCCTTCTACCTGCGGGTTTTCTAAAAGTAAGGTACCTTATACTCGGCGGTTTCCAAAAAGTATTCGAATAACCGTCAAAACTATTTCTGACACCGGCATTTAGGCCTCTTTTGACGCATATTGCTGCTTGCCCAACGCGTCTTGTGCCCCACTTAGCATCCCGGCGGGGTCCAGCGGCTCTCGCCGGGATGGATGTTGTCGCGGAACTTGCCCACCATGTCGGTCACAACGAGCCGGTAGACCGTTGTGGCAGGCACCGTCTTGGGATTGTAGGTAAACTCCTCGGCATGATAGTGGCGCATGAGGATATCGAGCCCGTGCGTGCGCTCCTCGTCGGGCAGGATCTCGATCAGACCGTGGCCGATCACGCTGCGATACCCCATGGTGCAGCTCATGCGCTCGTCGTAGAAGATAAACTGGTGATCGCAATCCATCTCAAACGTGGCACGGTTGTCCTGCGCGATTAAGTCGAGCTTGGTACCGCGGCGCGCGCTGTGAAAGTACAACGTCACCTGGCCGTTTTGCACGTCGACGCCAAAGTTCAGGGGCACCACGTACGGAAAGCCCGTCTCGGGGTCGTTGAGCGCGATGCGGCACACGTCGCACGCATCGATGATGGCGAGTTGCTCGTTGAGGTCGGTAATCTCGCGGTCCTTGCGAATCATGGGCTTCATGGGGCTCCCTTCGGACGGGCGTTGCCGAAGCTGGTGCGCAGGCATTACCGAAATCGGCGCACCGATGCTCTTCTCGGCAGCATTGTAGCGCGGAGAGCTCGACCTGTTCGTACAACATGTCACATTCGTCGGGAACCGCCTATTGAGGAGGGGCCAAAAGCCGGTCTGACGACGGCGTCATATTAGGGACGTCGAATAGCACAAGACGCGCGGCGGAGCGGAGAAAGATCACGTGTTGGTGCAGACACGGCAGCGCTGCGGGAAAATCGGCATGACGCGGCGGCTCCACACCGGGACGGCACCGCATTCCAAAAAAGCGGCGGCGCCCCAGTCGGAGGCGCCGCCGCTCGCAAGGCATGTGTTGCAGCCAGAAGGCAAAGGCAGGTTGCCGCCGCTAGCAGATCTCGACAACCCAGCCCTCGGGACCCTCGATCTCGCCGGCCTGGATGCCGGTCAGGGTCTCGCGCAGCTTGCGCATCACGGGGCCGACCTCCTCCATGCCGCTCGCAAAGACGATCTCCTCGCTGCCGTTGACGACCTTGCCGACTGGGCTGATGACGGCCGCGGTGCCGCACATGCCGCACTCGACAAACTCGCCGGCCTCGACCTCGGCAAACTTGACCGGACGCTCAACGACGGTCATGCCGAGCATGTCCTGCGCCACCTGCACGAGGCTGCGGCGGGTGATGGACGGCAGGATGGAGTTGGTGGCGGACTGCGGAACCACCAGCGTGCCCTCCTTGTCGACAAAGAGGAAGTTGGCGCCGCCGGACTCCTCGACAAAGGTGTGGGTCTGCGGGTCGAGGAACATGTTGTCGGCAAAACCGGCCTCATGCGCCTGCACGCTCGGGTAGAGCGACATGGCGTAGTTGAGGCCGGCCTTGATGGCTCCCGTGCCGTGGGGCGCGGCGCGGTCGTACTCGGGAACCTTCACCGCGACGGGCTTGACGCCGCCGGAGTAATACGGGCCGACCGGGGTCACGAGAATGCGGAACTGATACTCGTCAGCGGGCTTCACACCGATGACCTCGCCGGTCGCGACCATGAACGGACGGATGTAGAGCGTCGCGCCCGAGCCGAACGGCGGCACCCAGGCCTCGTTGGCCTTGACGACCATCTTCACGGCCTCCAGGAACTTGTCCTCGGGGAACGGCGGCATCACGATGCGGCGCGCGGAGTCGGCCATGCGGCTCGCGTTGAGGTCGGGGCGGAAGCAGACGATCTTGCCGTCCTTGGTGGTATAGGCCTTCAGG
>CASEEV010000075.1 GCA_949287065.1 uncultured Collinsella sp.
CGCGCCTGCGATCATCGTCAACAACGAGAAGCGCATGCTGCAGGAGGCCGTGGACGCCCTCTTCGACAACGGCCGTCGCGGCCGCCCGGTTTCCGGCCGTGGCGGACGCCCGCTCAAGTCGCTCGCCGAGGCCCTCAAGGGCAAGCAGGGCCGCTTCCGCCAGAACCTGCTCGGCAAGCGCGTTGACTACTCCGGCCGTTCGGTTATCGTTACCGACCCCAAGCTGCGCCTGCACCAGTGCGGCCTGCCCAAGACCATGGCCCTCGAGCTCTTCAAGCCCTTCGTCATGAAGCGCTTGGTCGAGCTCGGCAAGGTCGAGAACATCAAGGGCGCCAAGCGCGCCATCGACCGCGGCGCCTCGTTCGTGTGGGACGTGCTTGAGGAGGTCATCGACGGCCGACTCGTGCTGCTCAACCGCGCGCCTACGCTGCACCGCCTCTCGATCCAGGCGTTTGAGCCCGTGCTTATCGAGGGCAAGGCCATCCACCTGCATCCGCTCGTGTGCTCGCCGTTCAACGCCGACTTCGACGGCGACCAGATGTCGGTGCACGTGCCGCTTTCGCTGCAGGCTCAGGCCGAGGCCCGCGTGCTCATGCTCTCCTCGAACAACCTGCGCTCGCCGGCGTCCGGCAAGCCCGTGAACACCCCGCGTCAGGACATGATCATCGGCGTGTACTACCTCACCCAGGCCCGCGACGGCCTCAAGGGCGAGGGCCACGTCTTCGCGAGCTTCGACGACGCCATGAACGCCTACGACGCCCGCGCCGAGATCGACCTTCAGGCCAAGGTGCAGGTGCGCGTGAGCGCCAGGGACGCCAACGTGGTGCGCGAGGACGGCCGCAAGTACTTCCGCATCAAGAACGGCGTCTCCGACGTCGAGGAGCACGAGGTGACGGGCAACCGCACCTTCCGCTTCGAGACGACCATCGGCCGCATCATCTTCAACAAGCAGTGCCTCCCGAGCGACTACCACTTCATCAACTACAAGATGGTGAAGGGCGACGTCAGCCGCCTCGTCTCGGACTGCTGCGACCGCTACCCGCAGGCCGAGGTCGAGCCCATCCTCGACGCCATCAAGTACACCGGCTTCCACTACGCCACCCGCTCCGGCCTCACCATCTCGCTGTGGGACGCTCTTATCCCGAGCGAGAAGCCCGAGATCCTGGCACAGGCCCAGGCCGACGTGGACCAGATCAACGAGTACTTCGAGGACGGCTTCATCAACGAGCAGGAGCGCCACATCGAGGTCGTCAACGTGTGGACGAAGGCCACCGACGACGTGTCCGCCAAGATGCTGGATCTCTTCGACGAGGAGAACCCGATCTACATGATGGCCGACTCCGGCGCCCGTGGTTCCAAGACCCAGCTGCGTCAGCTCGGCGGCATGCGCGGCCTCATGGCCGACATGTCCGGCGAGACCATCGACCTTCCCATTAAGGCGAACTTCCGCGAGGGCCTGCTGCCGCTCGAGTACTTCATCTCCACCTACGGCGCCCGTAAGGGCCTCGTCGACACGGCGTCGCACACCTCCGACTCCGGTTACCTGACCCGTCGTCTCATCGACGCCGCTCAGGACGTTATCGTCCGCGAGGAGGACTGCGGCACCACCGAGGGCGTGACCTACCAGCTCACGCTCCCCGAGTCCGGCGACCTCAACCTCGACCTTATCGGCCGTTGCTACGCCGAGGACGTCGTGGCTCCCGACGGCGACGTGCTGTTCTTCAAGGACGGCTACATCGAGTCCGCCGGCGACCTGCAGAAGATGCTCGACGAGGGCCTCAAGTCGGTCAAGCTCCGCGCGATTCTCACCTGCCACTCCAAGGACGGCGTCTGCCAGAAGTGCTACGGCTGGGACCTCTCGACCCGTCGCCCCGTTGCCATCGGCACGGCGGTCGGCATCATCGCCGCACAGTCGATCGGCGAGCCTGGCACCCAGCTCACGATGCGTACGATTCACTCCGGCGGCGTTGCAGGCGCTGACGACATTACCCAGGGTCTGCCCACCGTCGGCCGTATGTTCGACGTCGTCGGCAACGTCAACGAGAAGATCCTCGGTCGCGAGGCCGACCTCGCTCCGTACTCCGGCCTGCTCCGCATCAAGCCCGAGCGCTCCGAGTACATCCTCAGCATCCTCGACCTCGACGATCCCACGCGCGTGCTCGACGAGAAGCGCGTGCCGGCTTCGGTCCGCTTCATGCCCGGCATCGAGGACGGCTGCATGGTTCGCGCCGGCGATCAGCTGACTCGCGGCTTCGTCAACTTCCGCAACCTGCGTCGCCTCACCGACATCGAGAGCACGATGCACACGTTCGTTCAGTCGGTCAAGGAGGTCTACACCTCGCAGGGCGTCGACCTGAACGACAAGCACATCGAGGTTATCGCCCGTCAGATGCTGCGTCGCGTCCAGGTGACCGACCCCGGCGACTCGCGCTACCTGCTCGGCCAGTACGTCGACCGCTACGAGTTCGCCGACGAGGTCGAGCGCGTCGCGCTCGCCGGCGGCACTCCGCCTGCGGCCGAGCCGCGCATCCTCGGCACCATGAAGGTCTCGAGTTCCATCGACTCCTGGCTCAGCTCCGCGTCGTTCGTCCGTACCGCGGGCGTTCTGACCGAGGCCGCCATCGAGGGCAAGGTCGACCACCTCATGGACCTCAAGTCCAACGTCATCGTGGGCAAGAAGATCCCGGCCGGCACGGGCCTCAAGGCCTACGCCAACGCGCAGCTCACCTACCGTACGCCCGAGGGTTACAAGGCCATCGACGGCCCGACCTCGCCCAACGCCAAGGTACTGCCCGAGTGGGCCCCCTCCGAGGTCAGGGATCTCGAGGAGCAGCTGCCCCAGCAGCTCGACTGGTCGGGCTTCGACGAGTACGACGGCAACGGCAGCTTCACCAAGAACGGCCACACCATCTCGGCCGACGACGCCCGTCTGTACCTGTTCGACGACCTCGGCGTGAGCCAGCGCTGGACCAACAAGTTCAGCGAGGTCGGCATCGAGACCGTCGGCGACCTGGTGGGCAAGTCCGAGGAGGACCTGCTCCGCATCGACGGCATCGGCGCCAAGGCCATCGAGGAGCTCCGCGACGGCCTCGAGGCTCGCAACCTTCTCTACATCCTCGACAACAACGAGGACGTGGCAGACGAGGAGGACCTGTCCCAGCTGCTGCAGATGGTGTTCTCGCCGGACGGCCCCGACGACATTCTGCTCGGCTCGAGTGCCCCGCGCCACTACGACGACGAGGAGATGATCGGCGGCCCGGCAGAGGGCGAGAAGACCGAGTCCAAGCCCGGCGTCATCAACGAGGACATGGCCTCGCTCGACGAGCTTCTCAACCAGCTGGTCGACTCCGACGAGCAGCATCCTGAGGAGCAGGAGGACTAAGCGCCTCTCGTAAGCTCAGGCACCGCGCTACGAACAACAGCCCGTCTCCCCTAAGGAGGCGGGCTGTTTTTGTCCTTCTCGGCCGTAGTTGCTGGCCCTCAGGCCAAATAACGCCGTTAACGGCGGATTTTGGCCGACCTGTCTGAGCTAGGCAAATGGAGTAAAGCCGCAGGTAGATATAGGTGTTTGACCCATGCCAAACAGCGCTGTTAACGGTGTTATTTGGCAGGAGGGGATGGGAGCCAGCGACGGCGGGCGAGCCGGTCGAAGGGCTTGGTAAAGGCCGGGAGCGCGCAGAGGGCCACGACCGCGGCGGACAAGAGCGCAATAATCGCGGTGCCCAAAACGGGGTCGAGAAGCACGGGCAGGTCGTAGAAGTCGGTGCGGAACGTAAGCCACGCCCTGATGAGGCGATGAAGCACGTAGATCTGCAAGGTGCGTTCGCCGAGCACGGTCAGCCACGACGCGCGCGCCGGCGCGAGCTTGAGAGCGGCGAGCGAGAAGACGGCCGCTATGCCCAAGACCATGAGCTTCTCGGCCATGCCGCTGAGCGCCGAGGCAGGGCTTGCGATGACCGAGAGCATGCCCGTGCCGGCGACGCCGGGGCCAAACGCGCCCGCGTAAGGGTTGTCGCCGTATACGAGCTGGAAGAACCAGTCGTACGCATGCGCGTCAAATAGGCGCGGGAGGGCGATAAGCACGGCGGCGACTACGGCGATCCAAAGCGACCGGCACTGCTTGAGCTTTGCGCAGCGGTCGAGCGGACAGTAGTACCCCGCGGCAAAACAGGGGAGAAACGCCAACGTGCGGCTCAGGGCCAAGAACCCGTTGGAGAGGTCGACGCATCCCCAGGCAAGCGACACGGCGAGGCTCGCCGCCATGCCGCGCGCGGGCCCGAGGCGGCTGAGCAGCGGCGTGAGGGCGTACCAGCCCGCCATGCCTACGAGGTACCACGGCGCCGAGGTAAAGAGCAGAAGACGCCAGGGCTTGTCGAGCAGCACGCCGTTGATGGCGAGAAGGGCCGCCTGGTAGCACAGGCCCATGACGAGAAACGAGACGATGCGGTTGACGTTGAGCTTGCCGTCGCGGTACGCGCCCTTGGCAAAGAGCCCCGAGAGAAACACGAAGAGCGGCATATGGAAGAGGTAGATGAGGTCGAAGCACGTGCTGAGCGCCGGGTTGGCGTTGTGAACCGGGTGCATCATGTGCCCGAAGACCACGAGGACGATGAGGATGCCCTTGAGGTTGTCGTAGAGCGCGACGCGTTTGCGCGGCGCCGGGCCTGCTGCGGGCGCGGGCGGGCGAGGAGCGGGTTCGGTGGAGGGCATGGTCACCTCGGGCAGAGCGATACGTGCAAAAAGCGGCGGGGCGCTGCGCCTCCGCTGCCCGAACATGATAGCGCTTTGTAAGGAACGTAACGTTTTGGTGTCAAAACGCTTTAGTATGCTAAAGTATCTCCAGCTGATTTATCGGTCTGACATGCAGCGCACAGTCGATCTGCGCGTATTACCGCCGCGTATAATCATGCGTACGCCATACCTGCTCGGCCTTGCGCATAGGGCCGGCCCAGTGATAGGAGAACAACATGATCGCAGCTCCCTGGGGCTTTCGCGACATTCTGCCCGAAGAGGCGCTCGTGCGCGAGAAGATCGTGCGCACGGTCGCCGACTGCATGAACGCACGCGGCTACCAGCCGGTCGAGACGCCGCTACTCGAGACGGCGGCCGCGCTCGACGCGGCGGGGCGTGCCGACGACGCGCCCTTCAGGCTCTTCGACGACGCTGGGCGGCCGATGGTGGTGCGCTCGGACCTTACGCAACCGGTCATCCGTCTTGTCAACGCTCGGCGCGAGAGCCTGAGCTTTCCTTTGCGCCTGCGCTACCAGGGCGCGGTCGTGCGCGAGCAGCCCCAGCTCGCCGGTCGCGAGCGCCAGTTCACCCAGCTCGGCGCGGAGCTCATCGGCATCGGCGGCGCATCTGCCGATGCGGAGCTCGTGTCGCTCGTGGCCGAGGCGCTCCACGCACTCGGCATCGCCGACTGGAAGATCGTGTGCGGCAGCGTGCGCCCGCTGCAGGCGCTGCTTGCGCGCGTAGGCGATCCCGAGCTCGCGCAGACCGTGCTCGCGCTCGTGCACGGCAACGACCTGGTCGACCTCGACCAGGCCCTCGCCGCGTCGGACCTGGAGCCCGAGCTCGCCGAGGCGCTGCGCGAGATGCCGCGCCTGCACGGCGGCGCTGAGGTTCTCGACCGCGCCGAGGAGCTCATCGCGGCGGCGGGCATTCTCTCCACGGCAACCGACGAGCTGCGTGCGCTCGCGGCGTACTTTGCCGAGCACGGCGAGGCCGACCGTCTGCGCTTTGACTTCTCGATCATGAACTCCTTCGACTATTACACGGGCTTGCTCTTCAAGGCCTATGCCGGCGATCTTGCCGAGTGCGTCGCCTCCGGCGGGCGCTACGACTCGTCGTTCGGCACGGGCTCCGGCGCGCTCCCCGCAGCGGGCTTCGCGCTCTCGCTCGAGCGCCTCGAGGCCGTTCTCGACGAGGCGGACGAGAAGGGCGTGCGCGCCGGAGGCGCCGGGGAACCGCGCCGCCTGAGAATCGCGGTTCCCAAGGGCTCGCTGTTCACGGGCTCGGTGGACCTTCTCGAGGCTGCCGGACTCGACGTTTCGGAGCTGCGAAGCCCGGGCAGGCGCCTCGTGGTGCCGGGCGGCGACGTTGAGTACGTGATCGTGCGCGCCACCGATGCCCCGGCGTTTGTGAGCTGCGGCGGCGCCGACTGCGGCATCTGCGGACGCGACTCGCTGATCGAGGCCGACCTGGGGCTGCTGCAGCTCGCTGATCTCGGGTTCGGCGCGTGCAGGTTCATCGAGGCCGAGCCGGAGGGCGCCGCGGAGCGCACGGCTGCGGCGTACGCGCGCCGCGGCGCGCTGCGCGTGGCGACCAAGTACCCCAAGATCGCCCAGTCCTATTACGAGCGCCTCGGCATGCAGGCCGACATCGTGCACCTGCACGGCAACATCGAGCTCGGTCCCATCGTGGGCATGACCGACCGCATCGTCGACATCACGGCCACAGGCACGACCCTGCGCGAGAACAACCTCGTTGTGACGGGCGAGATCCTCGAGTGCACCGCGCGGTTCTTCGTGAACCCCGGTCGCGCCCGCCAAGACGCGCGCGTGCGCGAACTCGGCGAGAAGCTCGCCGCAGCCGCCGCGCGGGCGTAGGCCCTCCCGCCGCAGCTCGCGTGTAACGATCTTGGGTCAGCGCGCGGGGCCGACGACTGCACGAGTTGCGCGTGGTACCTTGAAGCGATGGAACGTACGGCGCCGCTTGCGAAGCGGCGCTTTTCTCAATCGACGCGGCGGGCGCGACCCCGTTTTGCGTCGCAGCGTAGGGCCGAGGGCTCGCCCTTGGTCAGAAAGGGGCTCCAAATGAAGACGGTTACGCTGGCTCCGGGCGAGCGCCTGGCATCTTCCCAGCTCACGCGCCAGGGGGTGCTGCCGGCGCATATCGTGGAGGGCGCGCGCCAGATTGTGGCGCAGGTCCGCGAGGGGGGCGACGAGGCGCTCGCGCGCTGCTGCCGCGAGTTCGACGGCGTTGAACTCAAGAGCTTCAGGCTGCCGCAGGACGTGATCGACCGTGCGCTCGAGGGGCTCGACGACGCCTTCGTGGCATCGCTCGAGAAGGCCGCCGCCCAGATCCGCGCGTTCCACGAGCGCGAGGTCGAACAGTCGTGGTTCACTACGCGCGCCGACGGCACGATGCTCGGCGTCAAGGTCACGCCGGTCGCCGCGGCGGGCATCTACGTGCCGGGCGGTCGCGCGCAGTACCCCTCCACCGTGCTCATGAACGCCATTCCCGCCAAGGTCGCCGGCGTTGAGCGCGTGGTCATGGTGACCCCGCCGCAAAAGGCCGAGAACAGCGCGGGCTCCAGCCCGATCTCGCCGTACACGCTCGCGGCGGCCAAGGTTGCCGGCGTCGACGAGATCTACACCATCGGCGGCGCCCAGGCCGTGGCGGCGCTCGCCTACGGCACAGAGTCCGTTCCCAAGGTCGACAAGATCACCGGCCCGGGCAACGCGTACGTGGCCGCCGCCAAGCAGCTCGTCTCGGGCGACGTCGGCATCGACATGGTGGCGGGCCCCTCCGAGGTGTGCGTGCTCGCCGACGCCACTGCCGAGCCCCTTGTGGTGGCCGCCGACCTCATGGCGCAGGCCGAGCACGATCCGCTTGCCGCATGCTACCTGGTGACCTGCGACGCGGCGTTTGCCGCGGAGGTCGAGCGCGGCATCGAGCTGCTCGTGGCGCAGAGCCCGCGCGCCGACATTACCCGCGCCTCGTTCGAGAACGAGGGCATGGTCATCGTCGCGGCGGACCTCGCCGCCGCCGTCGACGCGGTCAACGTCATCGCGCCGGAGCACCTCGAGCTCCACTGCGCCGACGCCCTTGGGCTTCTCGGCCGCATTCGCAACGCAGGCGCCATCTTCATCGGCGCATGGAGCTCCGAGCCGCTGGGCGACTACGTGGCCGGTCCCAACCACACGCTGCCGACGGGCGGCACGGCGGTGTTCTCCAACCCGCTTTCGGTCGAGGACTTCGTCAAGCGCTCGTCGGTCATCTGCTATACGCCCGAAGGCCTTCTCGCCGATGCGCCCGCCACGCAGACGCTCGCCGAGGCCGAGGGGCTCTGGGCGCATGCGCTTTCGGCGGGGCTCAGGCGCCGCGCGCTCGAGAAGGGGGCGGAGGCCGTGTCGTACGACGCCCTGAGCAGCGTTGACCTCACGGGCGTTGCCTGGCCGGGCGACGACGCGCGCACGGTTGCGGACGGCGCTGCCGCCCGCGGGCTGTAGGGGGGCGAGCGCATGGCGCAGCTATCGCCGCGAATGCAGGAGCTTCTGCAGCCGCACCTGACCGGCATCGAGCCATACGACCCAAACTTCACGCCCACGCCGATCAATCTCTCGGCAAACGAGAACACGTACCCCTTGCCCGGGGCTGCGCGCGACGCCATTTCGGCGGCGCTTTCGGTGGTGCCGTTCAATCGCTACCCCGACCCCATGTCCAACAACCTGCGCGACGAGCTCGCGCGTTGGCACGGCGTGAGCCGCGACGCCGTGTGCGTGGGCAACGGCGGAGACGAGCTTCTCTACAACTTTTTGCTCGCCTTTGGCGGAGAAGGGCGCACGCTCCTGACGTTTCCGCCCGACTTCAGCGAGTACGCGTTCTTCGCATCGCTCACGGGTGCCAAGGTGGAGCGCGTGTGGCGCGATCCCGAGACGTTCGAGGTCGACGCCGATGCCGCTGTG
This sequence comes from uncultured Collinsella sp., assembly GCA_949287065.1. Taxonomy (GTDB): domain Bacteria; phylum Actinomycetota; class Coriobacteriia; order Coriobacteriales; family Coriobacteriaceae; genus CALUOB01. The sequence continues at coordinate 8,691 of CASEEV010000075.1, forward strand.
CGGGCCGCGTCAACGGCAAGCCTGGTGATCCTCACCTCGCCGAACAACCCCACGGGCAACCTGGTTGACCTCGGCCTTGTCGAGCGCGTCTGCGAGGCGTGCCCCGGGCTCGTGATGGTTGACGAGGCCTACGGCGAGTTCGCGTCGGGGGGCTCTTCGGCGGTGCCGCTCCTTGCCGCCCACGACAACCTCGTGATTCTCAAGACCCTTTCCAAGGCGTTTGGCGCGGCGGGCATTCGCTGCGGCTACGTGCTCGCCGCCGCCGACGTCATCGAGGTGTTCGCCGCGGTGCGGCAGATCTACTCGGTCAACGTGCTCACACAGGCCGTCGCCCGTGCCGCCGTCGGGGCGCGGGAGGCGTACGCGCCCGTGGTCGAGCAGATCAAGGCGGAGCGCGCCCGCCTTGCCGGTGCCCTGCGCGCCTTGGCGGCGCCGCTTGCGGACGATTCCGCCGCTTCCGCTTCGGGGGTTTCGCTTTCTGTTACGGTATGGCCTAGCGAGGGGAATTTTCTGCTCGTCCGGGTGCTTCCCGATGCGAGCGCCGTGCGGCGTCGCCTGCGCGACGAGTACGGCATCCTCGTCCGTGACTTTTCGTATGCGCCAGGGCTCGAGAACTGCCTGCGTATCACCGTGGGCACGCCGAGCGAGAACGACGCGGTGATCGCCGCCCTGGCCGAGCTGACAGGGGAGGGCCGATGACGGTCTATAGGAATACCCGCCGCAAGAACAAAGGAGCTGCGGGCTCGTACTACCGGACGACCAGCGCCTACAGGGGCGCGCAGCCTTCGCCCGCGTCCGGGGCGCCGTCGGCTCCTGAGCCCGACGCGGGGGCCGCAGCGTTCGGCTCCCGCGGGTACGCGCTCGAGGCCGAGCCGGTCTGCGAGCCCGACGAGGTCACCGTTCCCGAGGACGCTGCCGCCAGCCAGGACGCGGCGCCTGCTGCGCAGACCTCGGACGTTGTAGACGTTGAGCCCGAGGCCGAGGCGGCTGCTGCTGCGGAGGCAGTGCCCGCGGACGAGGGCGCCGAGAAGAGCGCCGACGATGCGGCTGCGGAGAAGGGCGCTGACAATCTATTTGCCGCGGCGGGCATCGCCGACGAGCTCGCGGCGGCAACGGTCGCAGCTGCTCCGGAGAAGGCTTCTTCTGCCGACGATGCGGCAGCGACCGGAGGTGCGCAGCCCGCCGAGCCCGCAGGAGACGCTTCGGAAGACGATGCGGCGGCGCCAGCGGCGCACCGCACGGCGACCGTTCACCGCACGACGGGCGAGACCGACGTCGTCGTCGAGCTCGACCTCGACGGTTCGGGCACGGCGCATATCGATACCGGGGTGCCGTTCTTCGATCACATGCTCGACGCGATGAGCCGCCACGGCCTCTTCGACCTCACCGTCAGGGCCACAGGCGACGTTGAGGTCGACGCCCACCATACCGTAGAGGACACGGGCATCGTGCTCGGGCAGGCGTTCTGCCAGGCCCTGGGCAGCAAGCGCGGCGTCACGCGCTTTGCCGACGTTGCGGTGCCGCTCGACGAGGCGCTCGTGCAGGCGGTCGTGGACCTTTCGGGCCGCGGCCAGGCGTACTGCTCGCTTCCGCTCCCCACCGAGCGCGTCGGCAGTTTCGATACCGAGCTCGCCGTCGAGTTCTTCTACGCGTTTGCCCGCGACGCCCGTGCCACGCTTCATGTGCGCGAGCTGGCCGGCGCAAACTCCCACCACATCATCGAGGCGGCCTTCAAGGCGTTCGGCCGCGCGCTGCGTCGTGCCTGCGAGCTCGACCCCCGCGTTTCGGGCGTTCCCTCCACCAAGGGCTCTCTGTAGGAAAGGACGACCTATGGGCTTCGATCCGACCATCGTAGTTATCGACTACCACAAGGGAAACCTCTCGAGCGTCGAGCGCGGGCTTGCCGCCGTGGGCGCCCGCGTGCTCGTCTCCGACGATCCCGAGCAGATCAAGGCCGCGGCGGGCCTGGTTTTGCCCGGCGTCGGCAGCTTTGGGGACGCGATGTCGTTCATGCGCAAGAGCGGGCAGGCCGACGCGGTGCGCGAGGCCATTGATGCCGGCGTGCCGTTTCTGGGGATCTGCCTCGGGCTCCAGCTGCTCTTTGAGCGCGGCAGCGAGCGCACGGTAACCGCGAGCTCCACCATCGCCTGCGCGCTCGTGGAGCAGCCCCTGACCGCGTGGGTGGAGGGTCTCGGGGTCTTTCCGGGAGAGTGCACGCGGCTGGTGAGCACGCGTCTCAAGGTGCCGCACGTGGGCTGGGACCAGGTCGACTTTACCGAGCGCGGCGCGTCGTGCGCCCTGCTCGAGGGCGTTGCCAACGGCGCGAACTTTTACTACACGCACTCCTATGCCGCCGAAACGGCCGAAGACGACATTGTCATGGCGCGCACGCACTACGTGCGCAGCTTCCCGGCTGTCGTGGCGCGCGGAAACGTTTACGGCTGCCAGTTTCATCCCGAGAAGTCCTCGGCCACGGGCCTTGCGATCCTGCGCAACTTTGCCGAGATCGTCGAAACCGAGTGCATCGTGCGCGCGTCGTTGGACGAGGTGCGCGCATGATCAGGCTCTTTCCCGCTATCGACCTCATCGGCGGCAAGGTGGTGCGCCTGGAGCGCGGTGATCGCTCGCGCATGACCGTGTACTCCGACGATCCCGCGGCCGTTGCCGAGGACTTTTGCCGACGGGGCGCCGCGTGGATCCACGTGGTCGACCTTTCCGCCGCGTTCGAGGAGGACGAGGACGCCCGCGCCGCCAACCTTGCCGCCATCAAGGCGATCTGCGGCGTGCGCGGCATCTCGGTCGACGTGGGCGGAGGCGTTCGGTCGCTCGAACGCATCGAGGAGCTCCGCGAGCTCGGCGCGGCGCGTATCGCGATCGGGACGGCCCTTGTGCGCGACGAGGAGTTCGCCGCCGAGGCAGCGGCGCGCTACGGCGAGCTGCTCTGCGCCGATGTGGCTGCGCGCGACGGCGCGGTCAAGGTCAACGGTTGGCGCGAGGGCGCCGGCCTCAAAGCGGCCGACGTCGTCAGGCACCTGGCAGAGCTCGGGTACCGTCATCTGGTGTTCACCGATATCGCGCGCGACGGCATGCAGACCGGCATCGATCTCGACGCCTACCGCGGCATTGCCGCGTGCGCCGGGTTCCCGGTGGTGGTCTCGGGCGGCGTCGCCCGCTTGGACGACATCCGCGCCGTTGCGGCTGCCGAGGCGGCTGCTCCGGGCGCGTTCGAGGGCGTGATCTGCGGTCGCGCGCTCTACGAGGGGAACTTCTCGCTCGAGGAGGCGCTCGAGGCGGCGGCGTGCGCCGCGCCCCGCAGCGCCTCTCATGATCCCGTTGGTAACGATGAAGAAGGAGGGCGCTCATGCTGACCAAGCGAGTCATCCCGTGTCTCGACGTGCGCGACGGGCGCGTGGTGAAAGGCGTTAACTTCGTGGGCCTCCGCGATGCGGGCGACCCCATCGAGCTCGCTGCCGCGTACGACCGTTCCGGCGCCGACGAAGTGGTGTTTCTCGACATCACGGCTACGTCGGACAACCGCGCGACCACGATCGATCTGGCAGGGCGCGCGGCGTGCGACCTGCGGATTCCCTACACCGTGGGCGGCGGCTTCCGCGACGTGAAGGGCATGCGCGCCATGGTGGCGGCAGGCGCCGACAAGGTCTCGGTCAACTCCGCTGCCGTGCGCGACCCCGAGCTCATCACCCGTGCCGCCACCGCGTTCGGGAGCCAGGCCGTGGTGGTTGCCATCGACGCCAAGCGCGTGGGCCCCGAGGGCTTCCGCGGCAACGGTTCCGGCCTCGGCGCCGCTTCGATCATGGAGAAGCTCCGCTACGCCGAGCAGCAGGACGCGTCGGAGGGCCAGGACGGCAAGGCCGCCGCGCCCGACGACGACCCCGTGGCGGGCAACCACTTTAACGGCGACCTGCGCGGTCCTGATCGGTGGGAAGTGTACCTGGCGGGCGGGCGCGTGCCCACGGGCATCGATGCCGTTGCATGGGCCGAGGAGGCCGCGCGCCGCGGCGCCGGCGAGATTCTCCTGACGAGCATGGACCGCGACGGCACCAAAGAGGGATTTGACCTCGCGCTTACCCGCGCGGTGGCGCGCGCCGTGCCGATTCCCGTCATAGCCTCGGGCGGCGTGGGCACGCTCGAGCACTTTGCCGAGGGCGTCATCGAGGGCGAGGCGGACGCGGTGCTCGCCGCAAGCGTGTTCCACTTTGGCACGTACACGATCCGCCAGGTCAAGGAGTACATGGCGAGCCAGGGTATTCCGGTGCGCCTCGACTTCTAGACCGCCTCACGGCAGGCATGTTGTGTTTGGGGGCAGGCGCCCGGTATGCGGGTCGCCTGCGCAGCGAGAGGTACGCAAGGAGTGCGCATGGATATCGATAGTCTGAAGTTCGACGCCAACGGTCTTATCCCGTGCGTGGTCCAGCAGTACGACACCGGCGAGGTCCTTATGGTCGCCTGGATGAACGCCGAGTCGCTGCGCCTCACGCTCGAGACCGGCACCACGTGGTTTTGGAGCCGGAGCCGCAGCGAGCTGTGGAACAAGGGCGCTACGAGCGGCAACATGCAGCAGGTGCGCGAGCTGTGGGCCGACTGCGACTCCGACACGCTGCTCGCAAAGGTCGACTCGCCGGGTCCTGCCTGCCATACGGGCGCGCGCAGCTGCTTTTTCAAACGTTTGGACGCATAGGAGGAGCCATGGGCGAGAGAACGGCCAACGTGGTGCCCGGGAACATAGGGGAGACGCTCGAGAAGCTCGCGTCGGTTATCGCGCAGCGCGACGAGTCGGGCGCGAGCGCGGAGGAGAGCTACACCGCGCGCCTGCTCAGAGGTCCCGAGGACTACCGGTTGAAGAAGGTCGCCGAGGAGGCGGTCGAGGTGGTTATGGCAGCCAAGGATCACGATCACGACCATGTTCGCTATGAGGCGGCCGACCTTATCTACCACCTGCTCGTGGTGTGCCGTGCCGAGGGCGTGACGCTCGGCGAGCTCGCCGGCGAGCTCAACGCCCGCGCGCATTAGACGACAGCCGCTTTGACGACTTGCCCCGTCACTCAGGGAACAAGCACCTGAGGGACGGGGCTTTTTGCGGTGGTTGGCTTTGGGCTTAGGCGTGATGGGCCCGCTACGAGCTCCGGCGGCTTGCGATGGTGCCCACCAGCGCGATGATGCCGGCAGCGAAGCAGAAGGGGATGAACGAGGGGAAGGCCCCCGCGATCATGCATCCGATGCCGAAGACGGCCAAAAGAAGCCACACGCGCCCCGAGAACTCCAAGGTAGTGCTGCGCGGCTTGCCGGTGGCAAACGCGTAGATCGCGTACACGACAAAGGCCACCATCGCAAACGCCAGGGGCTCGCCGATATCGTTGAGCATGATGATCTGCTGGGGCGTAAGGTCAAGCATCTCGCGCAGGCAGGTGTCTGCCGAGCAGAACAGGTACGCAGCAACGCCGATGATGCCCATGACATGGCTGAGCAGGGTCGGGCGTTGCGCGGTTGCCGCCTGCGGCGAGGCAGGGCTTGTCGCTGAGGTCTGCGCAGGCTTCCCGGCGGGTTGGGCAGCAGTGGCAGAGGGTGCGTTTGGCTGCTTGCCGCCGCGGTTTACATGGATCGTGCCGTCGGCGCCGATGCTCGTGCCGCTCGGTGCCGCGGCTGCGCGCGTTGTTTGGACGCCGCTGCCGTTCTGTGCGCTGTGCTCGGGCTCTACGTGGATGGTTCCGTCTGCTCCGATGGTTACGCGCCGCTTCTTGTCTGCCATGGTTCCTCCTTCGACGCCCTTATGGTACGCCAGCGCGCACGTTTGCTTGCGCAAGGAGGGTCTCTGGGGACGTGCGGCAAGCAGAGACGTTGGCTCGGCGCGTGGTTGCGGCAATTCCGCATGGGCACGCGGCGCATGCCTGCGGCCAAACCGATGCGAGCAACCTGCAAAACACGAGGTAAACCACGAGAAGCTGGCGTATAATTGCTTTTTGGGCATCACAAAACCGCGCAACGTATGAGCGTCCGCCGGCATAAGCAGCCCATCCAACGCTGTACGCGCCCCCCAACGGCCAGCGGCGAGGGTGACTGGTTATGCGGCGGGCGTTTTTTATTGCCGATTTGCCCGACGCAATCGCCTTGCGGCGGCGCGCAGGAGAGCCGTCGCACCGCCGAGCACCAGCGAGATCTGCCAACGACGAGAGACAGGAGATGCCATGGCAGAACAAAGCACGCACGAGCAGCAGAACGCCGCGGAGGGAGGTCAGGCGCAGCCTCGCGAGATCCCCTTCGTGGAGGATCCTTGGGCGCGCAGCAAGACGCGCAACGGCCTGCCGGGTGACGAGGTCATCTCCGCCCTGCAGAAGAGCATCCGCCGCGGCAACGAGCGCGCTGCCTGCGAGTTTGCCTACGAGATGTACATCACCTCGCCGGCGTGGGAGGAGAAGCTCTGGCGCCGTTTGCTCGCCATCTCGGTCGAGGACATCGGCATGGGCAACCCCGAGGCTGCGGTGATCGTCAACGCGCTCAACCAGATGCGCCAGACCTTCCAGTACAACGAGAGCGACCGTGCGATGTTCTTCTTCCACGCGATCCGCTACCTCTGCGAATCCGAGAAGGACCGCTCCACCGACTTCCTCAAGAACATCGTGATCAAGAACTTTGCCATGGGGTACGTGCCCGAGATCCCCGACTACGCGCTCGACAAGCACACGGTGCGCGGCCAGCAGATGGGCCGCGACTCGGAGCACTTCTTCAACGTGGCGTGCCGCGTGACCCCGCAGGCCGAGGTCAGCAACACCTACCGCGAGGAGTACGGCGAGCTGCTCAAGCACTACAGCCCCGACAAGGTCATCCCCTCGGCGTTCAAGTTCAGCGCCATCCAGGCTTAAAGACGCCTGACGATTTACGCTTTACAGATTTCGACAAGAAAAGGCGGCTTATCATGAGCAACACCTCTCTTCTCGATCGCTTAAACGACAAGATCCAGCCCTTTGCCGAGAAGATCGGCGGAGAGCGCCATCTCATGGCCATCTCGGACGGCATGTTCCTGAGCCTGCCCTTCATGGTGATCGGCGCGTTCTTCCTCATCGTCGCGAACCCGCCCATCAACATGGACCAGTACGACCCCGCCACCGCCAACGTCCTTATGCAGGCGCTCGCGGCGTGGAAGACCTGGGCGACCGAGAACTACAACGCCATCACCACGCCCTATAACCTCACGTTCGGCCTCACGGGCCTCATCTCGGCCTTCGGCATTGCGCACTCGCTTGCCGACGAGTACCGTCTGCCCACTGCCAACAGCGGCATCATCTCGGTCGTGACCTTCCTCATGGTCGCCACGCCCGTTGCCGACGGCACCATCCAGACGCAGTACCTCGGCGCCGACGGCCTCTTCGTGGCCATCATCATCGGCCTGCTTTCGGTCGAGGTCACCCACTTCATGGACAAGCACAACATGAAGCTCACGCTCCCGCCGAGCATTCCTCCGGCGGTTGCCACCTTCATGAGCTCGCTTCTGCCGCTGCTCGCCAACATCGTGATCTTCTACGGCATCAACCTCGGCTTCATCGCGGGCCTCAGGCTCAGCTTCCCCGCCGCCGTCATGCAGGCCCTCACCCCGGGCCTCGACATTGCCAACAGCCTGCCCGGCTTCCTTTTGGTGGTGACGCTCGGCCAGGTCCTGTGGCTCTTCGGCGTCAACGGCTCTTCGATCATCTTCCCGATCGTGTTTACCCTGGGCGTTGCCGAGACCGGTCTCAACGCCGATCAGTTCGCCGCAGGCGAGGCGCTCACCCACGTCATGAACCTGCAGATGTACCGTATCTCGGTCATGGGCGGCGCGGGCAACACGCTCGGCCTCATCATCCTCATGATCCTCTCCAAGGTGCCCGAGAACCGCACGCTCGGCAAGCTCGCCCTGATCCCGGGCATCTGCGGCATCAACGAGCCGGTCATCTTCGGCCTGCCCGTCGTGTTCAACCCCATCATCGCCATCCCGTTCATCCTCACGCCCATCGTTACGCTGACGCTCACCTATGTGGCGCAGTCGGTGGGGCTGATCGGGCTCGGTTATATCGTCGATCCGTCGTTCACGCCGTTCTTTGCCCAGGCCTTCCTCTCGAGCATGGACTGGCGCAACGTCGTGTTCACGCTGGTGCTGATTCCTCTCAGCCTGGCCATTTACTATCCGTTCTTCAAGGTGTACGAGAAAAGCCAGCTCAAGCGCGACGAGGAAGCGCTTGAGAAGGCGGCGCGCTAGGAGCGCCCTCGCAACTCCGCGCCGCGCGCCCGGTGACTGGGCGCGCGGCTCTCGCGGGCTGCGCATAAGCGCGCGCTCGGACGCGCATTGTCTGAGCGCGCGCTTATGTGCACCCCGTGCGACGCCGGGGCGGGCATGCCGCTGCGTCGCGCCGACCAGAAGGGTTAGACATGATTCTCAAAGGCACCGTGGTGTGGGCGCCCGAGCCCACACGGCTCGAGGTGAGCGAGGCCTCCTATCTCGTTGCGGACGGAGCCGTGGTGCGCGGCGTCTACCGCGAGCTGCCTGCCGACCTTGCAGACGAGCCGATCGAAGACTGGGGCGACGCGCTCATCGTCCCGGCGTTTGTCGACGCGCATGTGCATGCGCCGCAGTATCTGAACGCCGGCATCGGAATGGACGAGGAGCTGCTTCCCTGGCTCGAGCGTCGGACCTTCCCGCTCGAGGCGCGCTTTGCGGACGCAGGGTTTGCCTCTCGCGCGTACCGCGCGTTCTTGCGCGAGCTGTGGCGTCAGGGCACGCTGCGTTTTGTTGCCTTCGGCACCGTGCACGCGCCTGCCACGTGGGAGCTCATGCGCCTCGCCGACGCCGCAGGCTTCACCGCGCTCGTGGGCAAGGTCAACATGGACCGCAACGCTCCCGCCTCGCTTGCCGAGAATCCCGCGCGCTCCGTCGCGGAGACCGAGGAGCTCGCCCTGCGTGCGCGCGAGGAGCTTGAGCGCGTGGGGCTCATCGTCACGCCGCGCTTTGTCCCCTCGACCACGGAGCGCCTCATGGAGGGCCTCGGCGTGCTGGTCGAGAAGCACGAGCTGCCCGTTCAGTCGCATGTGGACGAGAACCGCTCTGAGGTCGAGCTCGTGGCGAGTCTGCATCCGGCAAGCGAGAGCTACGCGCACGTATACGAGGAGTACGGCCTCATGCCGCAGGCGCGCACGATCCTGGCGCACGGCGTGTGGCTCAAACCGTGCGAGATCGACCTGCTGCGCCGTCGCGAGGTGCTTGTCGCCCATTGCCCGCAGTCGAACGCCAACCTTACGAGCGGCGTGATGCCGCTCACGCGCACTCTTGACGCGGGCGTTGCCTGCGCCGTGGCGAGCGACGTGGCAGGCGGCAGCAACCTCGGCCTGCCCGCGCACATGGCGTGCGCCGTGCGCGCGTCAAAGCTGCGCCGCGTACGCGAGGAGAGCGAGCGCGCCCTTGGGCTCGCCGAGGCGCTGTACCTTGCCACGAAGGCGCCGGGCAGCTTCGCAGGCTTCGCCGAGCCGTCGGGCAGCTTCGAGCCGGGGTGCCGAGCCGACGCGCTGGTCATCGGGAGCGCCCGCACGCGCGAGCTCGACGCGCTTCTCGGCCGCACGCCCGCGGAGCGCCTCGAGCGCTTTATCTATACCGGCGAGGTCGCAGACATCGCCGCCCGCTACGCCGGAGGAGCCTTGATGCCCGAGCCGTTTGCCGAAGAGGGGAGCGGTGCGTAGGCACGGCGCACAGGCATGCGGCAGCGCCTGTTGTCAAATGTGAAGACTTTCCGCATTCAGCTGGTTTTGTAGAAACGCCCGGACGCGTGGTCTGTTGACACGCCTGGAACCCGCGCGTAAAGTATCTCCTGCTGTTTCGTGGGTGGATGCTGACGCCCCGAGGCTAGCCGTTGCACCTCTCATCCTAGCTGGAACGTAAGTGAGAAGGAGAAAGCTTTGCCTACAATCAACCAGCTCGTGCGCAAAGGCCGCACCAAGGTCGCCAAGAAGTCCAAGAACCCGGCCCTGCAGCACAACCCCCAGAAGCGCGGCGTGTGCACCCGCGTTTACACCACGACCCCCAAGAAGCCTAACTCGGCACTCCGTAAGGTCGCCCGTGTCCGTCTCGTGAACGGCATCGAGGTCACGGCCTACATCCCGGGCGAGGGTCACAACCTGCAGGAGCACTCCATCGTCGCCATCCGCGGCGGCCGTGTGCGCGACCTGCCTGGTGTGCGTTACAAGATCATTCGCGGCTCCTACGACTGCGCCGCGGTTCAGAACCGCAAGCAGTCCCGCTCGCACTACGGTGCCAAGCGCCCGAAGCAGTAACTTCACCCGCGCTTATCCGCGCACCTAACGTGACCGCGCTCTGCGCCGGCCACCGGGACTTAGGTTCCGCGGCCGCAAGGCGCAACGCGCAACTCGACTACGAGTGTTTCTGAGTTTAGAGGAGATATACACATGCCGCGTCGTGCATCCAAAGCCCATCGTCGTGAGGTCCTGCCGGATCCGGTATACAACAACCGCCTCGTGACGCAGCTCATCAACAAGGTTCTTCTCGACGGTAAGAAGTCCACCGCCGAGCGCGTCGTTTACGGTGCGTTCGACATCGTTGCTCAGAAGAGCGACGGCGACGCCCTTTCCGTCTTCAAGAAGGCCATGGACAACGTCCGTCCGACCCTCGAGTGCAAGCCCAAGCGCGTGGGCGGCGCCACCTACCAGGTGCCTATGGAGGTCAACTCCCGCCGTTCCACCCAGCTCGCCATCCGCTGGATCGTCAACTTCTCGCGCGCCCGCAAGGAGAAGACCATGGCCGAGCGTCTCGCCAACGAGATCCTCGACGCTTCCAACGGCGTCGGCGCTTCCGTGAAGCGTCGCGAGGACGTCTTCAAGATGGCCGAGGCCAACCGTGCTTTCTCGCACTATCGCTGGTAGTAAGTAGTTAGTAGAAGGGCTCTTAGCTAATGGCTACTAAGTACAACCTCGCGGACACCCGCAACATCGGCATCATGGCTCACATCGATGCCGGCAAGACCACTACGACCGAGCGCATCCTGTACTACACCGGCAAGACCCACAAGATCGGTGAGGTTCACGACGGCGCTGCCACCATGGACTGGATGGTCCAGGAGCAGGAGCGCGGCGTAACCATTCAGTCCGCTGCCACCACGTGCTTCTGGCGCAAGGGCGGCGGCACCACGGGCACGAGCTACCGCATCCAGATCATCGACACCCCCGGCCACGTTGACTTCACCTCCGAGGTCGAGCGCTCCCTGCGCGTCCTCGACGGTGCCGTGGCGGTCTTCGACGCCGTTGCCGGCGTGCAGCCGCAGTCCGAGACCGTGTGGCGTCAGGCCGAGAACTACCATGTTCCCCGCATCGCCTTCATCAACAAGTACGACCGCGTGGGCGCTGACTTCTGGAACGCCATCGAGACCATGAAGGACCGCCTCGACGCCAACGCCGTGGCCATCCAGGTCCCCATGGGCGCTGAGGACCAGTTCTGGGGCGTCATCGACCTCGTCACCATGACCGCATGGGACTTCAAGGCCGACGACAAGGGCATGACCTACCCCGAGCCCATGGACGAGATCCCGGCCGAGTTCGCCGAGATCGCCGAGGAGAAGCGCTCCGAGCTGCTCGACGCCGCCGCCGACTTCGACGAGGACCTCATGATGATGGTCCTCGAGGACGAGGAGATCCCGGTCGACATGCTCAAGGCCGCCATCCGCAAGGGTGTCCTCGCCAACGAGATCAACCCCGTTCTCGTGGGTTCCGCCTACAAGAACAAGGGCGTTCAGGAGCTTCTCGACGCCGTTGTCGACTACCTCCCGAGCCCGCTCGACGTGCCGGCCATCACCGGTACCGACCCCAAAACCGGCGAGGAGGACGAGCGTCACGCCGACCGCAAGGAGCCGTTCAGCGCTCTGGCCTTCAAGATCCAGGTCGACCCGTTCGTCGGTAAGCTCACCTACTTCCGCGTGTACTCCGGTCAGGCCGAGGCTGGCTCGTACGTCGTCAACGCCTCCAACGGTCAGCGCGAGCGTCTGGGCCGCATCCTCGAGATGAACTCGAACCAGCGTATCGACCGCGAGGAGTGCTCCGCCGGCGACATCGTCGCTTCCGTCGGCTTCAAGCACACCACCACCGGCGACACCCTCTGCACCGAGGGCAAGGAGATCATCCTCGAGTCCATCGACTTCCCGGATCCGGTTATCGACATCGCCGTCGAGCCCAAGACCAAGGCCGAGCAGGACAAGATGTCTATGGCGCTTGCCAAGCTCGCCGAGGAGGACCCGACCTTCCAGGTGCACACCGACCACGAGACCGGTCAGACCATCATCGCCGGCATGGGCGAGCTGCACCTCGAGATCATCGTCGACCGTCTGCTCCGCGAGTTCAAGGTCGAGGCCAACGTCGGTAAGCCGCAGGTTGCCTACCGCGAGACCGCCGGCCACGACGTCGAGAAGGCCGAGGGCAAGTTCGTTCGCCAGTCCGGCGGCCGCGGCCAGTACGGTCACGCCGTCATCAAGCTCGAGAAGAACGAGGAGGGCAAGGGCTACGAGTTCGTCAACGCCATCGTCGGCGGCGTCGTGCCCAAGGAGTACATCCCCTCGATCGACAAGGGCATCCAGGAGGCGCTGCAGTCCGGCGTCATCGCCGGCTACCCGGTCGTCGACGTCAAGGTGACCCTCTTCGACGGTTCTTACCACGAGGTCGACTCCTCCGAGGCCGCGTTCAAGATCGCCGGCTCCATGGCCATCAAGGACGCCCTCCGCAAGTCCGACCCGGTGCTTCTCGAGCCGGTCATGTCCGTTGAGGTCGAGACCCCCGAGCAGTACATGGGCGACGTCATGGGCAACCTCTCCGGCCGTCGCGGCAAGATCGAGGGCATGGAGGACCGCAAGAACAGCAAGCTCATCCGCGCCAAGGTGCCGCTGGGCGAGATGTTCGGTTACGCCACCGACCTGCGTTCGCAGACCCAGGGCCGTGCGTCCTACACCATGCAGTTCGACTCGTACGAGCCCGCTCCCAAGAGCGTTCGCGACGAGGTCGTTGCCAAGAACGGCGGCAACGCGTAATAGAGTACCTGCGAGGAACATCCTCGTATCTAGTTGGAGGTAGAAGCCAGTGGCTAACCAGAAGATCAGGATCCGCCTCAAGGGTTACGACCACGAGGTCGTGGATCAGTCCGCCAAGCTCATCGTCGACACCGCCCAGAACACCGGCGCGCGTGTCTCCGGTCCTATCCCGCTGCCGACCGAGCGCAACCTCTACACGGTCATCCGCTCGCCCCACAAGGACAAGGACTCCCGTGAGCAGTTCGAGATGCGCACCCACAAGCGCCTCATCGACATCCTCGATCCCACCTCGGGCACCGTTGACTCGCTTATGCGTCTCGACCTCCCCGCGGGCGTCGACATCGAGATCAAGCTCTAAGGGATAGCTTATCCTGAACCAAAAGCCCGGCCGCTCATCGAGCTGCCGGGCTTTTTGCGTTTGCGGCACCGTTCTTCTCGTCGATAGATGCCGCCTTTCTCGCCATGGCGCGCCGTTCTTCTCGACATCGCAACGGCTCCTTTGCGCAATCGCGATCGCTTGACGCAGCCGCGATCGCTTACGGGGCGTTTTTATCCTCTAAGCGATCGTGCTTGCGTCAAGCGACCGCAGATGCGCAGAACGTCGTGCGCTCGCCAGCGTTTTTGCGCACTTGTTAACGCTTTGCGCAGCTGTTAACGCTTGCAGGAGAAAATCGGCCCGTTAGCGTTAGCGCCTGCGTAGAACCGTGCGACAGGACCAAACGCTCTTTGCCGTGCGCGCGACCTGTTCCATGTGCCGAGAAGGTCGGGCTCCTGTGCTATCTTTGCGGGGTAGGGAACTCGGTGGGTGTCTGCGGCGGCGAACCTGCCATACGAAAGGGGAGAAGCGCATGGGCGAGCGCGTTCTTACGATCGGGTATATCGGCAACGGCAAGGCAACGAACCGCTACCACGCGCCCTTTGTTCTGGCGCGTCCCGACAAGTTCCGCATCAAGACGATCTTCGCGCGCCATATCAGGCACGACGTCTGGGACGCCATCGATGGCGTGACCTACGTAGACTCGGCCGACGCGGTTCTCGATGATCCCGAGATCGACATCGTCGAGATCTGCACGCCGTCTGCCCTCCATTACGCTCAGGCCAAGCAGGCGCTCGAGGCCGGCAAGCACGTGGTTGTTGACAAGCCCTTTGCCGCTACCGAGAAGGAGGCAAAGGAGCTTTTCGACCTCGCCGAGGCGCAGGGCGTTACGGTGCAGTGCTATCAGAACCGGCGCTTTGACTCCGATTACCTCACGGCCAAACAAGTGCTCGCGTCGGGCAAGCTCGGGCGTGTGTTCGAGGTCGTTACGAGCTACGACTACTTCCGCCCGCACCAGATGGACGGGCAGGCTTACGACAAGGTCAACAGCGCTGCGTACGGCCATGCGACCCATTGCCTCGACCAGCTCATCGCCTGGTTCGGCGCACCCGACCGCTTTCATGCCGAGACGAGGCAGCTCAACGGTCCCGGTCGCGCGGTCGACTACTTCGACTACGACCTGTACTACGACGACCGCAACCTCAAGGCGACTGCGCACGCCAACTACGCCACCGCGCTTCTCCGTCCGAGCTTTGAGATCTACGGCGATCGCGGCGCCTATATCAAAATGGAGAAGGACCAGCAGGAGCGCGACCTCAAGCACTTCTACCTTCCCGTAGGCCATGACGACTTTGGTCTCGACGCGCCCGAGCAGTACGGCGTCCTGCGCTACGTGGACGACGAGGGCGTTCTGCGCGAGGAGCGCGTGCCGACGGTCCGCAGCACGTACTCGCTGTACTACGACGCTCTCTACGAAACCGTGGCACACGGCGCTCCGCAGCTCGTGAAGCCCGAGGAAACGCTCGCGCAGATGCGGATTCTCGAAGCCGGCATGGCAGGGAAGCGCTAGGACCGCTCAGGCAGAGAGGGATGCAGGAGGCCTCGGACTTTAGCGTCCGGGGCCTCAATCATGCGCGCCTGGGACCGTATGACGGGCCGCTGGCATGCTCAGGTCAACGCCTGTGTTCACCTGCGATTTTTCTCCTTGTAGGTTTTATGTGCACGCCCGGGCGCGTGTATACTAATCAAGCTGTGCTTAGTAGGGGCAGTATGCCGATCCGGCAAAACCCCTGGTAGGAGCAGCAAATCGGAAGGCGGTCCTCTGGGAGCGAACACAAGGGGTGTTCGCAAGGCCCCACGACCCCGAGAGTTAGGAACCATGGGTATGGTTAACATGATTCTCGGCCGTAAGATCGGGATGACCCAGGTTTGGGACGAGGACGACAACGTCGTGCCCGTCACGGTCATCCAGGCTGGCCCCTGCCCGGTCTCGCAGGTTAAAACTGAGGCCACGGACGGCTACAACGCCGTTCAGATCGGTTACGGCGACATCAAGCCGAAGAACGTCAACAAGCCTATGGCCGGTCACTTCGCCAAGGCGGGCGTGACTCCGGTCCGCTACCTCCGCGAGGTGCGCGTTGACGCCGACGACACCACCAAGGTGGGCGACTTCGTCACCGTCGCTAACTTCGAGGGTGTCGAGAAGGTCGACGTCATCGGTACGTCCAAGGGTAAGGGCTTCCAGGGTCGCATCAAGCGCTGGGGTCAGCGTCGCGGTCCTATGACTCACGGCTCTCACTTCCATCGTCATCCGGGTTCGATCGGCCAGTGCGCCTACCCGTCCCGCGTCATCAAGGGTGTCAAGATGGCCGGCCACATGGGTAACGAGCGCGTTACCGTTAAGAACCTCAAGGTTGTCCGCATCGACGCCGAGCAGAACCTCATGCTGGTCAAGGGCGCTGTCCCCGGTTCCCGCAACGCTCTGGTCGCCGTCCGTATGGCCTAAGGGCCCTGTTACTAAAGCCCGCTTAGGCATACCAAGGAGAACAAGATGAGCAAGTACGAAATCAAGAACGCGCAGGGCAGCGCGGTCGCGGAGGCCGAGCTCGCCGACAGCGTATACGGCATTGAGCCGAACGTTCACGTCATGCATCATGTCGTGAAGTGCCTCATGGCCAACTGGCGCCAGGGCACCCACTCCACCAAGGGCCGCAGCGACGTTTCCGGCGGCGGCAAGAAGCCGTGGCGTCAGAAGGGCACCGGCCGTGCCCGCCAGGGCTCCATCCGCGCTCCGCAGTGGCGCGGCGGCGGCGTCGTCTTCGGACCGACCCCGCACCTCTACACCAAGCGCGTCAACGCCAAGGAGGTCAAGCTCGCCATGCGCTCCGCGCTTTCCGCCAAGGTGCGCGACAACGAGCTCGTGATCGTTGACGGCTACAACTTCGAGAAGCCCTGCACCAAGGACGCCGTTGCCATGCTCAAGGCTTTCGGCGCCGAGGGCAAGCGCGTGACCATCGTTGTTGACGACGAGGACATCAACGCCTACCTCTCGTTCCGCAACATCCCCAAGACCATCATCCTCGCTCCGTCCGAGGTCACGGTCTACGACCTGCTGAACAACGGCGCGCTCCTCATGACCGCCGATATCGCGAATCACTTCGGGGAGGTGCTTGCGTAAATGATCGCCTACAACGTCATCATCCGCCCCATCGTGACCGAGCGCTCCTTTGACCTCATGAACGACAACAAGTACACGTTCGAGGTTGCCAAGGATGCCACGCGCACCCAGGTCAAGGCCGCCATCGAGGAGATCTTCAACGTCCGCGTGGTCAAGGTCAACACCCTGAACGTGAAGCCGAAGCCCAAGCGCGTTCGCTACACCAAGGGTTACACCCGTTCCTGGAAGAAGGCCATCGTCACCCTCGCCGAGGGCGATACGATCGAGATCTTCGGCAACCAGGCGTAAGTGTTGCTTATCCGCCCCTCTTCGGAGGGGCAGGATTTGAGTTGGTGCCGCGGTTCAAAAAGAGGAGCCGCCCGGCACCGTGGTAAGTTCCGGCGTCACTGCCGCCCGAGGCCTCGGGCCTTTATCCCTGAGCGGCAGCGGCTAACGGAATCAGATGAAAGGGATTGAAACATGGCTGTTAAACGTCTTAAGCCGACGAGCCCGGGCAGGCGCTGGCAGACGGTCTCCGACTACTCCGAGATCACCTGCACTAAGCCCGAGAAGTCGCTTCTCGAGCCGCTGCCCAAGAAGGCCGGCCGCAACAATCACGGTCACATCACCGTCCGCCATCAGGGCGGCGGCAACAAGCGCCGTTATCGTCGCATCGACTTCAAGCGCAACAAGGACGGCATTCCGGCCAAGGTTGCCACGATCGAGTACGATCCCAACCGCTCCGCTCGCATCGCCCTGCTCCACTACGTGGACGGCGAGAAGCGCTACATCCTCTGCCCCAAGGGCCTGAAGGTCGGCGACACCGTCATCTCCGGCGAGGGCGCCGACATCAAGCCGGGCAACGCGATGCCGCTTTCGCAGATCCCGGTCGGTACGCTCATTCACGCCATCGAGTTCATGCCCGGCAAGGGCGCTGCCATCGCGCGTTCCGCCGGCACCTCCGTGCAGCTCATGGGTAAGGAGGGCAAGTACGCCGTTCTCCGCATGCCCAGCTCCGAGATGCGCCGCGTGCTTCTCACCTGCCGCGCCACGGTGGGCGAGGTCGGCAACGCCGAGCACGCCAACATCGTCATCGGCAAGGCCGGTCGCAACCGCTACAAGGGCATCCGTCCTACGGTCCGCGGTACGGTCATGAACCCGGTCGACCACCCGCACGGCGGCGGCGAGGGCAAGAACCACACCTCTGGTCGCACGTCGCTCTCTCCGTGGGGTTGGAACTCCAAGGGTCACCGCACGCGCAACACCAAGAAGGTGTCCCAGAAGCTCATCATCCGTCGTCGCAAGAGCGGCAAGTAGTTCGATACCGAGGCATAGGAGTAATACATGAGCAGAAGTCTCAAGAAGGGGCCGTTCGTAGAAACCCGTCTCCTCTCGCGTATCACCGCGATGAACGAGGCTGGCGAGAAGAACGTCGTGAAGACCTGGTCCCGTGCGTCCACGATCTTCCCCGAGATGGTCGGTCACACCATCGCCGTCCACGACGGCCGCAAGCATGTCCCGGTGTACATCACCGAGTCCATGGTCGGCCACAAGCTCGGCGAGTTCGCGCCCACGCGTACGTTCCGCGGTCACAAGGCTAAGTAGTAGGGGGTTCACCGTAAATGGCTAACAACACTTCCACGGCCAGCCGCGAGGTGCGCGCTACTGCTAAGTACGTGCGCGTGTCGCCCCGCAAGGCGCGTGCCGTCATCGACCTGATCCGCGGCAAGTCCGTCGAGCAGGCTTTCGAGATCCTTCAGTTCTGCGAGCGCGCCGTCGCCGTGGACATCGAGAAGGTCCTTCGTTCCGCTGTCGCCAACGCCGAGAACAACAACGGCATGCGCGGCTCCGACCTGGTCGTTGCTCGCTGCTACGCTGACGACGGCCCGACCCTGAAGCGCATCCGTCCCCGCGCCAAGGGCAGCGCCTCTCAGATTCTGAAGCGCACCAGCCACATCACCGTCGTCGTCGCTCCTGGAAAGGAGGCATAAAGCGCTATGGGTCAGAAAGTCATCCCCACTGGTTTTCGCCTCGGCATCACCGAGGATTGGCGTTCGCGTTGGTACGCCGACAAGGACTACGCGAACACGCTCGGCAACGACCTCAAGGTCCGCGAGTTCCTGAAGAAGCGCCTTGCCCGCGCTGCCGTCTCCCGTGTCGAGATCGAGCGTGCCGGCGACAAGGTCAAGGTCATCATCCTGACCGCCCGCCCGGGCATCGTCATCGGCAAGAAGGGCTCCGAGATCGACGCCCTTCGCGCCGAGCTCGAGAAGGTCGTCGGCGTCGAGAAGGGTCGCCTCTCGGTCGACGTCATCGAGATCAAGCGCCCCGAGCTCGATGCCACCCTCGTTGCCCAGTCCATCGCTGAGCAGCTCGAGGGCCGCGTCGCCTTCCGTCGCGCTATCCGCAAGGCTGTCCAGAGCGCTCGCAAGTCCGGCGCCAAGGGCATCCGTATCCAGTGCTCCGGCCGTCTGGGCGGCGCTGAGATGAGCCGTACCGAGTGGTCCCGCGAGGGTCGCGTGCCGCTGCACACCCTGCGCGCCAAGATCGACTACGGCACCGCCACCGCTCACACCACCATGGGTTCCTGCGGTGTGAAGGTCTGGATCTACCTGGGCGAGAAGCTCCCGGGCCAGCCCACCCCCAACCCGGCGCTCGAGGGCCCCAGCCGTCCGCGTCGCCGTCGCAATTCCGAGAGGAGTGATCGCTAGTGCTCGCGCCTAAGCGTATTCTCCACCGTAAGGTGCAGCGTGGCTCCATGAAGGGCAAGGCCAAGGGCAACACCGAACTCCATTTCGGCGAGTACGGTATCAAGGCTCTTGAGGCCCACTGGATCACGAACCGTCAGATCGAGGCCGCTCGTATCGCCATGACCCGTTACATGAAGCGTGGCGGTAAGGTCTGGATCACCATCTTCCCCGACAAGCCCATCACCAAGAAGCCTGCCGAGACGCGCATGGGTTCCGGTAAGGGTAACCCGGAGGAGTGGGTGGCCGTCGTTAAGCCCGGCCGCGTCATGTTCGAGATCGCCGGCGTGCCCGAGGAGGTCGCGCGCGAGGCGCTGCGTCTGGCCTCGCACAAGCTGCCGATCAAGACGAAGATCATTGCCCGCGCTGACCAGGACGGGGAGGTTAAGTAAATGAAGCCCGCAGAGATCCGTGAGCTTTCCGGCGAGGACCTCGAGAAGAAGCTCGAGGAGTGCCGCGCTGAGCTGTTCAACCTTCGCTTCCAGATGGCCACGAGCCAGCTCGACAACACCGCTCGCGTCACCACCGTTAAGAAGGACATCGCGCGTCTTCTGACGGAGAAGCGCGCCCGTGAGATCGCGGCGGAGAAGTCCGCTGCGACCAAGTAGATCGCTAAGGAGAGAGAATGAGCGACACCACGCGCAATCAGCGCAAGGTCCGTACGGGCGTCGTTGTGTCCGATGTGAACGACAAGACCATCGTGGTCAGCGTCACGGAGCGCAAGCGTCACCCCAAGTACGGCAAGATGATGAACACCACCAAGAAGTTCCACGCTCACGACGAGAAGAACGATGCCCATGTCGGCGATACCGTCCGCATCATGGAGACGCGTCCTCTGTCCAAGATGAAGCGTTGGCGCCTCATGGAGATCGTCGAGCGCGCTAAGTAAGCTCGAGACGTATAAACGCTGACCGGTGATGTGCGCCGCTCGTCTGGGCGCACCTCTCACCGGACCTAGTTCGGAGGAACGTACATGATTCAGATGCAAACCATGCTTACCGTCGCCGATAACTCCGGCGCGCGTAAGGTTCGCTGCATTAAGGTCATCGGTGGCTCCAAGCGTCGTTACGCCGGCGTCGGCGATGTCATCATCGCCGCCGTGCAGGAGGCTACCCCCGGTGCCAACGTTAAGAAGGGCGACGTTGTCCGCTGCGTCGTCGTTCGCACGGTCAAGGAGGTCCGTCGTAAGGACGGTTCCTACATCAAGTTCGATCAGAACGCTTGCGCTCTGATCAACAAGGACGGCCAGCCCATCGGCACCCGTATCTTCGGGCCCGTTGCGCGCGAGCTCCGCGACCGCAAGTACATGAAGATCGTCTCGCTTGCTCCCGAGACCCTGTAAAGAAAGGAGAGACAGCTCATGGCTATGTCCATCAAGAAGGGCGATACCGTCAAGATTCTCTCCGGCAAGGATCGTGGCAAGCAGGGTACGGTGCTGCGCGCCTTCCCCGCTGAGGGCAAGATCATTGTCGAGGGCGTTGCTGTGGTCAAGAAGGCCGTGCGCCCGAACCAGCAGAACCAGCAGGGCGGCTTTGAGCGCAAGGAGGCCAAGATCCACGCGTGCACCGCTCAGCTCGTGTGCCCCAAGTGCGGTCAGGCCACCCGCGTCAACCGCAAGTCTGGTGAGCTCGACGGCAAGCGTACTAAGATCCGTGTCTGCAAGAAGTGCGGCCACGAGTTCTAAGCTCGCCTAAGGGTTTACTCCCCATCGGAAGCCCCCGGAGTTTCCACGCAAACGTCCTCGCCGCTTTGCGGCTGCGGAATGTTTGCTTAGGAAACTCCGGGGGCTTCCTGCGTTTCTCTCCTTGGCTCGCTGCTTGGGGGCTGGGTGTGTGAGGCTCTCGGTTTGCGGGTTGCGATTGCGTGAACGTGGTTTGAGTAACCTTGCGTTTTGGGTGGCGGCGTGGTGTGCTTGTAGCTTGTGTTCGACAAGAGGGGAGCGCGCTATGGAGCAGGTCAAGCGGCTGGGCAACTTTGTGGGTGCGCATATGCCAGTGTTCATGCCGATCTGCATTGCGCTCGGTATTTTGCTTTCGGGTCAGGTGACGCCCTACAAGGGCATTGTTCCGTATCTCTTTACCATCATCACGTTCCAAGGCTCGCTCAACACTACGCTCAGGCAGGTTGCCCATACGTTCCGTCATCCGGCCAAGCTCCTCGCAATCCTCGTTACCACCACCGTCGTCATGCCCGTTCTTGCGCGCGTGTGCGGTGGGCTGGTCTTCTCGGACCCCGAGATCGTTACCGGCATCGTTATCGAATACGCCATTCCCGTGGCCGTGGTGAGCTTCATGTGGATCGACATGTACCACGGCAACGCATCCCTCGGGCTCGCGGCTATTCTCGTTTCCACGGTGCTCGCTCCTTTTACCATCCCGCTCGTGTTGCACCTGCTTATGGGTGCGAGCGTGCATGTTGACAGCGCCAGCATGATGCAGGACCTCGTGTTCATGATCGCGATCCCGGCGATCATCGGCGTGGCGCTCAACGAGTTCAGCCACGGTTGGGGGCACGAGAAGCTCTCGCCGAACCTCGGTCCCATCTGCCGCCTCCTTACGCTCGTCATCGTCACCTGCAACGCCACGGGCCTTGCCGAATACGTACTCAACTTCGATATCGTGGTTCTGCAGGCTGCGCTCTTTATCCTTGTGTTCGCTCTTGCGGGCTTTTTGCTCGGCATCGGCGTGGCGCGCTTCATGGGGGCCTCGACGCCCGAGATGCTGTCGATCACGTTTTGCGTGGGGCTGCGCAATATTTCGTCCGGCGCGGTTATCGCCGCGCAGTTCTTCCCGGGTGCGGCTATCATCCCCGTGATGATGGGCACGCTGTTCCAGCAGATCATCGCCGCGTTCTGCGGATCTGCCATCGAGCGGCTCACGGCCGATGATCGCGCGGCTCACGAGAAGCGCCTGGCGAGCGCCAGGAAGGCGCTCAAAAAGAAGTGCCGCTGACTTCAGCGCTGACGGTACGGCTCGAATGAGGCGGGCGGCTCGGCGGTAATGCGCACCTGCGCGCCGGTTACGGGATGCTCGAAGGCGAGCTTCCAAGCGTGGAGCATGAGCGGATGCTTCTGCGAGGCTTGTGTCCCCGCGGCGTAGCGCGGGTTGTAGAACGCGTCACCCACGATGGGATGCCCGGCATGAGCGAGGTGCACGCGGATCTGGTGCTTGCGTCCGGTAAGAAGGTCCACGGCAAGCAGCGTGACCGCGCGACCGTCGGGAGAGCCAAGGCGTCCGAGCACCTGTGCGCGGCTTATGGCGGGCTTGCCCGTGGGGCTTACGCGCATGCGCCTCGCATCGTGCCGGTCGCGACCGATGGGCTCCGAGAGCGTGCGCTCGCTCCAGCCAACGGATCCCTCGACGAGGGCGAGGTAGCGTTTGCGCGCCCTGTGTTCGGCGATCATGCGGTCAAACGCCCCTTGGCTTTCTTTGCTGAGCGAGAAGAGCACGATGCCCGTGGTGTCGCGGTCGAGCCGCTGGACGGGCTGCAACGCGCGCAGACGCTCTTCGGGCGCGCCTCGTCGGACGAGAAGGTCGCAGGTGAGCTGCGCGAGGGTTACAGCGCCTGTTCCATCGCCGTGGACGATAATGCCGGCGGGCTTGTTCACCGCGACGCACGTCTCGTCCTCGTAGAGAAGATCGTCTTCAGAAAGGCGCGGCGGCGTGCTCTGGGGAGCGCGGGAGCCCGTCTGGGGCCCGCGCTTTGCCGGCTTCTCCCAGGCCTTGCGACCCATCTTTACGCCACGCCCGTGAACAGGCAGCCTGCGCTCGTGCCCTTGGCGCGCGCTTCCGGCCGGCGTCCGGCTGCTGCGACCGCGAGGGCGCGGCGGGTGCGGCCAACGGCGGCGCGTGTCTCGTCGGGCGAGAGCAGCGTGGCGTCGACCATGAAGCGCGACACGCCCGCGGCGAGCAGGCGGTCGATGTGGGGCGTGAGGTCGAGCGCGAAGGCGTCGTAGAGGTGCGAGCGACCGTGAAGGTCGGTGCGCACCGGCAGCGTGTGGTTGTCGATGTTGCGCAATGCGAGGTCGCGGCGGCGCAGCGCGCAGCGCGCGCAGTCGTGTATGCAGGCGCCGGCGGCCATGAGGATGCAGTGCTCGCTGGTCATGACGCGCGGGCGACCGTACACCGTGAGGCCTACGGCGTCCATGCCGGCGTGAGGAGCAAGGTGCTCGATCTCGTCGAGCGCGATCTCGGGAGAGAGCCAAAGAGTCCGCGCTCCGCGGTTGGCGAGCGCATGCGCGCAGGCAACGTTGTGGACCGGCAGGCAGGGGAGGACCTCGGTTGCCGCGCCGCGCTCCTCGGCGAGGGCGAACTCCGAGATGCAGCCCACCGCAACGCTCTTGCCGCGGCGCACCCACGGGTCGAGACGTCCGTGGTCGGTGAGGCGGCAGACCTCGTCGAGTATGGGGACGATCTGGTTTTCGTCCGCCCAGTCGAGGGCACGTGCCAGTTCGTCTACGGCAAGCGCGGATCCGTTGGCAGGTGCGGGCACGCCGGCAAAGGCGCAGAGCGCGTCGACCGGCGCGTAGAGGAGCGCAGCGCCGGCGTTTCGGGCGGCGTCGAGCGTGCCGGTGTCGGCCACGAGCGCGCAGATGACGGCGTCCGCGGCGTCCACGGCCCCGTGCTCCGCGTCCGTATCGGTGCGGGCCGTGAGCGCGGTGTCCGCAAACGGCGGGAGCGCGCCAAGGCGCTCTGCGCGCTTCTCGTATGGGCGCATAATGCGGGCCTCGAGGGCCTCGCAGGCGGCGGCGCGCACCTTGTGCACCGCCGCAAAGCCCATGCCGCAGCCCTCGTCGAGCTCCACGTCAAACGAGAGGGGCTCAAAGGGCGAGGATCCCATGCGGCCTACGTGTTCGATAAGGTCGTCGGTGGTTACGGCGTGCGTGCGAGCCGCCTCGACTATGAAGCCGGAGGCACTGGCACGCAGGTCCTCGTTGTCGGCGCAGGCAACCTCGACCGTGAAGGCCCTGCCGAGCCGTGCAGTCACGCGCACGTGCACGGCGCGCTTGCGCGGGTGCGCGCGCTTTGACACGGCGTCTGCGGCGTCGAGCGCCGCCTGGCTGCGGATGAGGCGCACGAACGCTCCTGTGGGCATGGGCCGGGGCACCGAGACGCCGATGCGCTCACCCGCAGCGGCGTCCTCGCGTGCGAGGGCGGTGAGAAACTGGTCGGGCTCGGCGTCGTCGCGCAGCTCGAGCAGATCGCCGGCACCCACGGGCTCGGTGAGCTCCAGCCAGGCCGTGCCGGTGGGTCCGCGTCCGTCGCGGCGCACCACGGGTACGCGCTTGCCGTCGCGGCGCGTGCGCACGTCGGCGGTGAAGCCCGCTACCGTGCCCACGATCTGCCCGCGGTTGTTGGAGCGCTCGTAGCTCATCATCTCGTCGCCCGCGGTGCCCGTAAAGTACGCGCTCGTAAAGTCGCGGTTAAAGCAGCGCTTGAGCTGGCGGTGAACTTCGTCGGAGGCAACGGAGTCCTGGTCGCCGCCCTCTTCTTGCGCGGCGAGCACGCGGTCGAGCTGCGTGCGGTACGCGTCGGTCACCGCGTACACGTAGTCAGGGGCCTTCATGCGCCCTTCGAGCTTGAGCGAAGCCGCGCCTGCGGCAATAAGCTCGGGGAGCATGTCGACCGTGCAGTTGTCGCGCGGACAGAGCGCGCGCTCGCGCCCCGGCGCCGAGATGGTCGCGCCTGTCTCGTCGATGAGCTCGTAGGGGAGGCGGCAGGGCTGCGCGCACATGCCGCGGTTTGCCGAGCGCCCCTGGCAGGCAAAGCTCGAGAGCGTGCAGAGGCCCGAGTAGCAAAAGCAGATGGAGCCGTGGGCAAAGACCTCGAGATCAACGCCGACAGGCGCGATCTCGGCGATCTCGGGCAGCGACAGCTCGCGCGAGAGCGTCACGCGTTCGGCGCCCGCCTTGCGGCACCAGGCGGCGCCGCGCGCGTCGTGCACGTTGGCCTGTGTCGAGACGTGCAGCTCGAGCTCGGGCATGAGGCGGCGGACCTCAAAAAAGAGTCCCCAGTCCTGGATGATGAAGGCGTCGGCGCCGAGCGCGGCGCAGCGGCGCACCGTTTCGAGGGCCTCTGCCATCTCGTGGTCCTTGATGACGATGTTCACCGTCACGTACACGCGCGCGCCGGCGAGATGCGCACCGCGGCAGGCGGCGGCAAACGTCTCGTCGGTGAAGTTCTCGGCTTTGCGCCGGGCGTTGAAGGCGCCCATGCCGCAGTAAATGGCGTCTGCGCCCGCAGCGAGCGCCGCGGCAAAGGGCTCGGGCCCGCCGGCAGGGGCGAGCAGCTCGACGGGGCGGTCGGTGGTGCGGTGCGCATGGCGCGTGGATGCTTGGGTCATGGCGTGGGCGTCCTCCTGGGGCTCTGCGTGATCGTTTCCAGTGTAGGCGGCTTTGCAGGACGCGTACGCAAAACCCCTGTGCCGCCGCGTCGATTCCGCACAAAAGACGGGAGGGGAGCGGGGCGGCAAGCAAAACGCCACGTGACTAATTGTGGATTCCTCGATTCGTGCGATCTTTTTGTGGCGCCGCCCTGTCAAAGGTCCTATCATAGTGAGCCGGATTGTCGGCTCCTGCCGATCAACCGTGCTGTGCGATGCCATACGCGCGGCGCTGCGACAGGAGGCACGAGGACAACCCAGCGCCCAGACCGGGCCGAGTGGCCAAGCCCCGTGCTTAAAACCCCAGAAGGAGTGAACATGGCAGAGAAGTACGTACCGCGTCTTAAGACCAAGTACAACGAGGTCGTCAAGCAGCAGCTGCACGACAAGTTCAACTACCCCAACGTCATGATGATCCCGAAGATCGAGAAGATCGTCGTGAACATGGGTGTCGGCGAGGCCGCCACCGATTCCAAGGCCATCGACGCCGCCGTGCGCGACCTGCGCGCCATCACCGGCCAGCAGCCGATGATTACCCGTGCCCGCAAGTCCATCGCGAGCTTCCGTCTGCGCGCCGGCATGCCGATCGGCTGCAAGGTGACCCTGCGCGGCGACCGTATGTGGGACTTCTTCGACCGCCTCACCGCGGTTGCCATCCCGCGTATCCGCGACTTCCGCGGCATCTCCCCGAAGAGCTTCGACGGCCGCGGTAACTTCTCCATGGGCGTCACCGATCAGCTCATCTTCCCTGAGATCGACTTCGACTCCGTCGATCACACCCGCGGCATGGACATCACCATCGTGACCACCGCCAATACCGATGAGGAGGCCAAGGCGCTTCTCGACGCGTTCGGCTTCCCGTTCAAGAAATAACTTCAGCAACCGTGGCGCTGCGGGCATCCGGCCCGCGGCGCCCAAGAACATATATGTGAGGAGGATACGTGGCTAAGACATCGATGATCGTCAAGCAGCAGCGCGAGCCGAAGTTCTCGACCCGCAAGTACACCCGTTGCCAGCGTTGCGGCCGTCCGCATTCGGTCTACCGCAAGTTCGGCATCTGCCGTGTCTGCTTCCGCGAGCTTGCGCTCAAAGGCGAACTTCCGGGCATCAAAAAGGCCAGCTGGTAGGCCACTGCCAGTGCGCGTGCCTGTCCGTGCCGGCGCATAGGCGTCGCGGGCGCGTACGCGTGGAAGACGTAGGAAAGGCTTCCCTGTCATGGGCAGAGGAGAACCGTCCGTACGGGTTCATCAAGAACGAAGGAGAATCTGCATGAACGTTACCGACCCGATCGCAGATATGCTCACGCGCATTCGCAATGCGAACTCTGCGAACAAGGCCACGGTCTCGATGCCGAGCAGCAAGAAGCTCGTCGAGATTGCTCGCGTCATCTACGAGGAGGGCTACATCGAGTCCTACGAGATCGAGGACACCGCCCCCCAGAAGACGCTCCACATCACCCTTAAGTACGGCCCCAAGAAGGCTAAGGTCATCCGCGGCATCAAGCGCGTTTCCAAGCCGGGCCTGCGTATCTACTCGTCCTGCGCCGACCTGCCCCGCGTTCTCGGCGGTCTCGGCACTGCCGTCATCTCCACCAGCAAGGGCGTTATGGCCGACCGCGACGCGCGCAAGCTTGGCGTCGGCGGCGAGGTCATCGCGTTCGTCTGGTAACCGCTTCGGCGTGTGTAGAAGGAAAGGAGAAAACCGTGTCTCGTATCGGTAAGAAGCCTGTCCAGATTCCCGCCGGGGTCGAAGTGGCAGTCAACGATCAGAACGTCGCCGTCAAGGGCCCCAAGGGTCAGCTTGACTTCACCTTCGCTGAGTGCATCAGCGTCAACGTCGAGGGCAACGAGGCCATCGTGACCCGTGCCAACGACGAGCGCGAGTCCCGCGCCATGCACGGCCTCACCCGTGCGCTCCTGCACAACATGGTCGTGGGCGTCTCCGAGGGCTACACCAAGGTTCTCGAGCTCGTGGGCGTCGGCTACCGCGCGCAGCTCAAGGGCAAGGACCTCAACCTGTCCCTCGGTTTCTCGCACCCCGTGGTCTACACCTGCCCCGAGGGCATCACCTTCGAGGTGCCGGATCAGACCCATATCCGTGTCATGGGCATCAACAAGCAGCAGGTCGGCCAGGTTGCGGCCGAGATCCGCGGCATCCGTCCGCCTGAGCCCTACAAGGGCAAGGGCGTCCGTTACCAGGACGAGCACGTGCGCCGCAAGCTTGGTAAGGCTGCCAAGTAGTCTTAAGACCGGGATCTCAAACAAAGTCCACCACCCCGTCAGGTGATGGCACGGTTACTTAAAGGAGTTCTCATGAACAAGAACAAGGCGAAGCAGGCTAGCCTCAAGCGCCGTCAGCGCCGCGTTCGCGGCAAGATCTCGGGTACCCCCGAGCGTCCGCGTCTGCGCGTTACCCGCACCAACGCCAATATCTACGCTGCGATCATCGATGACACCGCTGGCCGTACCCTCGTGTCCGCCTCCACCATCGAGTCCGACCTCAAGGGCGAGAACGGCTCCAACAAGGCCGCTGCCGAGATGATCGGCAAGCGCGTCGCCGAGCGTGCTCTCGAGGCCGGCATCACCGAGGTCGTCTTCGACCGCGGCGGCCGTATCTACCATGGCCGTGTGAAGGCTCTCGCCGATGGCGCCCGCGCTGCCGGTCTGAAGTTCTAGGAGGATACGTACATGGCTCGTAATCAGAACAAGCGCCGCGAGGAGGCCTCCGAGCTTCAGGAGCGCGTTGTCTTCATCAATCGTGTGTCCAAGGTCGTCAAGGGCGGCCGTCGCTTCAGCCTCGCCGCGCTCGTCGTCGTGGGCGACGGCAAGGGCAAGGTCGGCATCGGCATGGGCAAGTCCGCCGAGGTGCCGCTGGCCATCAGCAAGGCCGTCGAGGACGCGAAGAAGAACATGTTCCAGGTCCCCGTGGTCGACTCCCGCACTATTCCGCACGAGGCTCTCGGCCACTACGGCGCCGGCAAGGTCATCATCCGCCCGGCTATCGAGGGTACCGGCGTTATCGCCGGCGGCTCGCTGCGTCCGCTCTTCGAGATCTGCGGCATCAAGGACATCATCGCCAAGTCTCTGGGCACCGACAACGGCCTGAACGTCATCAAGGCCGCCGTCGACGCGCTCCAGCAGCTTTCCAGCGTTGAGGAGACCGCCGAGCGCCGTGGCCTCACCGTCTCCGAGATGTTCGTCGGTAAGGAGAACTAACGATGGCAGACACCATTAAGATCAAGCAGGTCAAGAGCGTGATCGGCTGCAAGAAGGACCAGGTCCGCACCGTTCGCGCGCTCGGTCTGCATCGCATCAACGACACGGCCGAGCTGCCCGACAACGAGAGCGTGCGCGGCATGATTTTCAAGGTCAAGCACCTTGTTCAGATCGTAGAGGAGTAGCAAATGCAGCTTCATGACCTTACTCCGGCGGCGGGTTCCACCCATCGTCGCAAGCGTGTGGGCCGCGGTAACGCTTCCGGTCACGGCACCACCGCTGGCCGTGGTCAGAACGGCCAGCTCTCCCGTTCCGGTGGCGGCAAGGGCGCCGGCTTCGAGGGCGGTCAGACCCCGCTCGCCATGCGCCTGCCCAAGCTCCCCGGCTTCCGCAACTTCAACCGCGTCGAGTACGCTCCGGTGAACGTCTCCCGTCTCGAGGAGAAGTTCCAGGACGGCGACACGGTGAACGCCGAGACCCTCGTGGCCGCCGGCATCATCAAGAACATCGACGTTCCGGTCAAGGTGCTGGGCGACGGCGAGATCACCAAGAAGCTCACGGTGAGCGTCGACAAGATCTCTGCCTCCGCGAAGGCCAAGATTGAGGCGGCTGGCGGAAAGGTCGAGTAACGTGCTAACTGGTCTGAAGAATGCGTTCCGCATCCAAGAACTTCGCGGAAAGATCCTCTTCACCATAGCCATGCTCGTGCTGTACCGCATCGGTGCACACATTCCGGTCCCCGGTGTTCCCTTCCAGGGAATGGTGGACCTCTTCCAGGGCGCCGGGGCCTCCGTGGCCTCCGGCGCCATGGCGCTGCTGAACCTCTTCAGCGGCGGGGCGCTCAGCTATGTGTCGGTCTTTTCGCTGGGCATCATGCCCTACATCACCTCGTCCATCATCCTGCAGATGCTGCAGAGCGTCGTGCCGACTCTCTCGGCGCTGGCGCGCGAGGGTGAGGCCGGCCAGCGCAAGATTACGCAGTACACGCGTTACCTTACCCTTGGCCTCGCTATTCTCAACGCCATTGGTTACCTGTTCCTCTTCAAGAGCTTCGGCATCAGCTTTGCCGGTGCCGGCGCGCCCGAGATTGTCTTCGACATCATGATCGTGGGCACGCTCGTTGCGGGCGCCATGCTCATCATGTGGATCGGCGAGCTCATCACCCAGCGCGGTATCGGCAACGGCATGTCGCTGATCATCTTCGCCAACATCATGGCGGGCCTGCCGCAGGCGATCTTCTCGTCGGTGACCGATACGGCCGGCATCATCATGACCGTCGTCGTCTTCGTGGTCATCATCGCCGTTATCCCGCTTATCGTGTTCCTTGAGCGCGGGCAGCGCCGCATTCCGGTTCAGTACGCCAAGCGCGTGGTCGGCCGCCGCATTATGGGCGGTCAGAGCACCTACCTTCCCATCAAGGTCAACACCGCGGGCGTCGTGCCGATCATCTTCGCGAGCGCCATCCTCTACTTCCCGGCTCAGCTCGCCGTGTTCTTCCCGGGCATCGGCTGGGTCCAGGCGGTGGCGAACGCGCTTTCGAGCGGTTGGATCAACTGGATCCTCAACGTCGCTCTGATCGTGTTCTTCGCGTACTTCTACACCTCCATGGTGTTCAACCCCGATGACACGGCCGACAACCTCAAGAAGCAGGGTGGCTTCATCCCGGGCGTTCGTCCCGGCAAGGCCACGGCAGCCTACATCAAGAATGCCCTCAACAAGATCACCCTTCCTTCGGCTATCTTTCTGGCGCTTATCGCCATCGTGCCGTCGATCGTGTTCTCGTTCACGGGCAACCAGCTCATTCAGGCCTTCGGCGGCACCTCCGTACTTATTATGGTTGGCGTGGTGCTCGATACGATCTCGAAGGTCGAGAGCCAGCTCAAGATGTACGATTACGATGGATTCTTCAAGTAAGAGAGCGTCGTGAAGTGGAGGCTCAGATGAACATCGTATTGCTTGGCGCGCCCGGAGCGGGCAAGGGCACTCAGGCCCAGAAGCTCGTTGCCGACTACGGCATCGCGCACATCTCGACCGGCGACCTTCTGCGTGCTGCCGTCAAGGCCGCTACGCCGCTTGGTCTCAAGGCGAAGAAGTACATGGACGCCGGCGAGCTTGTCCCTGACCAGCTCGTGATCGACCTCGTCAAGGAGCGCCTTGGTGCCGACGACGCCCAGAAGGGCTTCATTCTCGACGGCTTCCCGCGCAACACGGTTCAGGCCGTGACGCTCGACTCCGAGCTTTCGGACATGGGCCGCGAGCTTGACTGCGCGCTTCTCGTCGACGTTGCCGCCGAGGTTATCGTCAATCGTCTGTCGTCTCGTCGTACCTGCCGCGACTGCGGCTACACCGGTACGGCCGCCGATGCGACCTGCCCCAAGTGCGGCGGCGAGATGTATCAGCGTGACGACGACAAGGCCGAGACGATCCAGAACCGTCTCGACGTGTACGAGAAGTCCACGAGCCCGCTCATCGAGTACTACCGCGGGCAGGGGATCCTCAAGTCCGTCGACGGCGATCGTCCGGTCGACGAAGTCTATACGGACGTTAAGGAAGCACTCAATCTATGATCCATCTGAAGACTCCTCAGGAAATTGAAGAGTTCAAAGGCGCCGGAGCACTGTCGAAGATGGTGCTCCGGCGCGTTGGCGCCATGGTCCGTCCGGGCGTCTCGACCTTTGAGCTCGACCAGCTCGCCGAGCAGCTTATCCGCATGCACGGCGGCACCCCTTCGTTCAAGGGCTACGGCGGGTTCCCCGGCACGATCTGCGCCTCGCTCAACGAGCAGGTCGTTCACGGTATCCCGAGTCCCGACGTGATTCTGCGCGAGGGCGACATCGTCTCGATCGACACCGGCGCCACGGTTGACGGCTGGGTTGGCGACAACGCCTGGACCTTCTACTGCGGCGAGCCCGCCCCCGAGGTCAAGGCGCTCTGCGAGTGCACCCGCGACTGCCTCGTCGCCGGCATCGAGCAGGCCGTTCCGGGCAACCACCTCGGCGACATCGGCCATGCGATCCAGACGCTCGCCGAGTCCAACGGCTACGGCGTGCTGCGCGACTACGTCGGCCACGGTGTCGGCCGCCGGATGCACGAGGACCCCAACGTGCCCAACTACGGCAAGAAGGGCAAGGGCGTTAAGCTCCAGGCCGGCATGGTCATTGCGATCGAACCCATGATCACGCTCGGCACCAACCGCGTGACGGTGGGGAAGGACGGCTGGGTCGTTTCGACAAACGACGGCAAGGCCGCGGCCCACTACGAGAACACGATTGCCATCACCAACGACGGTCCCGTGATTCTCACGCAGGATAAGCAGGGCTCTTGGTGCTCCATGCAGGGCGGAGTTATGTAGCGATTGCGAATATCTTCGTCGCGCTTGAAAGTGCGCTATCATACACTATTGCTGTCATTCCGTAGAGAAAGTTGATGCATGAAGAAGGAAGACGCTATCGAACTCGAGGGTACGGTCACCGAGCCGCTGCCGAACGCCATGTTCCGTGTCGAGTTGGAGAACGGCCACAAGGTCCTCTGCTCTATTTCGGGCAAGATCCGCATGAACTACATTCGCATCCTTCCGGGTGATCGCGTTGTAGTCGAGCTCTCTCCGTACGATCTTTCCCGCGGCCGCATCACCTACCGCTACAAGTAATGCGCAGCGCCGTTGCCCCTGCTCGGGGGCAATGCTGTCTTTTGGTTATTCACGTCTGCGGCTGGACGAGTACATAACATTCCACGTTGGTTGAGCACTACCGAAAGGAAGAACGATGAAGGTACGTCCTTCGGTCAAGAAGATGTGCGACAAGTGCAAGATCATCCGACGCCATGGCAAGGTTCTCGTGATCTGCGAGAATCCGCGTCATAAGCAGCGTCAGGGTTAAGAGAGGAGAACAAGTTGGCCCGCATCAGTGGTGTCGATCTGCCGCGTGAGAAGCGCGTTGAGATCGGTCTGACCTACATTTACGGCATCGGCCGCACGACTGCCTCGAAGATCTGCGCCGAGTGCAACATCAATCCCGACACGCGCGTCCGCGACCTCACCGAAGAGGAGACCGCGGCGATCCGTGATTACATCTCCAAGAACCTCATGATCGAGGGCGATCTCCGCCGTGAGCGCTCTCAGAACATCAAGCGTCTGATGGACCTCGGCTGCTATCGCGGCCTCCGTCACCGCAGGGGTCTGCCTGTCCGCGGTCAGCGCACCCATACGAACGCTCGCACCCGCAAGGGTCCGAAGCGCCAGATCGGTGCCAAGAAGAAGAAATAAGGAGAGGTAGATGGCTACTGCTAAGAAGAATGCGCGTACGCGCATCAAGCGTGCTGACCGCAAGAACATCGCGGTTGGCCAGGCTCACATCAAGTCGAGCTTCAACAACACGATCGTCTCTATCACCGATCCTCAGGGCAACGTCATTGCCTGGCAGTCCGCTGGCACCGTGGGCTTCAAGGGTTCCCGTAAGTCCACTCCGTTCGCCGCTCAGATGGCCGCGGAGGCTTGCGCCAAGGTCGCCATGGAGCACGGCCTCAAGAAGGTCGCTGTCTTCGTGAAGGGCCCGGGCTCCGGTCGCGAGACCGCCATCCGCTCCCTCCAGGCCGCCGGTCTCGAGGTCTCGAGCATCCAGGACAAGACCCCCATTCCGCACAACGGCTGCCGCCCCAAGAAGCGCCGTCGTGTCTAACCGAAAGGATCGATAAACTATGGCAATCAATAGGACTCCGGTTCTTAAGCGCTGCCGCCAGTTGGGCATCGATCCCGCTGAGCTGGGTTACAGCGGCAAGGAATCCAAGCGTCAGCCCAAGCGCCGTCGCAAGGAATCCGAGTACGGCATGCAGCTTCGCGAGAAGCAGAAGGTGAAGTTCATCTACGGCGTTCTCGAGAAGCAGTTCCATCACTACTACGAAGAGGCCCTGCGTCGCGAGGGCGTTACCGGCGAGAACCTGATGCAGCTCCTCGAGCTCCGTCTCGATTCCGTCGTGTTCCGTCTTGGCTTCGCTCGCACCCGCAAGGATGCCCGTCAGTCGGTTACCCACGGCCACTTCCTGGTGAACGGCCGTCGCGTCGACATTCCCTCCTACGAGGTCAAGGCCGGCGACGTCATCTCCGTTGCCCCCAAGTACCGTGACCTTCTCCCCATCAAGGAGGCCATCGTCCAGTCCGAGCGCTTCGAGGTTCCCGGCTGGCTCGAGGTCGACATTGAGAAGCTCCAGGGCACCGTCCTTTCGCTTCCCAACCGTGACCAGATCAGCGGCGACATTAACGAGCAGCTCATCGTCGAGCTCTACTCCAAGTAATATCAAAGCTGCTGAGGCTGGAGGTAACACATGGCAGAATTCATCAGGCCCCAGGTTCAGGTCGAGGAGATCAACGACACCTCAGCGCGCGTCTCCGTCGAGCCTCTCGAGCGCGGTTACGGCGACACGCTGGGCAACTCCCTGCGTCGCGTGCTCCTCTCCTCGCTCGAGGGTGCGGCGGTCGAGGCTATTCAGATCGATGGCGCTCAGCATGAGTTCATGGCGATCCCCAACATGGTCGAGGACGTCACCGACATCGTGCTGAACATCAAGGGTCTCGTGTTCCGCTCCCTCGGCACCACCGAGGAGGCCACCGCGACCATCTCGGTCGACGGCCCCTGCGAGGTCACCGGCGCCGACTTCTTCGTTCCCTCTGAGTTTGAGATCGTCAACCCCGAGCATCACATCGCGACGCTCGAGGAGGGCGGTCATCTGACGATGAGCATGCGCATCGGTTACGGCCGCGGCTATGTCTCGTACGAGGGCAACAAGCGCGAGGACGATCCCATCGGTATCATCCACATCGACTCGCTCTACTCGCCGGTCCGTCGTTGCGCTAAGCTCGTCGAGGCGTGCCGCGTCGGTCAGCATACCGACTACGATCGCCTGGTTCTCGAGATCGAGACCAACGGCGCGCTCACTCCTCGCGAGGCGGTCGTTCAGGCGGCCAACATCATCAACCAGCACATGGCTGCGTTCATGAACCTGACCGAGACGCCTGAGGTCGTTGAGGAGACGTCGATCTTCGCTCCTGAGACGACCAACGACAACGCAGAGCTCGACAAGCAGATCGAGGATCTCGACCTTTCGGTCCGTTCCTACAACTGCCTGAAGCGCGCGAGCATCCATTCCGTGCGCCAGCTCGTCGAGTTCTCCGAGAACGACCTGCTCAACATCCGCAACTTCGGCGTCAAGTCGATCGAGGAAGTCAAGGACAAGCTCGAGTCCATGGGCCTGAGCCTCAAGCAGTAACGCTGACAGTCCCTGTAGAGGAGATACGAGATAATGAGACACCTTAAGAAGCGCGGTCTGAGGCTCGGCACTGACTCGGCCCACACCAAGGCCATGAAGCGCAGCCTGTGCAAGTCGCTGTTCACCTATGACCGCATTAAGACCACTGAGACGCGCGCCAAGGCCATCCGCGGCGACGTGGATCGCATCATCACCTGGGCCAAGCGTGGCGACATTCACTCCCGTCGTCTCGCCATTGCCAAGCTGAACGACAAAGAGCTCGTTCGCGAGATCTTCGAGAAGGTCGCTCAGGGCATGTGGTCCGACCGCACCTGCGGCTTCACCCGCATCATGAAGCTTGGTCCCCGCAAGGGCGACAACGCGCCGATGGTCATCATCGAGCTCGTGACCGAGCCGGTGCAGAAGAAGGCCGCCAAGAAGGCTCCGCAGAAGGTCGACACGGTCGCTCCCGTTGCCGAGGAGAAGGCCGAGGAGGCTGCTGAGAGCACCGAGGCTGCCGAGTAACGCGCTGCGTATAGTTTGTTTTGCAAGAGGGGCTGCTGGTGCGGCCCCTCTTTTGTGTAAGGATGTACAGCGGCTGTTGGGTCTCGTCTGCCGGTTGTTGTTGGGGGGAGGATCGCGTGCTTGAGGTTCGCCATGTGCGGTTTGCGTACGGCCGTGCCGTTGCGGCAGCTGAGAGCGCTGTGCCGGAACCTTTGGGGGACGCTCCGGCCCCCTTTGCCCTCGACGAAGTCTCCTTCTCGGTGGCTCCCGGGGAGCGCGTGGCGCTTATCGGCCCCAATGGCTCGGGCAAGTCGACGCTCGTAGGTCTTCTCGGAGCCGCTCTCGCCCCTGCCTCGGGCTCGGTGACGGTCGATGGCGTTAATCCGTGGGCGGGTCGCAGCGAGCGCTTTGCCGTCCGTCGTTTGGTTGGCGTGGTGCGCCAGGACCCCGCCCTGCAACTCGTTTCGACGGTGGTTGCCGATGACGTCGCATTCGGTCCGCGCAACCTCGGCCTCGATCCTCGTGAGGTCGAGAGGCGCGTGAGGGCGGCGCTTGACGTCGTTGGGCTGAGTGATGTTACGCAGCGCGACGTGTCGTCCCTTTCGGGCGGCCAGCAGCAGCGCTTGTCGCTTGCGGGCGTGCTCGCTATGGAGCCGCGTTATCTGGTGCTCGACGAGGCCACCTCGATGCTCGATTCTGCCGCGCGACAGGAGATGCGCTCCCTTTGCGAGCGCCTGAGCAGTGAGAAGGGTATCGGCATTGTCCAGGTGACCCACGACCCGCTCGAGGCCCTGTCGGCCGACTGCATCGTGGTACTCGAGGGCGGAGCGGTCTGTGCGGCGGGCACTCCCGGTGAGCTCGCTCGCAGCAACGCCGATGTGCTCGCGCGCGAGCTGTATCTCGGCGCCTATGGCTCGTATGTTCTGGCTGCGCGCCGTGCAGGCTATCTGGGCAGGGGCGTGGAGCCTGGGGATCTTGCTGGTTGGCTCTGCGCTCAGTCGTGTGAGGCGCGCGGGCGTATTCAGGCGGACGCGGCGGCGTGGCGCGGGGCGGATGGGACAGCGTTCGGTGCCTCCGACGGATTGTCTCAACAGCCTAAGTCCGGGGCGAGCCGGGCGGCGGACGGCTTGCGCCTTGAGCATGTGAGCTTTGGGTATGACGAGGCCGATGTTCTCTCAGACGTGAGCCTTGACGTGGCGGGTGGAGAGCTCGTGCTCGTTGCCGGTCCCTCGGGATCGGGAAAGTCGACTCTTGCGCGCATTGCCGCCGGTCTTTATGAGCCCGCACGGGGGTCCGTCACCTGTGCAGGCGCCGCCGTGCGGCCAGGGGATGTGGGCATCGCGTTTCAGAGGCCCGAGGACCAGCTGTTTTTGAACACGGTTTGGGACGATATTGCCTTTGCCCCACGTAACCGCGGACTCGATGATGAGGAAGTGGCGCGCTGCGTTGAAGAAGCGCGCCTTATGGTCGGCCTTGATGAGGATCTTCTCGGGCGCTACCCCGTGACGCTCTCGGGCGGTCAGGCGCGTCGTGCGGCTCTCGCCGGCGTGGTGGCGCTCAGGCCTTACGCGTACGTGTTCGACGAGCCTACCGCCGGCCTCGACTGTGCGGGCAAGCGCTTCATCGTGGCGCTTGCCCGCACTATGGCGCGCGCGGGGGCGCCGGTGGTCGTGGTGAGCCACGATCTTGCCGAGTGGTTCGAGGTCGCCGACAGGGTTGTGTGTATCTCGCACGGACGCGTGGCATGGGAGGGCGAGACGACCCTTCTCGAGTCCTCGTCCGACGCGTTTGCCGCGGCGGGTATCGAGCCTCCGGAGTGGGCGCGCCTGCGCCAGGCGTGCCCGTGGCTGACCAACGAGCGCCGCGCTCCGCTGCAAGGGGCGAGCGCTTGCCGCAAAGCGTCTTGTGCCGGGGGCGCAGCCGCGCAGGCGCCGCAGCCTCGGGACGGCAGGCGGAAACAGGGGAAGAGCCCCACGGCCATGCGCGCGTTCGGCAGCTTTACGGCGCCCGATGCGCCGCTCGCGCGCGTGGACGCTCGGGCGAAGCTCGCCCTGCTTCTCATGGTCACGGTGGCGGCCTTTGTCGTGCCGGCGCCAGCGGGGCTCGTGGCACTCGCTGCGCTTCTCGTCTTTACGGCGCATGCCGCCCGCGTGACGCCGCTGAGCTTTGCGCGCGCCCTGCGCCCTGCGGCGTTTATCTTGACCTTCTCGCTTTTGGCCAACGCGCTGCGCGTTGACGGCTCGGGGCAGTTTGCGCTTCTGGGCCCTGTAGGCTTTGATCCCGCCGGGGCCGCCCGTGGTGCGGTGGCCGTGGCGCGCATCGGTCTTTTGGTCGGGTTCGCGCTCACGGTCTCGGCGAGTACGACTCCAACGGCGCTTGCCGACGCGTGCACGCGGCTGCTCTGGCCGCTCAAGCGCCTGGGGCTCCCGTCTGCCGAGATCGGCATGACGGTATCGGTGGCGCTGAGGTTCGTGCCGCTGGTCTCCGAGGAGCTCGAGCGCATCCGCCTGGCCCAGCGCTCGCGCGGCGCACGGTTTGACGAGGGCGGCGTGCTGGCGCGTGTGCGCGCATGGGCGAGCGTGGTGACGCCGTTGGCGGTGAGCCTCTTCAGGCGGGCCGACGCGCTCGGCGAGTCTATGGAGAGCCGCTGCTTTGGCGCGGCGGATCAGAGCGCGCTTGCACCGCTCGCACTTGCCGCGCGTGACCGCGTGCTGCTCGTGTGCGGGGTACTCGCGCTTGCGGGTTGCGCGTTGTGGGCGATGCTTGCGTGAGGCTCCGCCCTTGCGGGGCGCATGGTGAAGCTGTGGGCTCGCTGTGCGCTCGTTACGGGCGGGTTCGCGCCCGGGTATAGGTCGGTTTGGCGTACGGGCGCCCAGGGAGCGCCTCGAGAAAGGACGAAACGTGGAGCGTATCGAGACTCATGCGCAGGGCGCGGACGCTGGCGGCATGATGGAGAGCCCCAAGACCTGCAGCGCCGGGGCGGCTTTTGCATCGGAGCGCGCGCTTCTCGACGGCACGCTGGTCATGAGGCTCGCCTACGACGGCGCGGGCTTCTCGGGTTTTGCCGAGCAGCGCGAACCCGAGTTGCGCACGGTGGCGGGGGAGATCCGACGCGCCCTCGAGACGCTGCTGCGCCGCCCGGTGGAGCTTACCTGCGCCGGCCGCACCGACGCGGGCGTGCACGCCGTGGGCCAGTACGTGAGCGTTCCGGTGACCGCCGAGGAGCTTGAGCTTCCTGCCGGCCGTTTGCAGCGCGCGCTCGGGGCCCTGTTGCCCGACGACGTGGCGCTGAGGGGCCTTTACGCTGCCGAGAGGGGCTTCTCGGCCCGTTTTGACGCACATGCGCGCAAATACCGCTACCGCATTGCCCAAGGGCCGTACCGTCCGCTTATGACGCGCTCGTACGCGTGGTGGCAGCGCGACGAGCTCGACGTTGAGGCCATGAGCAGGGCGGCGGCGCACTTGCTCGGCGAGCAGGACTTCAAGAGCTTCTGCAAGGCCTCGTCGGCGGTGGGCAAGCCCACGTGCCGCAACGTTCTCAAGGTCGGGTTCTCGCGCGAGGAGGCGCTCGGCGAGACGTGCCTGGCCTTTGACATCGTGGGGTCGTCGTTTCTGCACTCGATGGTCCGCACGATCGTGGGCAGCCTGGTCGAGGTCGGGCGCGGGCACCGCGACCCCGACTGGATACGCGAGGTTCTCGCCGCATGCGACCGGCGCACGGCCGGTCCGTGCGCTCCGGCGCGCGGCCTGACTTTCGTTGACGTGGTATACGATGAGGGCGCGCTCGCGCCCTGGAAGGACTGACGTTTCCGATGGAACTTGCTCTGCACGTGCTTGAGCACGCGCTGTCCGACACGGTGCACCTGGTGCCGTTCCTGTTTGTGACCTACCTCGTCATGGAGGTTCTCGAGCATACGGCGGGCGACAAGCTCGAGCGCCTGGTTGCCCGCACGGGCAGGGCGGGCGCGCTCATCGGCGCCGCTGCGGGCGTCGTTCCGCAGTGCGGCTTCTCGGCCGCCGCGTCCACGCTCTACGCGGGGCGCGTGATTACGGTCGGCACGCTGGTGGCTGTGCTTCTCTCCACGTCGGACGAGCTGCTGCCCATCTTCGTTGCCGAAGGTGCGCCTGCCGGCGAGCTCGCGACCATTCTCGCCATCAAGGTCGTTGTTGCCGCGGTTGTGGGGCTTGCGGTCGACGCGGGCGCCCGCGCGCTCGGGCTTGGCGGCGACGGCCACGCGCACATTCACGATCTGTGCGAGCACGACCACTGCGCCTGCGATCATGAGTCGCCCGTTCTTTCGGCGCTCAAGCACACGCTCACGGTCACGGTGTTCATCTTCTTGGTCACGGTGGTGCTCGACGGAGTGATCGAGGCGGTGGGGGAGGACGCTATCGCCGCTGTTATCGCACGGAACCCGACGGCGTCGGTGTTCGGCGCCGCGGTGGCGGGCCTCATTCCCAACTGCGCCGCATCGGTGCTCATCACCCAGCTGTACCTCTCCGGCGCGCTCGGGTTCCCTGCCCTTATCGCGGGGAGCCTCGTGTCAACGGGCGTGGGCGCGCTCGTGCTTCTGCGCACTAACCTGCATGCTAAAGAGAACCTCTGCATCTTGGGCGCGGTGTTTGTTATCGGCATAGCGTGGGGCCTCGTCTTCTCGGTCGCGGGCGTTTCTCTCTAGAAGGCTCCGGGCACAGGCGCTGTTCGGTGTTGCGGGGCGTTGTCCGTCAGGTCGCTTCTTGGTGGGCCTGTGGTTGTTCCGGGACGCTCCGCGCTATG
The DNA here is from genome assembly GCA_949287065.1 of uncultured Collinsella sp. Classification (GTDB taxonomy): domain Bacteria; phylum Actinomycetota; class Coriobacteriia; order Coriobacteriales; family Coriobacteriaceae; genus CALUOB01. The sequence continues at coordinate 49,092 of CASEEV010000075.1, forward strand.
GGCTGAGAGCGGTTGCGGGGATGGTACCATCGGATGAGGTCATACGGTGGGAAGGTGCTGAGGTGCCCCGTTTTGTTCGGCGACAACCTGATGTAACGGTGATTATGCCCGCGCGCAACGCCGAGGGTCATATCCAGCGCGCGATCGAAAGCGTGCTCAATCAGAGCTGCGAGAGCATCGAGCTTCTGGTTGCCGATTACGGATCTACTGACCGCACCGTTGACATCTGCAAGCGCTTTGCGGAGCGCGATATCCGTATCGACGTACTTCCCGGCGAGCGCCGGGAGCGCGGGGCGGCGCTCGATGCCGCACTCGATGCGGCGCGCGGCCGCTACCTGTTCGTCTGCGAGGCGCGCGACTGGATCGCCCCTCAGATGCTTGAAGAGGTTCTTCGCTACGCCGATCGTCAGGAGCTCGAGCTCGCGGTCTGCGGCATCTCGGTCGACGAGGTCCAGGGCAAGGCGCCCACGGTGCGTTCGACGCTCGTCACGCTTCCCACGGCGGCGTACCTGACGCAGCCTTCCTTCCGCAACAAGGCGCACCCCTTCTTCCGCACAGGGCTCTTCTCGGGCGTGGGTGCCAAGCTGTTCCTGCGCTCTCGCGTAGACGAGCTGGGCCTGCGCTTTGAGGATCATGCTGGCAGCGAGCGTGCCTTTCTCTACGGGTATTTGCGTGACGTCGAGCGCGTGGGCATGGTCGAGCAGCCGCTGTACCACCAGGTGATCGACGATGACCGCCCGGTGTTCGACAACATGAGCTTGCTCAGGTCGTTTGGACGTGCCGAGGCAGAGGAGCGGGTGCTGCTCGACCTGTACCGCCATTGGGGCATGCTCGATTCCGACGAGGGCGCGGCAACGCTTCAGGAGCAGTTCCTCGACGCGCTTATCTCGCGCATCGCACTGCTGTGCCGCCGCGAGTGCACGCTGAGCCCCTCCGAGAAGCGCGCCAAAGTGGGCGATATGATCTGCTCCGACGTTGCCCAGGAGATCATGGCCTGCGCATCTCCGCGGGACCCCATCTCGCGCTGCTTTGCGCACACGGTGCTGCGCAAGGACGTCAATCTGTGCTATGTCGAAGGATGCCTGCTGAGCATCGCCAAGGCGCCCCGCCTCGACGGTTCCTGCATCGCGTGCTAGGGGCGTGGTGTGGGCAGCCCCGCATTAATAAAGCTGCCCCGTTTAGTCAAATCTTTGTATACAGATCGGCGTAAACCCGAGAAAACCGCTATGCTAGTAGGCAACGGATTGCATAAGCCTGCGTTTTGCGGGCAGGCTTGACGGGATTGGTAGGGCGCCATGAAGAAACGCAGCAGCCGACAGGAAGCGATTCGCGACATCGTGCGGGCCAAGGAGATCCGCACGCAGCGCGTTCTGGTGGAGGAGCTCCGCGCCGCCGGGTTCGACTGCACGCAGGCAACGGTCTCGCGCGATATCGCCGACATGGGGCTGCGCAAGCTCCCCGAAGGCGTGTACGTGCTCGCCGAGGACCAGCATCTGCAGCACATGGTGTCGCAGCTCGTGGTGGGTGTGTCGCGCGCCGACAACCTCGTGATCATCAAGGCCCAGCCGGGAACCGCCTCGGGCATTGCCGCCGCAGTCGACGACGCTGAGCTGCCGCATATCGTGGGCTCGCTTGCCGGTGACGACACGATCCTCGTGATCACCCGCACGGGCGAGGACGGAGCGCAGCTCGAAAGCATGCTCAACAAGCTCAGGAACGTTCGCTAGGAGGTAGCTTATGGCCGGCATCATGGTGCTGCACGTCGCGCTGCTTTCTGCGCTTATCCTGCTGCCGATCGCCTTGGTGGCGATGCTCGTGTGGTACTTCCTGCGCGACCGCGCGTACCGCAAGCGCTAACAGGCGCCGGGGCGCCTTTGCCCCGCCGCAGACGCCGTGCGCGCCTTTCTCCTTATGCCACGACGGCAAGATTACGCAATTAGCCGCATAGACTAAAAGATTACGCACCCGCACGCCTTTACCGGAGCAAAACTGCCCGATAAGCCGTGCGGGTGCGTAATCTTTTGGCAGATGCGGAGAAGTGCGTAGAACGGTAAAAAAGGAGGCCCGTAGGCCTCCTTTTTTACTATGCGATAGGCGTTTCGCCGTTTGCCGGGGGAGTGGTCTCGCCGGTGCCGCCGGTGCCCGGATCGGTCGTCGTACCGCCGCCGGCCTCGCCGCCGGTTCCGGGATCAGTGCCGCCGCCGGTCTCGCCGCCCGTGCCCGGATCGGTCGTCGTACCGCCGCCGGTCTCGCCGCCGGTTCCGGGATCAGTGCCGCCGCCGGTCTCGCCGCCCGTGCCCGGGTCGGTC
>CASEEV010000076.1 GCA_949287065.1 uncultured Collinsella sp.
CGCCGCGGCGCTTCTTGCCCTTGCCGGCGCGCTCGGGAGCGGGAGCGGGCATGGGAGCTGCCTCTGCCTCGGGGGCGCGACGGGCGCCACGGGCAGCCTTGCCGCGCGGGCGGTCATCGCGCTCGGTGCGGGCAGCGCGCTCGGTGCGGGCAGCGCGCTTCTTCTCGGCCTCAGCGGCCTTCTCGGCGGCGGCCTTCTCCTGCTACTCCTTCAGCACGACCTCCTGCTCGGCGATCTGCGCGAGCAGGGAGCTGAAGCGCGGGCTCACCGAAGAGGGAGCCTTCTTCTTGTTCTTCTCGGCCTCCTCGGCGGCAGCCTTCTCGGCGGCCTCGCGCTCCTTGCGGCGGCGCTCCTCCTCGGCCTTGCGCGCAGCCTCCTCGGCGGCGCGGGCGGCCTCGGAGAGACGGCGCTCCTCAGCGCGGCGAGCCTCGACCTCGAGGCGCTCCTTCTCGGCAGCCTCGGCGGCGGCGGCCTGCTCGGCGGCGGCGGCCTCCTCCTCGGCCTTGCGCTGGGCCTCGATCTCGGCGGCGCGCGCCTCCATGATGGGGGCGAGCTTCTTCTTGATCATCGAGACATAGGCGTCCTCGAGCGTGGACGATGCCGACTTGGCGGGAATCTTCATCTCGCGGATGTGCCCGAGCATCTCCTTGGACGTCATGCCGAATTCCTTGGCAAGATCATGTACGCGGACTTTTGCCATGTGGTCTATCACCTACCTATCCGCGTGCCGCACCTCTCGCGGCACCGCGTAAAACCTAACGGACAATCGCTCACTTCCCGGCTCCGCACCGAGAAGCGGTCCGCTAGATGAGGTCCTCCGCTTCGTCGATGAGGTCGTTGCCGGAGCCCATGAGGTCGGGCTCGACGAGCGCCATGGTCTCGTGCACGCCGCAGTAGCGCGAACCGGGACGGGCCTGGTTGCGGCAGCGCACGCCCGAGGGGCTCACGTACTCGCAGCGGCCGGGCTCGTCATCGATGAGGTTCCCGACGGGAGCGGCTGCTACGGGCACGTTCTTCAGGATGTCGGCAGCGAGCGTCTCGTTCTTGATGTCGATGTGCCAGCCGGTCAGGCGCGCGGCGAGGCGGGCGTTCTGGCCCTCCTTGCCGATGGCGAGCGAGAGCTGGTCGTCGGGCACGATGACGCCGGCGTAGTTCTTCTCCTCGTCGATAAGGACGCGGGTGACCTTTGCAGGCGACAGCGCGTTGCCCACGTAGACGGCCGGGTCGGCGTCCCACAGGATGACGTCGACGCGCTCGCCGCGCAGCTCGCCCACGACGGTGCGCACGCGGCTGCCCTTGGGGCCGACGCAGGCGCCCACCGGATCGAGACGGTCGTCGAGCGAGTGAACGGCCACCTTGGAGCGCTGACCGGGCTCGCGAGCAATGGACTTGATCTCGACGGAGCCCTCGTAGATCTCGGGGACCTCGAGCTCGAAGAGGCGACGGAGAAGCGCCGGGTGCGTGCGGGAAACCACGATCGGCGGGCGGGAGTGCTCGCCGCGCACAGGCGGCATCGTGGAGTTGGGGTCGCGCACGTCGATGATCACGGCCTTGATGCGCTGGTTGTGCATGTAGCGCTCGCCGACCGGGCGCTCGTTGCGCTCGTTCTCGTTGCGGCGCACGTCGAAGTGAGGCAGCTCGGCCTCGACGCCCTCGCGGATCTTGATGATCGTGAAGTCGGGCGTGGTCTGGAGCACGGTACCGGTGATGATGTCGCCGATGCGGGTCGAGAACTCCTCGTAGATCTGCTGGCGCGCGGCGTTGCGTACGATGGCGTTGATCTCGGCCTTGGCGTGCTGGGCGGCGATGCGGCTCGTGTCGTGCGGGGTGACGTCGGTCTCGGTGAACTCCGTGTACTCGCCGGTCTCCTCGTCGAAGCTCTCCTCCACCGGAACGAGCTTGTAGACGTAGATCTTGCCCGTGGCGCGGTCGATAGTGACCTTGGCGCCGTAGTCAAGATGCAGGATCTCGGCGTAGCTCTTAGCCAGCGACTGCTCCAGGCGGTCGATCAGGTACAGCTGGTCGATGTGCTTCTCCTGGCAGAGCGCCATCAGAGCTTCCATCATCTCGGATGCCATGGTTACTCCCCTTTCTGTGCGCTCTTGAAGCTAAGAGCGGGTTTGAGCGTTGCTTTTTTAAGGTCGTCGAGGGCAAAGGTGAGCTCCTCGCCGTCCACGCCGAGCACCACGGCGTCATCTTCGGTGCGCGCGATGGTGCCGGTGAATTTCTTGCGGCCCTCGGCGGCGAGCGTCACGACCTCGCACTCCTCGCCGACGAAGCGGGCGAAGTCGGCGATGCGGCGCAGAGGACGGAAGACGCCGGCCGAGGACACCTCGAGGGTGTAGGAGCTGGAGATGGGATCGAGCTCGTCGAGCACGTCGGAGATCCATCCGCTCTCGGCCGCAACCTCGTCGAGGTTGACCGACTCGCCGTCCGCCTTCTCGATGCGCACGCGCACGCACGGCGCCTTGGTGGCGCCTACCACCTCTACGTCGACGATGTCGATGCCGTGCTCCGGCGCGAGCTTCTCGAGCTCGTCGAGAACGAGCTGCTCGGTCTTGGTCTTGACCACCTGCTCCACCTCCTCATACAGGAAGGGAGCGGGGCGCTAGGCCCCACTCCCTCGTTTGAGCTGCTTAATTACCGCTCGAATATAGCACAACCGCGCTTGAGCTGCGAATTTGCGCCGCGCGAGCGCTCAGGATACTCTCAGCGCGTCACAGATTCTCCACGTACGGTCGCTTACTCGTCCAGATAAGCGGACGGAGCGGGCTCGACGCCGCGGCTCCACTCGATGGCGTTGACGATGAAGAACACCACGACCGAGATGAAGCAGCCGAAGACCACGGGCAGGATGCCGAACAGGAAGTCGCCGCCCGAGAGTACCTGCCAGAAGATGAAGCCGATGGTGCCGCCCACGAGCGAGATGATGCCGGAGTTCTTGGTGGCGTTCTTGACCACGAGGCCGAGGCCGTAGGCAGCGAACGGGCCGGCGCAGCGGATGCCGAAGGCAAACGTGTTCATCGTGACGATGGGCACGCCGAACATCGAGATGCCGATGGCGATGATGGCGAACGCGACGTTGCAGGCGCGGGTGTAGAACACCTTCTGCTTGTCGTTGAGCTCCTTGCCGCCGAACTTGAGGTACAGGTCGTTCATGATGATGGTCGACATGCACAGCAGGTTGGAGTCGGCCGACGACATGGTGGCGCAGATGATAGCCGCGCAGACGATGCCTGCCACGAAGCCGGGGGCATGCGCCGTGGTGACCTCGAGCATGGCGTTGGCACCGGCGTTGGGCAGGCCGGGCATGGTTGCGGCGGCGCAGAGGCCGAGCAGCGTCGGGAAGAACGCCATGGCGGCCATCAGGACGGCGGACAGCCACGCGGCGCGGGTAGCGGTCTTCTCGTCCTTGGCGGACTCGAAGCGCGAGACCATCTCGGGGCCCGCGAGGAACGTGCAGAAGTAGTTGAATATGTAACCGATGATGGTGACGACGCCGATGGTGGTGAAGTCAAGCTGCGCCGGAGGCAGCGCTGCCGACACGGCCTCCCAGCCGCCGCAGCCGTCGATGACGAAGGGCGTGGCAATGCCAAGGCCCACGAGAATGACGCAGAACTGGATAAGGTCAGCTACCTGGTCGGCAACCATGCCGCCGAAGGTGGTGTAGAAGATAACCACGAAGCCGGCTGCTACGAGCGCGACGTTGGTGGGGATGCCGAGAAGCGTGGACACGACGCTGCCGGCGGCCGCGATCTGCGAGGAGGTGAGGCAGAAGAGCGACAGGACCGAAAGGACCGCCGTGATGGAGCTGGAGGCGTTGCCGAAGCGACGGCCGACGACCTCGGGGATCGTAACGGCCATGGTCTTGCGGATCTTGGGCGCGAAGTACGCCAGCGGAATCATGGCGATGGACGCCGCGAGCACGTACCAGACCGCGCTGATACCCCATTCGCCGTAGGCGCGCTGGGCAAGACCGGTGGTGGAACCGCCGCCGATGTTGTTGGCCGAGAGCGAGAACGCAACGAAGAACAGGCCCATGCGGCGGCCTGCCACCATGTAGTCCTCGCTGTTCTTGATGTTGAGCTTGCCGACGATGAAGCCGATCGACAACATCACGACGAGGTAGACACCGACGATCACAAGCGCTTGCGTTTGAAGCTGCATCTGATCCCCTCTTCCCTTTCCCATCTTGCTAAACGACACGACCGAAACTGCAATAATGATTTATTACAGTTGATGAGAGAATTTTATCACCACAGAACGTTCACAGAGACGGCAATGGAAGACTTGTCATGGAGTTTAGGCAAACGTACGGATTTTGCCGGTGAATAGCAGGAAAGACGTTGAACGAAGGCAGAAGCGGCAACGAAGCCAGGGACTTTTCGACGTTGTTGCAGCCCAAAAAGAAGGACGGGCGCCCCTTTCGAAGCGCCCGCCAGCATGCAAAAAACCATGCAGATGAGAATTACTTGGCAACGATGTTCACGAGCTTGCCGGGAACGACGATCACCTTGACGACGTTCTTGCCGGCGATCCACTTGCCCGCCGCCTCGACGGCGCTCTTCTCGAGCTCCTCCTTCGAGGCGTCGGCAGCGACCTCGATACGCGCGCGCACCTTGCCGAGCACCTGAACGGCGATCTCGACGGTGTCGCGCTTGGCCTGCTCGGGGTCGAAGGTTGGCCACGGGGCGGTGTAAACGCTCGTGGTGTTGCCGAGCGCCTCGTGCCAGAGCTCCTCGGCCCAGAACGGGCAGATGGGCGCGAGCACCGAGACGATGTTGGTGGCCACGGCGGCGCAGAGGGCGCCGTCGCGCTTGCCCGCCTCGGTAGCGTTGAGATAGGCGCTCGCGGCGTTCACGAGCTCCATCATCGCCGAGATGGCGGTGTTGAACTGCGCGCGCTCGAAGTCATCGGTGCACTTGGCGAGCGTGCGATGCATCTCGCGGTTGAGCTCGAGGGCGGCACCCGAAAGCGAAGCAGGGTCGACTGCGGCGTCAAAGTCGGCGTCGCCGACGAGCTGCCACACCATGCGCCATGCGCGCTTGAGGAAGCGGTTGGCGCCTTCGACGGCCTTGGGATCCCAGTCGAAGTCCTTCTCGGGCGGCGCGATAAAGAGGATGGTGAGGCGCATGGTGTCGGCGCCGAAGGGCTCGATGACCGAGCTCGGCGGCACGACGTTGCCCTTGCTCTTGGACATGGTCTCGCCGTGCTCGTCCTTCACCATGCCCTGGCACAGCAGGTTGGTGAACGGCTCGTCGACGTCGAGAAGCCCCATGTCGCGCAGCGCCTTGGTGAAGAAGCGCGAGTACAGCAGGTGGAGAATGGCGTGCTCGATGCCGCCGATGTAGTTGTCGACCGGCATCCAGCGGTCAGCGGCCTCGCGCGAGAAGGGCAGCTCCTCGTTGTGCGGGTCGCAATAGCGCAGGTAGTACCAGCTGGAGCACGTGAAGGTGTCCATGGTGTCGGTCTCGCGACGCGCGGGGCGGCCGCAGACCGGGCAGGTGGTCTCGTAGAACTCTTTGCACTCGGCGAGCGTCTCGCCGGCGCCGAGGTCGAGGTTGTCGGGCAGCACCACGGGCAGCTGGTCCTCGGGAACGGGAACGATGCCGCAGTGGTCGCAGTAGACAACCGGGATGGGGTTGCCCCAGTAGCGCTGGCGGCTGATGAGCCAGTCGCGCAGGCGGAACTCGACCTTGCGGCGGCCGACGCCGCGCTCCTCAAGCTCGGCCACGACCGCCGCCTCGCCCTCGGAGTGCTTGCCGCCGCGCATGCCGGTGAAGCGGCCGGACTGCACGAGCGTGCCATCGGTGGCATGAGCCTCGGCCCAGTCGACCGTGGGAGCGGCATACGCGCTGACCACGGACTCCGCCGTAGCGCCCTCCCCCGCCTCGGCAACGAGCGCCTCGAGATCCTCGTCGGTGAGGATGATGGGCTTGATGGGCAGGTCGTACTTGCGAGCAAACTCAAAGTCGCGCTGGTCACCGCAGGGCACGGCCATGACGGCGCCGGTACCGTAGTCGGCAACGATGTAGTCGGCCACCCACACGGGGACCTTCTCGCCGTTGATGGGGTTCACCACGTAGCGGCCCGTGAAGGCGCCGTGCTTCTCGAGCTCGCCCTGGGCGCGCTCCACTGCGGTGATCTTCTCGGCGCCCTCAACGACCTCGCGCACGGCCGCCTCGTACTCGGTGCCGGCAACGAGGTCCATAAGGCCGTCGTACTCGGGCGCGAGCAGGAAGAACGTGCAGCCGAAGAGCGTGTCGGCGCGCGTAGTGAAGACGGTGATCTTGCCCTCATCGCCCTCGATGGGGTTGCCGTTGGCGTCGCAGAGCGTGAAGTCGACCTCGGCGCCCTCGGAGCGGCCGATCCAGTTGGCCTGCATCTGCTTGACGCGCTCGGGCCAGCCGGGAAGCTTCTCGAGGTCGTCCAGGAGCTCCTGGGCGTAGTCGGTGATCTTGAAGTACCACTGCTCGAGGTCGCGCTTCTCTGGAGCCTCGCCGCAGCGCCAGCACACGCCGTCGGTAACCTGCTCGTTGGCGAGCACGGTTTTGCAGTTGGGGCACCAGTTGACCGGGTTCTTCTTACGGTAGACCAGGCCGCGCTCCATCATCTTGAGGAAGATCCACTGGCCCCAGCGGTAGTAGTCGGGGCTGCAGGTCTTCACGAGGCGGTCGAGGTCGTAGGAGAAGCCCATGCGGCGCATGGTGGCGAGCGCCTGGTCCATGTTCCGGTAGGTCCACTCCCCCGCCTGCGTGTTGTGCTTGATCGCGGCGTTCTCCGCCGGCAGGCCGAACGCGTCGAAACCGATC
>CASEEV010000077.1 GCA_949287065.1 uncultured Collinsella sp.
ACTGATACGGGCTCGTATGTGCCGCGCTCACGGAAGCGCGCCAAGTCGCGGGCGAGCGTTGCGGGGTCGCACGACACGTAGGCGACGGCGCGGGGGGCGGCGTCCGAGATGAGGTCGATCACCTCGGACGCGAGTCCGGCACGCGGAGGGTCGACGAGCACGAGGTCGGGGTCGACCTCCGGGAACTCGCGGGCAGCATCGCCTCCGATGGCCTCGACGTTCGCGCAGCCCGCCGCATCTAGGTTGCGTCGCAGGTCGCGCACGGCAGGTCCGTAAGCCTCGAGGGCGTACACCTCGGCGCCCGTTTGCGCGAGGGGCAGGGTAAAGGTTCCGGCGCCGCAGTACAGATCGAGCACGCGGTCGGACTCTCTTGGCAAAAGCGCCTGGAGGGCGATGTCGATGAGAAGCTCAGCCGCTTCGGTATTGACCTGAAAGAAGGAGGGGGCGGAGAGGCGCATCTCGCTCCCTGCGATCCGCTCGGTCCAGAAGCCCTTGCCGTCGAGAACCTCGACCTTCTTCACGCGGCGCGCCTTGGCTGGTCCTCCGCTCATGACGCGCACGACGCTTGTGGGCTTGCAGGAGTCTTTGAGCACCTTTGCCGCCATGGCGCGCGGGAAAGCTCCCGTAGGAGTCCAAAGCGCCACTTCGAGCTGCTTGGTGCGTCTGCTCGCGCGAATCCCCACGCGTTCGAGACCGAGGTCCTGCCTGCCGCTCAGATATCCGAGGGCGCCTTCTACTGCGGCCACGGCTTTGGGGAAGGCCCTTTCAAACAGGGGGCAGCTTTTGACCTTTACCACGGCGTCGGAATGGGCGAGATGCATGCCGAGCGAGAAGCGCCCCTTTGCAGATCCGGGAGCGAGCTCGATCTTGTTGCGGTATCCCCAGGCGTCGTCGGTGCTCTGGATCGGCTTGACCAGCGCTTCGGCTTCTTCTGGAGAAAAGCGTCCGATGCGCTTAAGGGCGTCGGTGACGGCGTCTTGTTTTGCGGCGAGCTGGGCATGGCGCCCGAGCATGCCCCACGGGCAGCCGCCGCACATGCCGACGTAGGGGCAGGGTGCCTCAACGCGGTGGGCGCCCGATGAGATCACCGAGCTGACGCGCGCTTTAGAGAATCGCTCGCCGTCGGAGAGAACCTCCGCCTCGACGACGTCGCCCGGGGTGCCGCCTGAAACAAAGACGGTCTTCCCGTTGTCGTCGTGGGCAACGGCGTCTGGGCCGTAGCTCATGCGTTCGATCGTGAGTCTCATGGCTTCTCCTCGTAGCGGATCTGCGTTGGCGGCTTCATGCCGTGTCCGCAAGCAAGTATACGCGAAGGGCCCGTCGGCGCTTCGCGCGCTGACGGGCCCCAGGTAATCAACAGGGTCGCGGGATATCTGACGGCTTGCGCAACGGGCAGCGCTAACGGGCGCGCGTGCGACGCTTGCCTTCCGAGCTCTCGAGGGCGCGGATCTCGCGTTCCGCCGAGGAGGGGGAGACGAGCGTCTTGATGCCCAAGCGGATGAGCGCAAGGCTCGTGCGGAGGCGCCCGCGTTTTTTGGCGGGGCGGTGCTGCGCCGGGCGCGCAGGCGCAGGCTCTGCTGCGGGAGGCTCGATGATCGTGGCTTCGACGCGCGAAACGGAAGGCGCAGCCTTCTTGGGCGTTTCCGGCTTCTTCTCGGGCGCGGGAGCCTGGGCGTTGCCGCTTTGCTGAGCGGTTTCAGAGGCCGCAACCGTCGGTGCGTTCGATGCGGCAGGGGCAGTCTGCTCTTCTGCCGCCGTGAGCTCCGCTGCGGGCGCGGTGATGCCGGGGACAAACTCCGGCACAGCCGCCGATGTGGGCTTCGCCTCGGGGGCGTTTGCGCGCTTCTCTTCCTTCTCGCGCTTCTCGGCTGCCTCCTGGGCGCGTCGGTAGGCGTTGAGGATCATGTACTGCTGCGAGTTGAACGGCTCCTCGCCCTCGTGGCGCGGCGCGGTTTCCCATTGGCCCTCGCTCGAGAGCACGCGTGCCTTGACGTTGTCGGAGAGCTGCATGTGCATGTAGCCGCGCACGAGATCGCGGCACTCGGGGTCGAGCACGGGGAAGGCGATCTCGACGCGGTGCTCGGTGTTGCGGGTCATCATGTCGGCAGACGAGAGGTACAGCGTGTCGGCCTCAACGCCGAAGGAGTACACGCGGGCATGCTCAAGGAACCTGCCGACAATGGAGCGAACGTGCACGTTGTCGGTTTTGCCCGGGATGCCGGGCTTCAGGCAGCAGATGCCGCGGATGATCATCTCGATGCGGACGCCTGCGCGCGACGCTTCGGAGATCTTGTCGATAACCTCGCGGTCGGTGAGCGAGTTCATCTTGAAGAAGGCGTAGGCTTCCTCGCCGGCGCGGGCGCGTTCGATCTCGCGGTTGAGGCCGGTCATGATGAGGGGCTTGAGGCCGACCGGGGCAACGCCGAGGTACTTGTAGCTGCCCTTGAGGTTGCCGAGCGACAGGTTGCGGAAGAACGCGTTGCCGTCTTCGCCGATACCGGGATGGGCGGTCATGAGCATGAAGTCGGAGTAGAGCTTGGCGGTCTTCTCGTTGAAGTTGCCGGTTCCGAGGAGCGTGATGCGGCTCACGTCAAGACCGGTGCGGTAAGTGATCTGGCAGATCTTGGAGTGGCACTTAAAGCCCTCGGAGCCGTAGATGACCGTGCAGCCCGCAGCTTCGAGACGCTCCGCCCACTGGATGTTGTTGGCCTCGTCGAAGCGGGCGCGCAGCTCCATGAGCACGGTGACCTCTTTGCCGTCTTCGGACGCCGAGATGAGCGACTCGCACAGGCGCGACTGCTTGGCGACGCGGTAGAGCGTGATGCGGATGCTGATGCACTCGGGATCGTGCGCCGCCTCGTGCACGAGGTCGAGGAAGGGGTCCATCGACTCGTACGGGTAGAACAGCAGCTTGTCGCCCTCCATGACCTGTTCGCGCATCGAGCGCCCGGGTACCACCATCGGGCTCGGCTGCGGCGTTACCGGGCGGAAGAGCACTTCGGCGCGCGACGCCGCGGGGATCTTGTCCTCTACGGCGTACACGTAGCTCAAATCGAGCGGCATGTCGGCAACGTTGACGGCCTTGCTCGAAAGCTTGAGGGCCTTGCGGATGACCTTGAGATCCTCCTTGTTGAGATGCCCCTCCACCTCGAGGCGCACGGGCTGCAGGCGCAAGCGCTGCTTGAGGATGCGCTTCATATGCTGACGGTAATCGTCGTCTTCCTCGACGCCTTCGCCGTCGGGGTCGATGTCGGCGTTGCGCGTGACGCGGATAACCGCGCGGTCGGTCGGCGCAAAGGAGCCGAAGCAGCTGTCGAGGCAGGCCATGACGATGTCCTCGATGAGGATGTAGCGGTACGCTTGGCCGGCCTGCGACTTAACGCGGACCTCGACCGTGCGGGGGAGATGGCTGGGAACCTCGATAAGGCCGAGAAGGTCCTTCTCGTCGACGCTGTCGAGCCCGCAGACAAGGTAGAGCGCGCCGTTGCGCAGGTTCGGGAAGGGGTGACGCGGGTCTATGACGAGCGGGGAGATGATGGGCGCGAGGTAGCGGCGGAAGTATTGCTCGACAAAGGTGCGCTCCTCGTCGGTGAGGTTGTTGGGCCGCAGGCGCTCGACGCCGTAGTCCTCGAGCTCTTCCTCGATTGCGTTGAACCCCGCCTGCGCGCGCTTGAGAAGCGGCGCCAGGTCGGCGAAGATGCGGTCGATCTGCTCGCTCGCGGTGAGGTTCTCCTTGTTCTCGACCGGCTGCCGCTTGAGCGTGGCGAGGTCGGAGAGGCCGCCGACGCGCACCATGAAGAACTCGTCGAGGTTGGAGAAGAAGATCGAGACGAACTTGAGGCGCTCGTAAAGCGGCACGCTCTCATCGAATGCCTCGGTGAGCACGCGGTTGTCGAACTTGAGCCAGCTGAGCTCGCGGTTCTGCGTGTAGGTGAGGTCATAGCGGCTCGGCCGCTTGGTGCCGCCCTCTGCGGCGAGCGTGTCTACCTCGGCAAAATTCTTCTTTGCCTTCTTGTGCTTCTTGTCTCCCTTGCTGGGGGAGGAGTGCTTCTCGGCGGGGGTGCCGAGATCGTCGTCTTTGTGCTTTGCAGCCACGATTCCTCCTGGATGGTTGGCTGGGCCGCCGGACAGGTGCCCGGCGGTGGGTTGCGCGATAGCGCATATGCATAAGCATAGCGCCTTGCGTGAGGGCGAATGTCAAGGACGTGTAAACAAGAAAGCCGACATCTTATGCGATGCCGGCTCGGGGCTTTCGTGCGAGAGGGGCGTCTCGCGTCTGCAGGTCGCAAGGCGCGACCTCAGTGCTCGCTCTTCTCGTCCAGTTTGTGCGCGAGAAGCTCCAATGCGTGCGCGTAGCCCTGAAGCCCCTCTCCGGCAACGCGCGCAAAGCAGGCCATGCCGGCGTAGGAGACCTGGCGGAACGGCTCGCGGGCGTCGACGTCCGAGATGTGGATCTCGACAGCGGGGAGGCCGACTGCCTTGAGGGCGTCCAAGATCCCGACGCTCGTGTGGGTGTAGGCGGCAGGGTTGATGACGATGCCGTCGAACCTGCCCAAGGCAGCCTGGATCGTATCGATAAGGGCGCCCTCGTGGTTGGACTGGAAGACCTCGACCTCGGCAAAGCCGGCGGCGGCGCCTGCTTCGCGGCAGATGCGCTCGAGTTCGGCATAGGTGTTGCTGCCGTAAATGGCGGGCTCGCGTATGCCGAGCATGTTGAGGTTCGGGCCGTTGATCACGAGGGCCTTCCGTGTGGTCATAACAACTCCTGTCGCCGGTGGGGTTCAAAAGATCGTGCCCGACGAAGGTCATGCTCCGTCGGGCACGGCGTGCGTCGGATCGGCTCGCCGGTGCGTGGCACGACCGGCACGTCGCAACGGGCGCTACTTGAGCGTCGCGTACATAACCGCCTTGATGGAGTGCATGCGGTTCTCGGCCTCGTCGAAGACAACCGATTGCGCGCTCTCGAACACCTCGTCGGTGACCTCCATCTCGGTCAGACCGAACTTCTCGGCGATCTCGGCGCCGATGGTGGTCTTGGTGTCGTGGAAGCTCGGGAGGCAGTGCATGAAGATGGCCGTCGGCTTGGCGTTGGCCATGGCAGCGGCGTTGACCTGATAGGGCTTGAGGAGCTTGATGCGCTCTGCCCAAAGGCTGTCGGGCTCGCCCATCGAGACCCAGATGTCGGTGTAGATCACGTCGGCGTCGCGCGTGCCTGCGTCGAAATCCTCGGTGAGGGTAACGGTGCAGCCGTTCTCGGCGGCAATGGAGCGGCAGGTCTCTACGAGCTCGGCGTCGGGCATCTGGGCGGCGGGGCCGCAGGCGGTGAAATTGAGCCCGAGCTTGGCGCAGACGACCATCAGGGAGTTGCCGACGTTGTTGCCGGCATCGCCCATGAAGGTGAAGTTCAGGCCCTTGAGGCGCCCGAGCTTCTCGCGGATCGTCATCATGTCGGCGATCATCTGGGTCGGGTGGAACTCCGTGGTGAGGCCGTTCCAAACCGGGACGCCGGCGTTGCGGGCGAGGTCCTCCACGATCTCCTGCGCAAAGCCGCGGTACTCGATGCCGTCGTACATACGGCCCAAGACGCGCGCGGTGTCTTCGATGGACTCCTTCTTGCCCATCTGGGAGCTGCCGGGGTCGAGGTAGGTCACGCCCATGCCGAGGTCCATGCCGGAGACCTCGAAGCTGCAGCGCGTGCGCGTGGACGTCTTCTCGAAGAGAAGGACGATGTTCTTGCCTTCGAGGTAGCGGTGCGGGGTACCCGTGCGCTTGAGTCGCTTGAAGTCGTCGGCGAGATCGATGAGGTAGGTGATCTCGGCGGGAGTGAAGTCGAGGAGCTTGAGGAAGCTCCTGCCCGAGAGGTTGACACCCATGTGCTTGTCCTTTCTGTTGCGGTTTTACGAAGATAACCTATCATGCCGTGCGGTCGAGAAACCTGTTTGCAACGCCTGGAGGGCGAGCGGCGCCTATACGCCCGCGAGCGACTCCTGGAAGGGGAGCGCCTTATTGAGCGCTTCCGCCGTTGCGCGCGGGTTTTCGCGGGAGTCAACGACGATGTCGGCCCAGGAGCGGTAGAGCGGCATCCTGCGCTGCGCGAGCAGGGCAATGCCGTCGCGCGCGGAGATGGGCCTGCCGTGAACGGGGAGCTCGTCGAGGTTGCGGTTGAGCATGACGACGAGGCTGTTCTGCCTGAGAAGATCGCGGTTGCCAGGCACGGTCACCACGCCGCCGCCGCACGAGATCACCTGTCCCGACTTCGAGGCTACCTCGGCGAGCACGCGGGATTCCTCGGCGCGGAACGCCGCCTCGCCTTGGGTTTGGATAAACTCCTGGCAGGTCGTTCCCAGCTCCCTTTCGAGCACGTGGTCGATATCGACGTGCGCGCGGCCGGTGAGGCGGCTCAGCTGCTCGCCCACGCGCGTCTTGCCGCAGCCGGGCATGCCGATGAGGGCGATGTTCTGCGCCGAGAACGACAGGTGCTCGGTGAGACGGGCGATCTCTTCTGCCTCGACAGCAGAGCCGAGGTAGCGCTCGACAGCCTGCGCAGCCTGGGCGACAAGCATGAGCAGGCCGCCCACGGACGCGATGCCGCGGTTCTCAGCCTGGAGCATGAGGCCGGTGCGGGCGGGGTTGTACACGATGTCGACGACGCTCTCGAGGCCTTGGGCCACGAGAGCGTCAAAGGCGCTGTCACTGAGCGGGGAGGCAGGGCATGCGGGATACATGCCGACGGGCGTGCAGTTGACGACTGCCGCGACGCCGCTTTGGGATGCGACCTCGTCGTAGCCGATGACCGGATGGGGGGCGACTTTGGTCGCGAGCTGCTGGGCGCGCGCGGCGTCGGGGTCCCGTGAGACGCTGACGGGTTCGGCGCCGAGGTCCGCGAGCACGGTCATGCAGGTCGTGCCCGCGCCGCCGTCACCGCCGAGCACGAGCACGCGCCGCTCGGCAAGGTCGATGCCCGCCGAGGTGACGAGCGATTCGAATCCGAAGTAGTCGGTGTTGTCTCCGCGCAGCCGACCGTTTGCGAGGCGGGTTACCGTGTTGACGTTCCCGAGGCGATCGGCAACAGGCGAGAGCTCGTCGAGATAGGGAACCACGGTGCGCTTGTACGGGATCGTGGCGTTGAAGCCCTCCCACTCCCCGCCGTTCAGGAACGCCTCGACGTTCTCGGGCGCTCGCTCGAATCGGTGGTAGTCGATTTCGGCCAGTTCACGGTAGATGACCGGCGTGTAGCTGTGCCCGAGCTTCTCGCCGAGCACGCCGTACGGGCGGCCGGCGACAGGGGCAGCCGTGGGCGCGGACGGTGTGGCACATACGGTAGGTGCTTTCATAGGAGGGCCTTTCGGGCTGGAGGGTTGCGCGATCAGACGATCTCGGTATAGCTGCCGAGATAGGTGACCGAGTCGCATACGTCGTTAAGGGCGTCGAGGAGCTGCGAGAACTCCGGTGCCACGGCCGGGCAGTCGACGTCGAAGTAGAACGCGAACTCGAAGTCGCGCCCGGCGATGGGGCGGCTCTCGAGCTTGACGAGGTTGACGCCGAACGTGTAGAAGCGCTCGAGCACGCGGTAGAGCGCTCCCGGGTTGTGGGGAAGGGTGATCATCAGAGAGGATCTGGTGGCGCCGGGGTAGACCGCGCGCTCGGCGGAGATCACGACGAACCGGGTGAAGTTGCTGTCGTTGTCCTGGAATCCCTCGGCGAGCACGTCGAGCCCGTAGAGGCGTGCGCAGTCTCGCGAGGATATCGCGGCGACATCGCCGCGTCCCGACCGTGCGACGCGCTCTGCCGCCATGGCCGTGTTCTCGCATACCGTGACCTTGGCGCCCAGCTTGGCAATGGAGCGCTGGCATTGCGCGAGGGCCTGCTCGTGGCTGAAGATCTCGCGTACGTCGCCGAGAGCGGTGCCCGCAGGCGCGAGAAGGTCATGGTCGATCTTGAGGCGCAGCGAGCGGACGATGGTAAAGCCGTACGACGCGAGGAGGTCGTACACGGCGTTTACCGAGCCTGCCGTGGAGTTCTCGATGGGCAGCACGCCGAAGGCGCAGGTGCCGTCGGCGACGGCCTGGAACACGCCCTCGAAGGAGGGCCGGTAGCTGATCTGGGGGAGCGAGAAGAGCCGGCATGCCGCGATCTGGCTGTAGGCGCCCTCAACGCCTTGGCAGGCAACGGTTGCCTGCGCGGGGAAGGGCGTTTCGAGCGTAAGGTAGCTCTTGCGCACCTGTTCCGAGAGCCGGTCGGCGCGGTCTTGCGCGAGGATGTTCTCCTGCTCCGCCCGGCTCATGCTCATGAGAAGGGAGAAGAGGGCGACCGCCTGAGTCGAGAGGCCTTCGGGCGCCTGGGCGGCAACGCTTGCGAGCTTCTCGCGCTCGCGAGCCGGGTCGTAGACCGCCTTGCCGGTTCCGCGCTTCGACTCGGCAACCTCGCGCGCAAGGTTCATGCGCTCGGCAAAGAGCCCGACGATGCGGGCGTCCACGTCGTCGATGCGCTCTCGGATGGAAGAGAGGTCCATGTACGTCCTTTCAGTTACGCTTCGTCTAGAACGCGAGGGGCGGCTCCGTCTTGAAGCAGTGCGTCGAGCAGAACGAAGGCGCAGACCGCCTCGGCAACGGGCACGGCGCGCGGAACGATGCACGGGTCGTGACGCCCGCGCACGGCGAGTTCAGCGTTGCTGCCGCAGGTAAGGTCAACGCTGTGCTGGGGGCGCGCTATGGACGGCGTCGGCTTGACCGCCATGCGCCAGACGATCGGCGCCCCCGTGGTCATGCCACCCGAGCAGCCTCCGGCGTTGTTGGCAAGCGGTGCGACGCGGTCGCCGCGCATGCCGTACGGATCGTTGTTCTCGGAGCCCTTGAGGTCGGCCGAGGCGAACCCCGCTCCAAACTCGACGCCTTTGACGGCGGGGATGCCGAATGCCATCTGGGCGATGCGGTTCTCGATGCCGCCGAACATGGGCTCGCCGATTCCTGTGGGAATGGCGCCGTATGCCGCGCACTCCACAATGCCCCCGACCGAGTCGCCCGCAGACCGGGCGGCGAGGATGCTTTCCTGCATGCCGTCCGCGGCGTGCTCGTCGATGCAAGGGAGCGCGTTCGTGAGAATGGCTCGCTCCTGCTCTTCCCGGTACGCCATGGGATCGAGCGGAGCATCGTCAACGCCGGCCATGCGCTGCGCGTGCGCGACAACGCGGATGCCGAGTCTCTCGAGGATCTGCTTGGCGATGCCGCCTGCGATGCAGATCGGGGCCGTGAGCCTGCCGGAAAACTGGCCGCCGCCGGCGATATCGTTGTGCCCGCCGTAGCGGACGTAGGCAGGAAAGTCGGCGTGTCCCGGGCGGGGGACTCTCCGCAGCTCGTCGTAGTCGTGGCTGCGGGTGTTGGTGTTGCGGATGATCGCGGTGAGCGGTGCGCCGCAGGTGACCCCGTCGGCGATACCGCAGAGAACCTCGGGCTTGTCGGCCTCTTTGCGCTTCGTGGCCGTGGGGCTTTTGCCCGGAGCGCGACGGTCGAGAAAGCGCTGAAGCTGCTCCTCGTCGATTGCGTACCCTGCAGGAAGGCCTTCGATGGTGCAGCCGATGGCGGGTGCGTGGCTCTGGCCGAACACGGCAAGCGTCAGCGCGTTGCCAAATAGATTAGCCATATGCGTGTCCTTCTCGTCTCTGGGCGCTACGCGTTGCGCCCGCCGTCTTCGAGAACTACCGACCCGCCCAAGGCGCGGTAGTCGTCGAAGAACTGAGGGTAGGACTTGGCCACGCACTCGGCTCCCGCGATCTCGACGGTGCCTTCGCAGCGCGTTGCGGCTATGGCGGCCATCATGGCGATGCGGTGGTCGTTGTGAGCGTAGACGCGCCCGCCCGCGAGTCGCTGGGTGCCCGTAATGATCAGGCTGTCGCCGTCGATGCGAACCTTCGCGCCGAGTGCGTTGAGCGCTTTGCTCGTGGTGACGAGTCGGTCGGACTCTTTCATGCGCAGGCGCCCGCAATCGGTGATGTGCGTGGTGCCCTCGGCCACGACTGCCACGCATGCGAGGATCGGAACGAGGTCGGGGGTGTTGGCGGCCGTGAAGCCGTAGGCGCGAAGCGTGCCCGGCTGCACGGCGGCAGCGCTGCTGCCGCGGCGTGCGTGCGCGCCGAAGCGCAGCAGCGAGCCGAGGACCGCGCGGTCGCCTTGGGGCGAGTTGGGGTCGAGTCCCGTTACCTGGATGGTGTCGTCGCCCATGGCAGCGGCGCAGAGCCAGAATGCGGCGTTGGACCAGTCGCCCTCTACGGTTACCTCGCCCGGGCTCGTGTACGGCTCGCCGGTCACGGTGTACACGGTGCGCTCGGGATTTCCGCCGCGCGCGCCAAAGCGCTCGCAGCTCACCTCGACGCCGAAGATCCTCATGGCGTTGATCGTGAGGTCGATATAGGGTTTGCTCTCGATGCGGCCCGTGACGACGATTTCCGAGGGACGCCCGAGAAGCGGAGCAGCCAGAAGAAGGCCGCTGATGAACTGGGAGCTTACGTTGCCGGGAAGCTGGAATCGACCGGCGCGGAGCCTTCCGGCGCATGAGAGCGGAAAACGCCCCTGGGGCGAAAGGTTGCAGCCGCCGACGAACAGCTCGTCGTAGAGTGGGCCGATGGGACGCTCCGCCAGGCGCTGCGAACCGATGAACTCCGCCTCGGCGCCAAGCGCTCCCGCTACAGGGAGCATAAAGCGCAGCGTGGACCCGGACTCTCGGCAGTCGAGGGTCGCGTTGCGCTGCGGCATCAGCACGTTGTCGGAGGCGGACGAACCCGGAATGGGCGTGACGGCAAAGCCGTCGAGCGAGCGGATGATGCGAGCGCCGAGCGCCTCGAGGCACGAAACCGTGGCCTCGATGTCGTCGCACGTGGTGTTGCAGCGCACGAGCGTGGGGCCTGCGCAAAGGGCCGCGCAGATGACGAGGCGGTGCGCCATCGATTTGGAGGCGATGGCGGGTACGGTGCCGGCTAGGCGCGACGGTTTGATACGGGCGAGCATCGGGGTACCTTTCGTGTTGTGGCGTACAGGGCGTTTGGGGTCGACGGGGCAAAAGCAGGCGGCTAAGAGGCAAGGCCCTCTTCGATGAGGGTTCGGAACGCTTCGAGGGGCACGTTCTCAATGGAGCATGCGCCGATGCGTCGCGGAATGACGAGGTCGATGGAGTCACCGCGGCGCTTCTTGTCGTGTAGCGCACTTGCGAAGAGCTCGTCGGCGGAGTAGGGGCTTGTCGTCATGAGGCCGCAGGCTTTGAGAAGTTCGGTCAGGCGGTCGAGAACGCCGGGGTCGCATGCCCCCTCGGCAACAGCGGCGCGCGTGATGGCGCACATGCCGGCCGCGACGCAATTGCCGTGCCCGATGGTGAACGCCGCGCATGCCTCGATGGCATGGCCGATGCTGTGCCCGAAGTTCAGGAGCTTGCGCACGCTGCCCTCGCGCTCGTCTTGAGCCACGACGTCGCGTTTGATCTCGATGTTTCGCGCGACGATCGCCTCGACGCGCGCGAGGTCGGTCATGAGCAGCTGGAGGGTGGGCGGGGTCTGTTCGAGCGCCGCAAAGAGCTCGGGATCGGTGATAACGCCGTGCTTTACGATCTCTCCGCAACCGTCGGCGAACTGCTCGGACGTAAGCGTGCCCAAACAGCCGATGTCGGCGACAACCACGCGCGGCTGCCAGAAGGCGCCAGCGAGGTTCTTGCCCGCCTCGAGGTCGATGGCGGTTTTGCCGCCGACGGAGGAGTCGACCATCGCAAGGAGGCTCGTGGGCATCTGGGCGAGCTTGACGCCGCGCATGTAAAGGGCAGCCGCCAGGCCACCGAGGTCGCCGGTTACGCCTCCGCCCAGGGCAACGACGACGTCGTTGCGATCGAGCTCGTGCTCAGCGAGAAACTCGAGCGCCGCAAGGAGGGTGTCGGCGCGCTTGTGCTCTTCTCCGGCCTCGAACGTAAAGACGGATACCGCGTAGCCCGCCTCCTCGAGACTTGCGGAGACGATATCGGCGTAGAGAGGGCCCACGTTGGAGTCGGTGATGATCGCGGCCTGCGTGCCTCCGCACGCGGTTGAGATGATACCGCCCGAGGCTTCGAGGAGGCGGGTGCCGATATGTACGCGATACGGCGTGCTCGCGGGAACGTCGATGATGTGCATGGTCTACCTTTCGCCTTGGGAGTGAGCCTGTTCGTCGTCGAGGGCCCTTTTGATGCGGTCGCCGTCGGCGAGCAGCATGCGCAGGGCGTCTTCGTCGCGTGCTTCGAGTGCGGCGCGGTACGCGTTGAGCGCGTCAACCAAACAGCCGATCTCGCTCGCGAGGTTCTCGGCGTTGTCGCACATGAGCTCGGACCACATGCGCGCGTTGAGATGCGCCACGCGGGTGAGGTCGCGGTAGCTTCCCGCCGAAAACCCGTGATGGAGCTGGGCCGTCGGGCTCTTGACGTAGGCGTTTGAGACCACGTGCGCGAGCTGGCTCGTAAACGCGATGACCTTGTCGTGCGCTTGGGGCGTGGTCACGCTGAACGATCCGAAGCCGGCGGGTTCGAGCAGCGTGTGGGCGCGATCAAGTAGCTTGAGACGGTCGAGGTCGTCGAGGGGCGGCGGCACGAGGACGCAGGGCGCTCCCGCAAAGAGGTCGGCGCGCGCATGGGCGAAGCCGGAGAACTGCGTGCCCGCCATAGGGTGGGTGCCGCAGAACGAGAATCCGTGTTTCTCGGCAAGGGTGAAGGCCTCGTCGCAAACGTGCTGCTTGACACCCGCGGCGTCGATGACGAGGGGACCTGCGCTGCCGAGCTCACCGAGCAGGGGTGCGTGCTCTTGCAGCCAGCAGACGCAGGCCTTAGGGTATGCCGCGAGGACCACGAGGTCGAGGAAGGGGAGTACTTCCTCGGTGAGGTTGCCATCGATGGTTTCGATGCGGGCGATGTCCATGGCGTCCGCATCGGTGTCGTACGCGTAGACCTTCCAGCCCGCGGCGCGGTACGCTTTGGCAAAGCTGCCGCCGATGAGGCCGAGGCCTACGATGCCGACGGATTTGGGCGCAGGGTCCGTATGCGAAACTGAAACAGATGGTTGGCGGTTCATGATTGTCCTCGCGTGACGGGTGGGGTTGCCGCTTGCTTGGCGGGCCGGGCTGCTACTCGAGGCCTTCGCCGGTAACGGCGTCGCGCACGAGCGCGATGCGGGCCATGGTGTCGGCGAACATCGCGGGCGTGAGGGCCTGCGCGCCGTCGGACCAGGCGTGGGCCGGGTCGTTGTGCACCTCGATCTCGAGGCCGTCGGCGCCGGCGGCGGTGGCGGCGAGCGCCATGGACTCGACGTAGCGCGTGTAGCCGGTTGCGTGGCTCGGATCGGCGACAACGGGAAGATGCGTGAGGTAGTGAAGGACCGGCACGGCGTTGAGGTCGAAGGTGTTGCGCGTCCTCGACTCAAAGGTGCGGATGCCGCGCTCGCAGAGGATGACGTTGTTGTTGCCTTCGCTCATGATGTACTCGGCGCTCATGAGAAGCTCGTCGATAGTACCGGCGATGCCGCGCTTGAGCAGCACGGGGGTCTGGGTCTTGCCGACCTCTTTGAGCAGGTTGAAGTTCTGCGCGTTGCGCGCGCCGATCTGCATCACGTCGATGCCCTTGTCGACGAAGAGCGCCACGTCGCGCGGGTCCATGACCTCGGTGACGATGGGCATCTTGAGCTCTTCGCGGGCCTGCAGGAGAAGGTCGAGGCCGCGCTCGCCCATGCCCTGGTAGGCGTAAGGGGAGGTGCGCGGCTTGTACGCGCCTCCGCGCAGCATCGTGGCGCCCGCCGCGTGCACGGCGCGGGCGATCTCGATGAGGTTCTCGCCCTCCACGGAGCAGGGGCCTGCGATGACCTGGAAGTTGCCGCCGCCGATCTTCACGCCGAAGCCGCAGTCGACCACGGTGTCCTCGGGGTGGAACTTGCGGTTGGCCTTCTTAAACGGTTCGGAGACGCGCTGCACGCGCTCCACGATGTCCATCGACTCGAGGAGAAAGGGGTCGATCTTGGTGGTATCGCCCACGAGGCCGATGATGGTCTCATTCTCGCCGTGGCTGACGTGGGCCTCGAGACCCTTCTTCTCAATCCAGGAAACGAGCTGGCCAACAGCTCCATCGGGCGCGTCTTTGCGCAGAATAGCGATCATGCTAGATCCTTACCTAGAACGTACGTAATAGATAAGTCTATCTCAGCGCGTCAGCCGGTGTCTCCCTAGGCGCACCTTCAGGCGTGATTTAACACAATGCGCGATGGGCTGAAGACGATCTAGTGCACGCCATTAAGCAATACGGCAAGTCGCGCAATCGGGCCGACGATCCGGTATTTTCGTTTACGGAAACCTGTGAGGGGTCTGATGCGATCTGGTCGAGGAGCTCGCTGCTGCAGCGCACGTAGCGCGCAAGCGTATCGATAGAGTATCCGAACATGCGGGGATCCCGGAGGCATTCAAGGGAGGCTCTAAGCCATTCGTCTGTTGACGTGTCGGACTGAACGGCCGACGAAATCATCGTGCGCGCCATCTTCTCGTCGAACTCGGACGGTCTGCCTCCTGCACGGGTGCACAGCCAACTCATGGCCCGATTGCTTGCAAGAAGGTCTCTGAGATCAGTGTCGTATTGCTTCTCCATAAAGATCATCCTGCCTACTTATATCGGACCTTTAGCAAGGTTCGAACCCTGCATTTCAAGGCAACGGGCCCGCACCTGTTTGAGATGCGGGCCCGCGTAGGTCCCTGGTGCCCCGTAAAGGGTTCGAACCTTCGGCCTTCTGCTCCGGAGGCAGACGCTCTGATCCACTGAGCTAACGGGGCTTTGCGTGTTGCATTGTAGCCCAATGGGGTGCGTTGCTCAAGATCGGATGGGACGTGGTCTTAAGAATCGCTTGTTGTGACGAGCGGCGCCGCCTTCTCGTGTTTGGGGTGCGGTGTTTGCGGATATAGTGTGACGTGTGACATGTACCGCAAGCCGCCAACGGTCTTTCCGGGGTTTCTATGACTGATAAGATCAACGTTTCAGATAGCGCGTCGGCGCATGCCCCTGTTGGGGGCGCGGCGCCCGCTACGGTGGATCCTGCTTGGACCGATACGGATGCGCTGCGCGAGCGGGGGCTTACCGCGGCAGAGGTCGAGGAGCGCATTGCCCAGGGCAAGGTCAACGTCAACACCGAGCTCAAGACCAAGTCGGTCAAGCAGCTGCTGATCGAGAACATCTGCACGCTCTTCAACCTCATCAACGTCGTTCTCGCCGTTCTCGTTATCGTGACGGGCCAGTTCAAGAACCTCACGTTCTTGGTCATCGTCTTCGCGAATACGCTGATCGGCGTGGCGCAGGCGCTGCGTTCCAAACGCATGGTCGACAAGCTCACGCTTCTGGCCATGAAGAAGGCGGTGGTTATTCGCGACGGGGTGGAGCACGAGGTCGAGCTCGACCAGATTGTGCTCGACGATCTCCTGAGGCTCGGGCGCGGGGACCAGATCCCCGCGGACGCCGTCGTGGTGTCGGGCGAGGCGCGCGTGAACGAGAGCCTCCTCACTGGCGAGAGCGACCTCATACGCAAAACAGCCGGCTCGAAGCTCATGAGCGGCAGCTTTGTGGACTCAGGGATCATGCTTGCCCGCGTTGAGCACGTGGGCGCCGACAACTACGTGGCCAAGATCAACAACGAGGCCAAGTACGTCAAGCAGGTCAACTCCGAGATCATGCGCGCGCTCAACGCCATCGTGCGCTTTGCCAGCGTGGTCATGCTGCCTTTAGGCATCGCGCTTTTCTGGGCCTCGTACTCGGGCGGGGTGGAGCTCTCAAACGCCATTCTCACGACGGTCGGCGCCCTTCTCGGCATGATTCCGCAGGGGCTCGTGCTGCTCACCTCGTCGGTGCTGTGCCTGGCAACCATCCGTTTGGCGCGCAAGCAGGTGCTCGCGCAGCAGCTCTACTGCATCGAGACCCTGGCCCGCGTCGATGTGCTGTGCCTCGACAAGACGGGCACGATCACGTCGGGCCGCATGGAGGTTGCGGGAACGCATCCGCTTGCCGGAAACGATCCCGCCGAGCTCGACTGCGCTTTGGCGAGCCTCGCGCGCGCCACCTCCGCTGATGCCAACGAGACGTGCCGGGCGCTTCTCGACCACTACGCTCAAACGGCGGTGGAGCTCCTCGAGCCGACGGCGGTCGTGCCCTTCTCCTCTGCCAAGAAGTGGAGCGGCGCGTCGTTTGCCACGGGCTCGTACGTGATGGGCGCCGCGCAGTTCGTGCTTGATCCGGAAGTGTTCCGCGCGGTGGAGGGGCGCGTGTCCGAGCTTGCGAGCACTGCCCGCGTGCTCGTGGTTGCCCGCGTTGACGGCTTTACCGACGAGGGTGACTTTGCGGGGTCAGCCGATCCGATCGGCTTCGTGACCATTCGCGACGAGATCCGCTCCTCGGCGGCGGAGACCATCGGGTACTTTCGCGAGCAGGGCGTTACCCTCAACGTGATCTCGGGCGACGACCCGCGCACGGTGTCCTCGATCGCGCGCGTCGTGGGAATCCCGGGTGCCGAGAAGTTCGTCGACGCTACGACGCTCGACACCCCCTCGAAGCTCGACGCCGCCGTTGACGCCTACCATGTGTTCGGGCGCGTTACGCCCCAGCAGAAACGCGAGCTTGTGCAGGCCCTCAAGCGCCGCGGCCACACCGTTGCCATGACGGGTGACGGCGTGAACGACGTGCTCGCGCTTAAGGAGGCCGACTGCTCGGTTGCCATGGCGGCGGGCTCCGACGCCGCGCGCAACGTGGCCGAGATCGTGCTCGTGAACAACGACTTCGCGAGCATGCCCGCCGTTGTGGCCGAGGGTCGCCGCTCCATCAACAACCTTCAGCGTTCCGCCGCGCTCTTCCTTATGAAGACGCTCTTCTCCATGGCGCTTGCGGCCCTCTGCATCTTCTTCCCGCCGTACCCGTTCCAGCCGATTCAGATGACGCTCATCAACTTCTTCTGCATCGGCCTGCCGAGCTTCGTTCTCGCGCTCGAGCCCAACAAGGCGCGGGTGCGCGGAAACTTCTTGGCCAATGTGCTGGCGCGCGCCTGCCCGGCGAGCGTCTCGGTTGTCGCCGTGGTGGCGCTGTGCATGTGGTTCTCGTCGCTCTTCCACTACGACGCGCGGCTGCTCTCGACCATGTGCCTCATCGTGACGAGCGCCGTTGGCTGTCGGCTCATCTGGCGGCTTTCGTTTCCGTTCACGCTGCTCAGAGGAGCGCTCTTCGTCGTCATCGTCGCCGGTATCGTGGGCAGCATCGTTCTGCTTCCCGATCTCTTTATGATTGCCCCGCTCACCCCCTGGGTCTTGGCGGAACTTGCGTTTGCCGTTGCCGTTGGCTGGGTGCTCTTTGGGTGGCTGTCGCTTACCTTTGACCGCGTGGGGGCTGCCGTAAAGCGCTTCCTCCACCACTCCGCCTCGCGGCTCGGGCGCGGGGTCCACGTGACCATGGGTCGTCGGGGGGCGCGCACCGTTTCCGCCCAGCCGGGCAGGATCGAGCGCGCGGCGCGGCGGGCCGTGGAGCGTGCGGGGCGCAAGCAGGACGAGCGGAGCATGCGCGCAGCACAGAAGAGCGCCGAGCGGGCCGTGGGCGCCGCTGCCCGGACCCGTGTGGGCAGGGCCGGCTTCCGCGTGAGCAAGTCGTCTCATGGCGTGCGGGTCGCTATGCCCCGAGGCAAGAGGCGCTCTGAGTGACGAATCGCGTGGGGCAGCCGGTGGCGGCACTTTAATTCTTTGTATCGAGCGCAGCGGGGCCGTCTGCGCGAGCAGTCGGGCGGCGATATAGTTGACCAACGCCGGCTGTGCCGGAACCCACGAGCTTGTCTGCCGACCACTGGGGGTACCATGTCTTGCCTCACCGCAAACCCGTATGTTCGTCAGCTCTGCAGCGACGACCGCACGTTCACCTATTACGACATCACCGGCGTCGAGGGATCCGAACGTCTCCCGGTGAGCCTCAAGATCCTGCTCGAGAACGTGCTGCGACGCGCCTCGAGCGCAGAGGAGGCCGACAAGGCCGCTAAGAGCATTGTGTCGGCGGGCCTTGCCGGCGAGGCGGGAGACGAGATCGAGTTCATGCCGGCGCGCGTGCTCTTTCAAGATTTCACGGGCGTGCCGGTATTCGTTGATTTTGCCGCCATGCGCGACGCCGCGGTGGAGCGCGGTGCCGACCCGGCTGCCGTTAACCCGCAGATTCCGTGCACGCTGGTCATCGACCATTCGGTTACCGCCGATGTCGCGGGATGCCCTTCGGCGCTTGCCGAGAACATGCGCATCGAAGCTGAGCGCAACGCCGAGCGCTTTGCGTTTCTCAAATGGAGCTCCGAGAGCTTTGACAACGTGCAGATTGTCCCTCCGGGGGAGGGCATCTGCCACCAGCTCAATATCGAGCGGTTCTGCAAGATCGTCGTGACGCGTTCGGGTGAGGATGGCGAGCCCGTGGCCTACTTCGACACGCTCGTGGGCACCGATTCGCACACGACGACGGCAAACGGCGTCGGCGTGCTCGGATGGGGCGTCGGCGGCATCGAAGCCGAGGCCGCGGCACTTGCCCAGCCCAGTACGATGCGCGTGCCCGCCGTGGTGGGCATGCGCCTGACCGGCGCGCTCAAGCCCGGTGTCTCGGCTATGGACGTTGCCCTGACGTTTGCCGAGAAGCTGCGCGCCGTCGGCGTCGTGGGGTCGCTTGTCGAGTGCTTCGGCCCCGGCGTGGCGTCTCTGACCCCCACGCAGCGGTCGACCATCGCAAACATGACGCCGGAGTACGGGGCAACGGCCACGCTGTTCCCCGCAGACGAGGCAACACTCGAGCAGCTGCTGCTCACCGGCGCCGACCCGGCTCATGTGGAGCTCGCCCGGACGTACCTGGCCGCACAGGGCGTGCTCGGCCCCTCCGATGACAACACGGTCTTCTCGCAGGTCATCGACCTTGATCTTGGGGATGTCGAGCCCTCCCTTGCAGGACCGAGCCGTCCTCACAACCGCGTCTCGATCGCGGGCCTCAAGAGCCGCTTCGAGAGCTCGGCCAAGGACCGCGTCGATCTAAGCGAGACGTTCGAGGTCACGTTCGGAGAGAAGGACGTTGTGCTCGGGCACGGAGCCCTCGCCATTGCCGCTATTACGAGCTGCACAACCGCCACGGACCCGTCCATGATGCTCGCGGCAGGCCTTGTTGCCCGCAAGGCCGTCGACCTTGGTGCCAAGCCGCTTCCCTGGGTGAAGAAGGTGCTCGCCCCCGGTTCGCGGGCGACGCAGGAGCTGCTGAGCCGCGCCGACCTCATCGAGCCGCTTGAGCGCCTCGGCTTCTACACGTGCGGGTTCGGCTGCATGAGCTGCATCGGCAACTCCGGCGAGATCGAGCCCTGCCTGAAGGAGGTCGCAGACCGAGCGGAGCTGACGAGCGTTCTTTCGGGCAACCGCAATTTCGACGGCCGCATCAGCCCCGATGTCGCCCAGAACTACCTCTGCGCGCCTGCCCTCGTCGTTGCGTACTCGTTAGCGGGCACGATGCGGATCGACCTTTCCCAAGAGCCGCTCTTTGAGGGCGCGAACGGCCCCGTTATGCTCGCGGACATTCTTCCAACTGCCGACGAGGTGAGCCGGGCGCTTGAGGAGACGTTGAGCGCCGATGTGTTCGAGGCCGTCGCAGACTCGCTGTTCACAGGGGATGAGGCGTGGCGCGCCTTGTCTCCCGAGCCCTCCGCGACCTATCGCTGGGACGATGCCTCGAGCTACGTGCGCAACCCGCCGTATTTCTCGATCGCTCGTCCTGCGGGCGAGGAGCTCGAGGGTGCGCGCGTGCTTGCGCTTCTCGGCGACTTCGTCACGACCGACCATATATCTCCCGCGGGCAGTATCGCCCTGGATTCCTCTGCGGCGGCGTATCTCAAGGACCGCGGCATAGCTCCAGCAGATTTCAACACCTACGGCGCGCGCCGCGGAAACCACGAGGTTATGATGCGCGGCTGCTTTGCCAACGTTCGCTTAGAGAACCGGCTCGCCGCGGGACGCGTGGGCGGCTGGTCGTTCAATCATTGGAGCGGCACGGTCGAACCGCTCTTTGATTGCGCCTGCGCCGCGCGCGAGGCAGGCGCCCCTCTCGTGGTCATCGCGGGTAAGATGTACGGGTCCGGGTCCTCTCGCGACTGGGCGGCCAAGGCGCCCGCGCTCCTCGGCGTGCGTGCGGTTATCGCCGAGAGCTTCGAGCGCATCCACCGCTCCAACCTTATCGGCATGGGCGTGCTGCCGCTGCAGTTCAGAGAAGGGGAGTCCGCAGAGTCGATCGGTCTTACCGGGCACGAGACGTACCGCATCGGAGCGATTGATCTGAGCTCCGGCTTGCCGGCGGATCCCGAGGTCGAGGTGACGGCTCGATCCGACGATGGTTCCGAGAAGCGCTTCAGGGTCGTTGTGCGCGTGGACACGCCGACCGAGGGCGCGTACCTGCGGGTGGGCGGAATCCTCCCCTTTGTGTTGAACCGGCTCGTCTAGACCGGTGACGACCATTCTGGGCTGCGGTGTGCGCTATGATCAGTGCGTCTGTATCTGAAGGGAGCTTTTGTGATCTGCCCGCATTGCAATATGACCGTTGAGGATGGCGCGTCGTTCTGCCCGCATTGTCACGCATTCGTGGGTTCCGAGCCCTCCGCAGCCGACTTGTTTGTGTTCTGCGAGGGCTGCGGGGCTCGGTTGGTGCCCGGAGACCGCGTCTGCCCTAAGTGCGGCAGGCCCGCCCCTGCGATTTTGTCGACCGATACCGCGGCGAGCGACCTTGCTGCCGGCCGCACCGCGAGCTTTCCGCGCCTGACGCGCGAGGAGATCGAGCGCCAAGCCGCTGAGCGAGAAGCGCGCATCCCGCGGATCGAGCCTGTTGAGGCGGAGCCCCAGAACCCCTTTGACCCCGACGCCACGAGCTCGGTGCAGCCCGAGCCCAAGGTCGAGGTCTTTGAGGAGCGGACCCCCCAGCTCGAGGACCCGTATCATACCTATAAGCGACCGTGGGCCAAGATCATCTGCGCCGCTGTGGGCATCTCGCTCGTGATCGGCATCGTTTACTTTGTCGCTGCCGACCCGCTGGGCATGATGCCCGGCTTCTACAGCGACTTCAAACAGGCGGCATCGGAGATGTATCCGTCGCGGTCCGCCGAGGCTGCTGGTACCAAGGAGGATGACGCCGACAAAAAGCCCGCTCAGAAGGAAGAGGACCAGAAGAAGTCCCAGCTTGTCTCCAACGAAGAGGCGTATCAGGTGCTCATGCGGTGCTACAACACGGTCGGCACCTTCCAGGACGAGATCGGTACCGCGGTCGACGACTATAACACCGGCTACGTGTACTCCGACTTCGATGCGCGCACCGATTACTCAAAGAGCGCCTACGAGCTGCGCGACAAAGCACAGGACGTCATCGACGAGCTCGATAAGCTGCTGCTTCCCGAGGGTTCTCCGTACGAGGAGGATCTGGAGCACGTGCGCCAACTTGCAAAATGGATGTGGACGCGAGCTGACGTTTTATGCGAGTCTTGGGACATCTCCCTTTCACATAAGACGGATGTCTCTTCGTACGAGGACGAGGTCCTCGCACCGTTGCGTGACAGGTCTTCTGAGGTGAGCGAGGCCCAAGACGGCTTCGACATGAACTACGGTTCCTGGGAGCCGGTTGAGAAGGGCTCTTCCGACAACGCGTAGGGGCGTCATGCCGAATTCGTGTGCAAGACGCCTTCCTGCTAAAATGTCACTGATTGTCTCAATGAGTCGAGGAGCTGCCATGTTCGGAGATCCGCTGCATACGCCTGATTACCCCATCGTCGGAGACGAGGTCGCCGTGTTCTCTACGTCTCAGGGCACCGTCAAAGTCGCACTGGACGGCAAGGGCGCGCCGATCCATGTGGCCAATTTCTGTGAGTTGGCCGAAACCGAGTTTTACGATGGGCTCAAGTTCCATCGCTATGTGCCGGGGTTTGTCATTCAGGGCGGCGACCCCAACACGCGCGATATGGATCCTCAGGACGTTGCCGCTGGCAGGCCCGGGCCTGCGGGCATGCCCGGCACGGGCGGCCCCGGTTGGCGCATCAAGGCAGAGTACGCCACCAATCCGCGCAACGAGCACAACGACGGCGCTCTTGCGATGGCGCGTTCTCAGCATCCCGATTCCGCGGGCTCGCAGTTTTACTTCTGCCTGGGGCCGCAGCACAGCCTCGATTCTGGTTACACCGTCTTCGGCCAGACGATCGAGGGGCTCGACGTAATCCGCAAGCTTCGCGCTGGCGACGTTATCGAGCATGTGGAGATCATCCACAGCGCCAAGGCGTAACGGTAGATTCCTCGGCCCGTCTGCGGGCACATTTCGAGAAGTCCTTAAGGATAGGAGCAAACGTGAACAACCTTTTGGTCGAGCAGGCGCGTGCCGCGTACCAGTCTCGTGATTTTGCCAACGCCGCGCAGTTCTTCGCTGCCGCCAAAGCGCCCGGCGAGGTCGCCGGGGAGATCGATCATCTGCGGGGCAACTCGCTCATGCGTCTTCGCCAGTATCGCGATGCCGTGGCTGCCTACGATGCGGCGCTTGCCGATTCCGCGTACGGACATCGCGGTGCCCTGCTCACCAACGAGGGCAAGGCGTACCTTGCGCTCAACGACCTCGACCATGCCGCCGCCTGCTTCCGCGAGGCTACGAACGACAGCACCTATCCTACGCCTTACAAGGCGCAGGTTGCTTTGGGCGAGGTGCTTCTCAAGCAGGGCAACGTGACCGAGGCGGGCGTCGCGTTCCGCCAGGCCGCCATCGATGAGGCCAACCCCGACCCGGCGAGCGCCCTGACGCAGCTCGCGGGGTGCTTCATTCAGCTCGGTCGCCCGCAGGACGCTATCGAGGCATACCGCACGGCTCTCGACTTCGCTGGTCCCGCAACCAATCAGAACGCTCTCTACGCCGGCCTTGGTCAGGCTTGCGTGGCCGCGTCTCGCATGGACGAGGCTGCCGACGCCTTTGCGCACGCTGTTGCCGACGGCGCGTACACGCTCTCCGATGAAGAGCAGGCGGACTACGATCGCGCTCAGCAGGCGCTCGCCGAGAAGCCCGCTGGCTCGGGCTCGATCAGCGGCACGGCGGGCATTCCCGCCATCGAGGCTGATCCGCTCGATCCTCTGGGCAAGTCCGGCGCTTTCATGCCCGACCCGTCCGACACCGGCTTCTTCACGCTGAGCGAGTCCGAGCTTATCCAGCAGGACAAGCAGAACATGAAGGTCGAGCGCAAGCGCAAGCACACGGGCCTCAAGGTCTTTCTGGTGATCCTGCTGCTTCTCGTTCTTGTTGCCGGCGCCGGGGCGTTTGCGTACTACAAGGGCTTCGGCATTCCCTCTCAGCAGGATGCCGTTGACACGCTCTTCAGCACGGTCTCCTCTGGCGGCGACGCCACCGCTGAGCTTTCTGACCAGCTCTCCGAGGATCAGAAGTCGCTCATCGTCTCGATGGTTCCCCAGAACGCCACTGCTACGATCGAGAGCATGGATCAGTCCATGTCCTCCTCGACGGCTCGCGTTGTCGCAGAGCTTGACGAGGGCGGGGAGCAGGAGTACACCGTTACCTTCTCGCGCGATGGCATCGGTTGGGCCATTTCGGGGCTCGAGCTCGGTTCTTCCGAGTAGGGCTGTGTAGATTCAGACACCCTCGGCATGCTCTTTGTCTGCCCAGGCTGGTTGCTCTAAACTTTTGGTGGAAGATCACGCCGCGGTCCCCTGTTGACCGCAGTTATGAGGAGCGCTTTTGTTCTCGCTAATGGATATGCTGTTCGGTCAGTACGGGGGCGATCTCGCCATTGACCTCGGCACTGCCAACACGCTCGTGGCGGTCCGCGGCAAAGGCATCGTGATTCGCGAGCCCTCTGTTGTGGCCATCGACAAATCGGATGAGCGGATTCTCGCCGTCGGCATGGACGCCAAGCGCATGCTTGGCCGTACCCCGGGCAATATCGTTGCCGTCCGCCCCCTTAAAGACGGCGTCATCGCCGACTTCGACGTTACCGAGGCTATGCTCAGGTACTTTATTGAGAAGGCCCGCGAGCGCCGGTATCCCTGGTCGCCGCGTCCGCGCGTGGTCATCTGCGTTCCCTCGGGCGTCACGTCGGTCGAGAAGCGCGCGGTCTTTGAGGCCACGATCTCGGCGGGCGCCCGTCAGGCCTACCTTATCGAAGAGCCTATGGCTGCGGCTATCGGCGCCGACCTGCCCGTCGAAGAGCCTACGGGCTCCATGGTCGTGGATATTGGCGGCGGTACGACCGAGGTTGCCGTCATCGCTATGGGCGGCATCGTCGTGTCCCAGTCCATCCGCATTGCCGGCGATGAGTTCGATCAGTCGATCCTCACGCATGTGCGCGATGCGTACAACCTCGCCATCGGCGAGCGTACGGCCGAGGACATCAAGATCAAGGTCGGCTCCGCCGTTCCGCTCAAGGACGAGCTTGACGTCGAGGTCAACGGCCGCGACGTGATCTCGGGCCTGCCCAAGACGGTGCGCATTGAGTCCGAGGAGATCCGCCGCGCGCTCAACAAGCCCTTGGACGATATGACCAAGGCGGTCAAAGACGCACTCGACGCCACGCCTCCCGATCTCGCCTCCGACCTTATGTACTACGGCATCCTCCTCACGGGCGGCGGCGCGCTTCTCCGCGGTCTTGACGTGCGCCTTCGCGACGAGACGGGCGTTCCCGTAAACGTGAGCCCGACTGCGCTCGACAACGTCGTTAACGGCTGTTCGCGCGTTCTCGAGGCCAACGCCTTCGACGGCGGATTCGTACAGAGCAACGCGTAGGCACCCGGGTGCGTGCGCACGGTTTTGGGAGCTGGTCGTTAAGTGCCGCGTTCTTCCGGTCGCTACAAGCAAACACTAACTAAACGGCAGTCAACGGGCTCTCGTCCGTTGATTGCCTTTTGCGTCATCTCTCTTCTCGTCCTGACGTTTTACCTGCGAGAGGGGAGTACGGGGCCCTTCCATATGGTGCGCGCGGGTGTGACGACCATCACGTACCCTCTGCGTATGGTCGGCAGTGCCGTTGCCACGCCGTTCAACGCGCTGGGCAACATCGCCGGCAACCTCACGGCCTCTGAAGAGACCCTGGCTGATCTCAAGGCACGAAACGAGGAGCTTACCGCGCAGGTCGCAGCGCTCACCGAGGCTCAGGAGACGGCAGATCGTCTCAACAAGCTGCTTGATCTTCAGGACACCTACAAGCTTGAATCGGTTGCCGCGCGCATCATCGGCACCACGGGCGACGCTTGGACTCAGACGGTTACCATCGACAAGGGCTCGCTGGACGGCTTCGACGTCAATATGCCGGTGACCAACTCCTCGGGCGTCATCGGTCAGATCATCGAGGTTTCTCCTACGAGCTCGGTCGTTCGTTTGATCAACGACGACTCCTCCGGTGTTTCGGCGCTCGTTCAGTCCAGCCGTGCCCAGGGCATGCTCGAAGGTCAGCCCGACGGGTCGCTGCGTCTGAACTACGTGCCGAGTGATGCTCAGGTGGAGGTTGGCGACATCGTGGTAACTTCCGGCATCGGCGGGGTATACCCGAAGGGTCTTCCGCTCGGGCGCGTGTCCTCCGTCGAGAAGCTCGACAACGACCTGTACTACACCATCGTGGTGGAGGCTGCCTCGTCGGTTGAGAACCAAGAAGAGGTCCTGGTCATTACGTCGCTCACCGAGGAGCAGACGGCGACCTCCGAGGACATCGAGGCTGCCAACGACAACCCCGAGGGCGAAGACGCCGGCACGGAGGAGGGCTCCGACTCGAGCGAAGGGTCTGAGTCTGGCGGCGACGAGTCGGCCGACGCATCGGATGACGAGGGCGCGGGCGACGACGGGTACTCTGACGAGGAGTACTACGACGATACGTACTACGACGAGGGCTACGATGAGGAGGTGTCGTAGGCATGGAGGTTCGCGATAGGCGCGCGTATATGCGCGCGATCGGCATCGTTGCCGGTATTTGCGTGATGTTTCAGATGGCGCTTTCGCCGCAGCTCTCGGTGTTCGGCGGCACCATCAATTTCATGATGATCCTCACCGGCTGTGTTGCGTTGCTTGCGGGCAGCAGGTACGGGGTATTTGCCGGTTTCTTCTCGGGGATGCTCTACGACTTCACGATGCCCGTTCCGGCCGGCCTCATGATGCTCATGCTGTCGGTTGCGGGCTACATCTTGGGTTCCGGCGAGCGCAACCGTCTCCAGGAGCAGCTCGACGCGTCGGTCAAGTTCTTCGCGGGCGTGTGCTTTGGCGTGAACGTCGTCTATTCGATCGCGCTCGTGCTCACGGGCTCCGAGTCGAGCATCATCGCGGCCGTTCTCGGCCATGGTCTTGCGTCCACCATCCTCGATACGATCTTTGTCATTCCCTTCCTCTACGGGCTTTCTCGCACCGACTTTGGACAGGCGTTCTCGACCCGCATCGCTCGCAAGGGCTACCGCAAGCTGCGGTAGTAAGGCGGTATCGGTATGGACGCACAGTTCGTTGTCATCATAGCCGGTCTCGCCCTTGTGGCCGTTATCGTGTTCTCCGTGTTCTTTCTGCGCGGATACTCCGGTAAGTTCACGTTTGACACCAAGACCGGAACCACGCCGCGTGCATCCGAGGGCGAGGGCAACATGCAGCAGGTGGCGTTCAAGGGGCGCTTCACGGTTCTGTCCGTGGGCGTTGGCGCCGCCTTTGCCGCCATCGTTGCCAAGCTCTGGAGCATGCAGATGGTCTCGGCGGACCATTACGAGCAGCTGGCTGAGGAGAATCGCACGCGAACGGTCACAACGCCCGCCCAGCGCGGCCGTATTCTCGACCGTAACGGAGAGGTCCTCGTAACCAACCGTCCCTCGCTGGCGGTTACGGCCTACAGCTCACTTGCCGACGACGAGATTCTCGTGCGGCATCTGGCCAACACGCTCGGCATGCCCTACGTGGCGGTTCGCCGCAACATCCAGGACAACACCGAGGGAGCTCAGAGCGCCCATACCGTTGCGACCGACGTCGATCGGCGCGCAGTCGCCTACATCAAGGAGCATGGAAGCGCTTTTGACGGGGTCGAGATCGCCGAGCGCTCTGAGCGCCTGTACCCCAACGGGGAGACGGCAGCGCACCTTCTCGGCTACACCGGCACGGTTTCTCAGGAAACGCTTGACGCTCAGGAGAAGTCCGACGACCCTGCCGCAATCAAGTACCAGTCTGGCGACATTGTCGGGCAGGCGGGCATAGAGGCCCAGTACGAGAGCGTGCTGCAGGGCATCCGCGGCGAGCAGACGGTGCGCGTGGACGCCGACGGCAACGTCGTTGGCCAGGCCGACGCCATCGATCCTCAGCCGGGCTCCGACATTCGCCTTACGATCGACCTCAAGATCCAGAAGGCGTGCGAGGAAGGTCTTCAGCGCTCGATCGAGCAGGCGCGCAAGCAGGGGTACACCAATGCCGGTGCGGGCGCATGCCTGTGCATCGACTGCACGAACGGCGAGATCCTCGGCATGGCGAGCGCGCCGAGCTATGACCCCGGCTCCTTTACCGGCGGCATCAGCCAGGACCTTTGGAATCAGCTCAACGACGAGGCCAACCTGTACCCGCTCATGAACCGCGCCGTTGCCGGACAGTATATGAGCGCGTCGACCATCAAGTCGCTCTCCGCGCTCGCCGGACTCGAGTACGGTATCACCACCGCGGACACCGTCGTTACCTGCACCGGGTTTTGGACCGGTCTGGGCGAGGAGTACGGCCAGTACTGCTGGGACCACGACGGTCACGGACCCATGACGCTCCAGCAGGGCATCATCATGTCGTGCGACCCGGTTTTCTACGAGATCGGCAAGGGCTTCTACTACGACGACAAGAACCCTGAGGGCCTTCAGGAGATGTTCAGGCGCTGGGGTCTGGGCCAGCAGACGGGCGTTGACCTTGGCGGAGAAGCCGTGGGACGCGTGCCCGACGCCGCGTGGAAGAAGGAGGCGTTCGCCGACTATTCGAGCGAGGAGCAGCAATGGCGCCCCGGCGACATGACGAACCTCGTCATCGGACAGGGCGACATTCTCGTCACCCCGTTGCAAATGGCCACGGTCTACTGCGGCATCGCCAACGGCGGCACCGAGTACGTGCCGCATCTGCTCAAGAGCGTCGTGCGACGCGACGGTTCGGGCGACGTGGTCGAGAGCGAGCCCAAGGAGCGTCTCACCGCCCATATCAACAGCGATGCGGACCTCGAGCTCGTCCGCGGAGGCCTCAGAGGCGTTATCTACGAGGAGAGCGAGTCCACCGCCGCCCACTTTACCAATCTCACCGACGAGAACGGCCAGATGATCACGGTTGCCGGCAAGACGGGCACGGGCGAGAAGACCGATGAGGACGAGTACGCGTGGTTCATCGCTTACGCGCCTTACGATAACCCCAAGTACGTTGTCGCGTGCCTGTGCGAACAGGGCGGTTTCGGCGCTTCCACGTGCCTGTACGCCATACGCGACGTTCTCGGCGTTATCTACGATTGCCCCGACACTTCCACCGAGGCCGTTTCGGATTCTTCCCGTTAGGAGGCGCGCATGGCTTCATCCGCAGCGGCGCGCAAGGTTGCTGCCGAGAAACGCAACCTTACACGCGTCAACAAGCAGGTAGCCCGCAAGCATCAGGGCGCCTTCGACGGCGTCAACATTCCCGTTGCCGTGGCGGCGCTTTTGCTGGTGGTCTACGGCTGCTTCATCATATGGACGGCGTCGCTGTCCATCGAGGAGGCCTCCTTCCCGCGCCAGCTTCTGGGTGTTGCCATCGGCACGGGCCTCGCGATCGCCGCATGGAACTTCGACTACCGCGCCTTCGCCAACTGGTCGCATATGCTCCTGATCCTGGACTTCATTCTCATCTTCGCACCGTTTATCCCCGGTCTTTCCTATGAGGGCGGCGGTATGACGGGATGGATCAGGTTCCCCATCATCGGGCTTACCTTTCAGCCGGTTGAGCTCGTTAAGCTCGTCACCGTGCTCTACATGGCCTCGGTTACCGCCGAGTACAACGGCGAGATCACCTCGCTCCGCGACTACCTGCGGCTCTGCGCGGTGCTCGGCGCCATCTTTCTCGGCATCCTTATCCAGGGCGATCTCGGCTCGGGCATCGTAGTGTTTGTGGCCGGCGCCGTAGTTATCGCCATGGGCGGCCCTAAGCGGGAGTGGGTCCTCGCCACGCTCGCGCTTCTCGTAGGGTTCATCGCGCTCTTCTTCGCCCTCAACAGCATCACGACCGCCTACTTCGACCTTCCGCTTATCAGCCAGTACCGCCTGGACCGTCTGCTCGTCTTTCTCAACCCCGAGGGCGCTACGAGCGAGGAGGGCTACAACCTCCTGCAGTCGCTCATCGCGGTGGGCTCAGGCGGCTTCTTCGGCCGTGGCATCGGCGCGGCGACCGCCTCGCAGTCGGGCGCGGGCTTTCTCCCCGAGGCGCACACGGACTTTGTGTTCGCGCTTCTCTGCGAGCAGCTCGGCTTTATGGGCGCGCTGCTCCTGCTCGTGCTCTACCTTATGCTCATCTTCGGCGCCATTCACGTTGCCGGACGCTGCGAGTCGGTGTTCGGCCGGCTGGTTGCCGCAGGGATCGTCGGTATGTGGACGTTCCAGATCTTCGAGAACATCGGCATGTGCATCGGCCTGATGCCGATCACAGGTATCCCTCTGCCCTTTATCAGCTTCGGCTCTTCTTCTATGATGGTTCAGCTCTTGGTCGTGGGCGTGTTGCAGTCTATCTGGCGCCACAGGTCCAAGCCGGCGTAAAGCGCCGCACGGCCTGCGTAAAGAGAACGCGGATGATCCGCATGAATGAAAGGGGATGTTATGCGCGTCCCGATTGAGAATGTCGCAAAGGTGTTCAGGGCGGGTTTTGACACCGCGCGGGACTCGAGCGAGCAGTTGCGCGTCGGCGTGTACGTCGATGCCTCCGCCACGCCGTTTCTTGTCCAGACTGTTCGCGACGCGTTCGTGCCGCAGCTCACGAGCGCCCTGGTGCGCGTTGCGCGCGTCGCGGCGCCGTTGCCCGAGGTCAAGCCCGATACCGATGTAGCCATCGTGATCACGTGCGGCTCGAGCGAGCTCGAGGCGTGTGTGAACCAGCTCGTGGTCGCGGGCATCCCCACCGTATGCGTTGCCGAATCGAGCGTCGAGGTTCCCTTCATCGTTGCCGACACGGCTATGCGCGGTCTCATCGCGTCTACCAACAAGACCTATCTGCTCGAGTCCCTCGCCCGATGGATCCTCGACCGCACTGAGAAGGACATGGCGTTTGCCGCGAACTTTCCCTTCATGCGCATCGCGGCCGCTCATCGCATTGTCGGGCAAGCGTCTTTGGGCAACGCGCTGACCGGCGCCCTGTTCTTTGTTCCCGGCTCAAACTACCCTGTTATGGCCATGCAGCAGATCGGCATGATGTTCGCCCTTGCCGAGACCTACGGTCGCGGCCTCAAGGTGGAACGCGCCTACGAGGCTGCGGGCATACTTGCCTGCGGCCTGGTCTTTAGAACGGTGAGCCGCGCCGTCTGCAAGCACACGCCTCATGTGGGCTTTTTGATCCAGGGGCTTATCGGAGGAGCCGGCACCTATGCCATGGGCCGTGCCCTCATGGGGCTCTACGAGCGCAATGTGAGCTATGACGCCCTCAACGACGTGGTGGGTAGGACGGCTCGCGCGGCTCGCAGGGTCGTCTCGCCTGCTTCTGAGGCCTAGCCTTTTGCATACTTTTCATCGCGAGTGAAGGAACGGAATGCGCGCAGCATACAAAGACCTGTTTCATCTTATCGAGCCCTTGCTGCAGGGGGTCGAGAAGCCGAGCCGCTACATCGACCACGAATGGGGCGCTCTCTCCAAACCGGACGCACGCTTCAGGGTCTGTCTTGTGTACCCGGACACCTACGAGATCGGCTTGCCCAACCAAGGCATCGCCATTCTCTACCGCAAGCTCAACGAGCAGGACGGCATTTCGTGCGAGCGCGGGTACCTGCCTTGGGTCGACATGGCCGACGCCATGCGGAGCCGAGGCATTCCGCTCTTGTCGCTCGAGGGCGCCGCGCCGCTCGCCTCGTTCGACGTCGTCGGATTCCATGTTCCGCACGAGATGGCGGCGACGAACTATCTCGAAGCGCTCGATCTGGCGGGGATCCCCCTGTTTTCTGGGGACCGCGGCGAGGACGATCCCATTGTCATCGCCGGCGGCCCTTCGGTGTACAACCCCGAGCCCATTGCCCCTTACATCGACGCCTTCCTCATAGGAGAAGGGGAGGAGTCTATCGTGGAAGTCGCGCGCGAGCTCGAGCGCTCGCGCGACGAGGGGCTGCCGCGCGCCGAACGCGTGGCACGGCTCGCACAGGTTCCGGGCACCTACGTTCCCGCCCTTTACGACGTCGCGGTCGACCCCGAGCATGCGCCTCACGGCTATGCCGTCTCGCGTGCAGGGGCGGATACGCCCGCGGTGGTCTATAAGCGCGTGATCTCCGATTTTGCCGCCACCGACCCTATCGCCCAGTCGGTGGTCCCTTATACCGAGCTCGTGCATGACCGCCTCTCGATCGAGGTGCTGCGCGGCTGCGCGCGCGGGTGCCGGTTCTGCCAGGCGGGCATAACCTACCGTCCCGTTCGCGAGCGCAGCGCCGATCAGATCGTCGCGGCCGTAGCGCGCGGCCTCGAGCAGACGGGTTACGACGAGGTCTCGCTCACGTCGCTCTCCACAACCGACCACTCGCAGTGCGAATGCGTGCTCGGCCGTCTTAACGAGCGCTTGGCTGGAACGGGCATATCGGTCTCCATCCCCTCGCAGCGTCTCGACTCGTTTGATCCCGAGCTCGCCGAGGCGGTGGCGGGTGGCAAGCGCGGCGGTCTGACGTTTGCCGTTGAGGCAGGATCGCAGCGTCTTCGCGACGTGATCAACAAAAACGTCACCGAGGAGGACCTTGACCGCGCCATGAGGGCTGCGTTTGCGGCTGGCTGGCGCCGTTGCAAGCTCTACTTCATGATGGGCCTTCCGACCGAAACCGATGAGGACATCGTCGGGATCGCGCGGCTTGCCGACCATGTGGTCGAGCTCGCGCGCGAGATCGTTCCGAAGGAACAGCGCGGCGGCGTCTCGGTCTCCATCTCGGTTGCGGTCTTCGTGCCCAAGTCGCACACGCCCTTCCAATGGTGCGGTCAGCTCGATCGCGAGGAGGTGAAGCGCAGGCAGCAGCTGCTTTTGCGCAGCGTCCGCTCGCGGCAGGTTCGCGTGAGCTACCACGACGCCGACGTTTCGCTGCTCGAAGCGGTGCTTTCGCGCGGCGGACGCGATGTCGCCCCCTTGATTCTCGAGGCGTGGCGCCGCGGCGCCCGCTTCGATGCATGGTCCGAGCAGTTCAACCTCGACCGGTGGCGCGATGCGGCTGCCGCTTGCGGCATCGATCTCGATCGTGTGGCATGCGAGCCCTACGAGATAGGACAGCGTCTGCCGTGGGACCATGTATCTCCCGGTGTTGCCCCGGGCTTCTTGGAGCGCGAGTACCGACGCGCCGCGCAAGCCGAGACGACTCCCGACTGCACGCGCACGTCCTGCACGGGGTGCGGCATCTGCCCGCGCCTCGGCGCCGAGAACATGATCGAAGGTGAGCGCAAGTGAGCGAAGAGAACCTGTTCCGCCTCCGCGTGGCCTATGTAAAGCAAGGGCGTCTGAGGTACCTCGGTCATCTCGAGGTGCTGCGCACCATCGAGCGCATCGTGAGGCGCGCGGGCCTTCCGTACGCCGTCACCCAGGGCTTCTCGCCCCACATGAAGATCTCGTTCACCTCGGCGCTTCCCGTGGGCACGGCTTCTGTATGCGAATGGTACGACGTGTATCTCGAGACGTATGTTCCGGCAAAGCGCGCCCTCGCGGCCCTCAGGAAGGCGTCGCCTGCGGATCTCTCCCCGTATGCTGCGGGCTACGTCGACTTGCGCGCCGCATCGCTTTCTGCAGCGCTGACGCACGCCGCCTACCGCGCTACGCTCGAACTTGACGATGCCGAGGCGCTTGCCCGGCGCCTGCCTTTGGGCGCCCCTTCGGTGGGCAGGGCGCTGCAGATCCTCAACGCCCTCAAAGCCCGTGGAAGCATCACCTACGTTCGCGGACGCAAGAACAAGACGATGGACCTCTCCAACACACTCGACGGCGCCATGGTCACCGAGTTCGTGCGCGAGACGGATCCTCAGACGGGCGCCGACTCGCTGCGCGCTCCCAAAACCGGTGAGATCGGCGATCTCTGGGGCCTCGCGCTCGCAACGCGCTCGAGCGAAAAGGGCGCCCTCAGGCCGGAAGTGCTGATCCGTGCCTGGGAGAAGGCGCTTGCGTTCTGGGCGCATGCCGACCATCACGGGCTGAGCGCCGAGGACGTTGTGGAAGAGGTGCTCGCCGAGCCTCTCGTTGTCGAGTCGTATGGCGTTTTTGCGCATTATGAGGTGACGAGAGTTTCTCAGCAGATGGAGACCAAAGATGGTAAGCTTGTTGAGCCGCTGCCGCGCCCTCAAGACGCGAGCGGCCGATAGCATGGATCTGCCGGCGGCCGGTGCCGGAATCCTGCGCATGCGCTGGCTCGTATGGGTCGGCGCGGAAGTATTGGAACGTTGCGGCAAGAAGGGTAAGTGAACATGTACGCAATCATTAAAACCGGTGGCAAGCAGTACAAAGTCACCACGGATCAGGTCATCACGGTCGAGAAGCTCGCGGGCAACATCGGCGATACGGTCGAGCTCGACGTGCTGTTCCTGAACGACGGCAAGAAGATCGTTACCGATCCTGCCGAGCTCGCGAACGCTAAGGTCTCCGCTGAGATCGTCGACCAGTTCAAGGGCGAGAAGGTCATCGCTTTCAAATTCAACAAGCGCAAGCGCTACAAGCGCACTAAGGGCCATCGCCAGCAGCTCACCAAGCTCAAGATCACCAACATCTAAGCTGATCTTGTCGGCCTGGAAGCTCCGGGTTATTCCGTACGTTGGCGCGAGTAATTTGGCTCGCATCTTGTTTTG
The DNA here is from genome assembly GCA_949287065.1 of uncultured Collinsella sp. Lineage (GTDB taxonomy): Bacteria > Actinomycetota > Coriobacteriia > Coriobacteriales > Coriobacteriaceae > CALUOB01. The sequence continues at coordinate 34,026 of CASEEV010000077.1, forward strand.
AAAGAGTAGGTACCATCATGGCACATAAAAAAGGTCTCGGTTCCTCCCGTAACGGCCGCGATTCGCACGCTCAGCGACTTGGCTGCAAGCGTTTCGCCGGTCAGCAGGTAACCGCCGGCTCGATTCTTGTCCGACAGCGCGGCACGCACTTCCATCCCGGCGAGAACGTCGGTCGCGGCAAGGACGACACCCTGTTCGCGAAGGTCGACGGCACCGTCGAGTACACGCGCGGCCTGAAGCGTCGCGTGCACGTCCGCACCGCGGTGAACGCCTAACTTTGAGCTTCACACCCTCGCACGCTTGATAGGGCTCCCGTACGCGGGAGCCCTATCTGTATGAAGGAGCGCTACATGCGCTGCCTGCGGCGAGCGGTTTCGCTACTATTACGTTGAGAGCAGGGGATAAGGCCTCTGCGCGCGAGAAAGAGTCCCGATGCCACAGTTCACCGATATCAGCCGAATCAACGTCAAGGGCGGCGACGGCGGTGCCGGGTGCATGTCGTTCAGGCGCGAGGCCCACGTGCCGAAGGGCGGTCCCGACGGCGGCGACGGCGGACGCGGCGGAGACGTCGTGCTCGTTGCCGACCCGCAGCTCTCTTCGCTCATCGATTACCGCTTCAAGCATCACTTCCGGGCCGAGCGCGGTACGCACGGCCAGGGCGCACGTCGGCATGGGCGCAACGGCGAGGACCTTGAGCTCCGTGTTCCCCTGGGAACGGTTGTGCGCGAGCTCGACCCCGAGACCCAGGAGCCCCTCTACGAGATCGCCGACCTCACGCATCCCGGCGAACGCGTCGTGGTGGCACCCGGCGGGCACGGCGGGCGCGGCAACATCCATTTCGTGACGTCGGTCCGTCGCGCGCCGGCGTTCGCCGAGCTGGGCGAGCCTGCGCTCGACCATTGGATTGAACTCGAAATGAAGCTCATGGCAGATGCAGCGCTGGTCGGCATGCCCTCGGTCGGCAAGTCCTCGCTCATCGCGCGCATGAGCGCCGCGCGTCCCAAGATCGCCGACTACCCGTTCACCACGCTCGTGCCCAACCTCGGCATGGTGCGCGCTGGCGACTACTCCTACGTCGTTGCCGACGTTCCCGGCCTTATCGAGGGCGCGAGCCAGGGCAAGGGCCTCGGAATTCGCTTCTTGCGCCATATCGAGCGCACCGCGCTCATCATGCACGTGGTCGACATCACCGGCTCCTTCGAGCAGCGCGATCCCGTTGAGGACTACCGTACGATCAACGACGAGCTCGCGTGCTACGCTTCCGAGCTTGCCGAACGGCCTCAGATCGTCGTTGCCAACAAGTGCGACGTTGCCGGCATGGAGGACCGCATCGCCCGTCTCAGGGAGGAGGCCGAGGCCGACGGGCACCCGTTCTTCGAGGTGTCGGCGGTTACGGGCCAGGGTCTCCGCGAGCTTATGCTCGCGTGCGGCAAGCAGGTGCTGGAGCTCCGCCGCGCGCTTGCGTCCGATGAGTCCGCCGAGGAGTTCGACAAGGTCTGGGAACTCAAGCGTCACGAGCGCGAGCGGCGCTTCTCGATCTCCAAGCTCTCCGAAGGTGTTTGGAGGCTCGAGGGCCGCGCGCTCGAGCGCATGGTTATTCAAACCGATTGGGACAACGAGGAGGCCATGATCTATCTCCAGCACCGTTTTGAGCGCATGGGCGTAGACGACGCGCTCGAGAAGGCCGGGTGCAAGCCCGGCGACGAGATCCGTGTGCTGGGAAGGGTCTTTGAGTTCGAGGGAGCCTCTGACCTCGACGATATCGCCGCTGACGACGACGAGGCCGTTGAGCTCGTTGAAGTCGTCGACCTTGACGATGCTAAGGCGGAGGAAGGTCCTGACTCAGAGGCCGCCCCGGAGGGGGAGCGATGACGAGCGCTCATATCTGCGACGTCGTCCTCCCCGAGCTCGGTGCCGACACCGACCGCGAGTACCGCCTGGGCATCATGGGCGGCACCTTCGATCCCATCCATTACGGGCACCTCGTGACCGCGGAGCAGGCGCGCGAGGCGCTCGACCTCGACCTCGTGCTCTTTATGCCCGCCGGCGTGCCCGCCTTCAAACAGGATCAGCAGGTGACGAGCGCTGAGGATCGTTACGCCATGACGGTACTCGCTACGGCGGCGAACGCCGCCTTTGACGCAAGCCGCTTTGAGATCGACCGTCCCGGCGTCACGTACACGGTCGACACGCTCACGGCGCTTCGCGAGCGCTACCCCGACAACGTCAAGCTGTTCTTCATTACCGGCGCGGACGCCATTCTCGACATCGTGACCTGGCACAACGCCGGCAAGATCGCCGAACTCGCCACGCTCATCGCCGCGACCCGACCGGGCTACCATATCGACCAGGTCCGCGACCGCATCGAGGCTTCGGGGTTCAATTTCGATGTTCGCTACATCGAGATCCCGGCGCTGGCCATCAGCTCGACCAACATCCGTCGCCGAGTTGCTAAGGGAAAGAGCGTCCGGTATCTTACCAGCGAGTCGGTTATCGGCTATATTCGCAAGCACGGTCTCTACAACAGCGCGGTCGTCGAGCGGACCGACGTGCTGTGAGCCTTGAGGAAGGATCCTGATGAAAGGCGTAACTAAGGAGCAGGAAGCCTACCTGGAGCGCATGCAAGGGCTTCTCAAGACGCGCATGGCCAAGGACCGTCACCGTCTCAACCATTCGCTCGGCGTTGCCCGCACGGCCCGCAAGCTCGCAAGAACCTACGGCGTCGATCCGTTCCTCGCAACGGCGGCCGGCCTTATCCACGATTGGGACAAGGTCGTTCCCGCTGACGAGCTGGTGGCCCGCGCTGTGAGCTACCATCTTGAGCTCGGCGACGGCCCGTCCAAGATGCTCTCGCTGCTTCACGGCCCTGTGGCCGCTCGCGAGCTGCCCGAGCTCTTTCCCGAACTCGACCAGAGCGTGTTTCAGGCCGTGGCGCGTCACACCAGCGCGGCGACCGACATGACGCCGCTCGATATGGTCGTGTACATCGCCGACGGCATCGAGCCCATGCGCACGGGCAAAGAGATCGAGCAGACGCGCAAGATGGTAGGGGAGGCATCGCTCGAGGAGCTGTTCTTCAACTGCCTGGCGCAGAGCATCGCGTTCGTCATCAAGAAGCGCAAGTATCTCTACCCCGGCTCCCTGACCGTGTACAACGTCTACGCCGAGCGTCTTCAGCGCTAGGCATCAACCGAACCCGTCTGTAAGGAGGATCATTGGATTCCCGCGAAACCGTTCTGGCTGCCGCCCAGGCAGCCTACGACAAGAAGGCCGACAACATTATCGGCATCGACCTCGAGGGCTACACCGACGTGGCTGATTACTTCCTGATCATTACCGCTGCCAACAACCGCCAGATGGACGCCGTGATCGACGAGATCGAGGACCGCGTGTACGAGAAGTGCTCCGAGAAGCCCTTCTCCATCGAAGGCCGCGCGCAGGGCACGTGGACGGTCATGGACTACGGCCACGTGGTGGTGCACGTCTTTACGCCCGAGACGAGGGAGTACTACCGCCTCGAGTCCCTTTGGGGCGACGCTCCCCGAGTCGATCTCGACCTCGTGTAGCTCTTCTTCAAACGCTGATCTGCCTTTGACCCCGTCGCATCGTCGGCGGGGTTTTGCGTGCTGTTCGCTATACTTGGTGCATGGGAAAACGCGTACATAACCAGGCACCTCAGGATCCGCTCGGCGCTTTGCTCGGTTCGTGGACGGGGCCGGCCATCGGGCTCATGGACCTCGACGCCTTCTTTGCAAGCGTGGAGCAGCTCGACCACCCCGAATGGAGGGGCAGGCCAGTCATCGTAGGGGGCTCTCCCGAGGAGCGCGGGGTGGTCTCGACGGCATCGTACGAGGCGCGCCCGTACGGCGTGCGCTCCGCCATGCCTTCGGCGCAGGCAAAGAGGCTCTGCCCTCACGCAATCTGGACACACGGCCATTTTGACCGGTACCGCGAGATGAGCGGGAAGATCATGGCGATCCTCGCGGACGAGACGCCCTTTGTCGACCAGGTCTCCATCGACGAGGCGTTCTTCGACATAACTCCCGGACGCTTCTCGTCGGAGCATCCGGTCGCTATCGCGCGGCGCATATCGGAGCGCGTTGCCGCTCTGGGCGTAACGTGCTCCATCGGCCTCGGATCCAACAAAACGGTTGCCAAGATCGCCAGCGAGCGCGACAAGCCGCGCGGCCTTACCGTGGTGTATCCGGGAACGGAGGCCTCGTTTTTGGCTCCGCTGCCGGTAAGGGCCGTGTCTGGAATCGGCGCCTCCGCCGAGGCAAGGCTCGCACGCGCCGGCATCCGTACCGTAGGCCAGCTCGCGCGCGCACCCGAGCGCGTATTGACCGACGTTTTCGGCGTCAACGGCGAGGCCATGCGCCTGCGCGCATCAGGCGAGGAGGTCTCGGCGGTGAGCTCCATCGACGACCCCGACGAGGTCAAGTCGGTGAGCAACGAGCGGACCTTTGCACACGACCTCACCGATGCCGCGGATATCGAGGCGGCGCTCGCCCTGCTCGGCGAAAGCGTGGGGGCGCGCCTCAGGCGGAAGGGACTTCTCGGGCGCACGGTTACCGTCAAGTTGCGCTACGCCTACGGCCAAGGGCACACGGCCCAGCGAAAGCTCCCGCATCCCACCGATGACGAGAACCTGTTCGTGCTCCAGGCGCGCGACCTTTTGCACAGCATCTGGCATCCGGGAATGCCCGTCCGGCTGTTGGGGATCGGCATCAGCGACTTCGATCTTTCGCAAGGGGTCCAGACGGACCTGTTCTGCGAGGTTGACGAACGCGGCGCTGTTGCGAGCGACCGACGAGATCTCTCGGTTGCGATCGACAAGGTGCGCGAGAAGTTCGGCTCTGCTTCTGTTTCGTTTGGGCGCGCGGGTCGTTTCGGGCGCAGCGTGGTGCGTGCCGACAAGTACGAGGCGTCCGAGCAGGGGGAGCGGGGCGAGTCGCTCTGAAGCGCGTTGGTCCGGACGCCGAGCGCACGATAGCCGCCGCGTCTTGCCTATCAACGGCCGTGCGCGGCGGGCTGTTCGTGCAGATACCGTGAAGGAGCTGCGGTTTCTTCAGTTGACGAACGCCGTACCTCGGCATATTATTGGGCGTCGTGTCAACAACATCTACGAAGCTTTCCGGTCTCTGCTTCTCACGCCCTCTGGCTTCAAACCTGAGCGTATGTTGGCGCGTCCTGTTCGGATTGTCATGTTATGCAGCGCTCGCTGCGCGTTTGGAGGAGTTTTCATTGGCAGTCAAGATTCGCCTCGCCCGTCATGGTGCTAAGAAGCGTCCGTACTACCGCGTCGTCGTTACCGATGGTCGCAAGCGTCGCGATGGTCGTCCGATCGAGGAGGTCGGCCGCTACAACCCGCTGACCACCCCCAAGGTCATCGACCTTGACCTCGAGAAGATCGCTGATTGGCAGGCCAAGGGCGCTCAGATGACCGACGCTGTTGCCGCCCTGGTCAAAGCCGCCAACGAGGGTCCCAAGGCGGAGGCCGCTCCCAAGAAGTCCAAGAAGCAGCTCGCCAAGGAGGCTGCCGCTGCTGCCGAGGGTGCCGAGGAGTAAACGTGTCTGCTGTTGAGGCACAGGAGTTCGACGGGGAGGCCGCGGAGGAGTATCTCTCCGACCGCATCGCCGACCTCGTTGAGTATCTCGTGGTGAGCATGGTCGACAGCCCTGACGAGGTGACTCTCGACGTGATCGACGGGGACGATTCGTCTACGATCGAGGTGAGCGTTGCCGAGGGCGACGTTGCCAAGGTCATCGGTCGCCACGGCCGTACGATCAAGGCCATTCGCACGCTCGCGCGCGCCCTTTCGGCCAAGCTCGAAACGTCTGTTGAGGTTGAGGTGCTCGGTTAGGGTCTTCTTGTGAGAACTCGCTACAGAAACATCGCCCGTGTGGTAAAGCCGCACGGCACCAAGGGGGAGGTCGTCGTGGTTGCGCTGCGCGGCCTTCCCTTTCTTTTAGAGGAGGGAATGCGCGTCGCGCTCACCCCTCCCGCGCTCGGTCGCGAGCGTTTCTCGACCGTCGTCGAGTCCGACGGCGAGTACGAGGACGAGTCGGCGCTGGTGCGCTTCTCGTGCGCCCACGATCTGGACGCCGCGTCCGCGCTCTCCGGTTGCTACGTGCTCGCTAACGACGATGATCTCGACCTCGACCCGCTCGTGGCCCCCATCGACGAGCTCGTAGGCCGCGATGTCGTTGACGAGCGGTACGGCGCCCTGGGAACCATAACCGAGGTCATCTTGGCGCCCGCAAACGACGCATGGGTGATCGACGGGCCCTACGGCGAGCTCATCGTCCCCGTTATCGAGTCGGTCGTGCTCGACCTGCCCGAGACCGGGGCCGTTCGCGTTGCGGTTCCGGGCGGGATCGTGCCGACGGAGGCTGAATCGGCAGGGGAGAGCGCATGATCATAGAGACGCTTTCGGTGTTTCCCGAGATGTTCGATTCGGTTATGCACGCCTCTATTCTCGGCCGCGCCGAGGCCAAGGGGCTGTTCTCGTTTCGCGCCTACGACCTGCGCGACTGGACGCACGACCGCCACCGCACGGTCGACGACGAGCCGTACGGAGGCGGTCAGGGCATGCTTATGAAGTGCGAGCCCCTGTACGAGGCCATCGAGGACATCTCTTCCACGGGTCCTCGGCCGCGCGTTGTGTTTTTCACCCCGTGCGGCGACCGCTTTACGCAGGCCACGGCAGAGCGCTTGGCTGCCGAGGAGCGCCTTCTTTTGGTGTGCGGTCGCTACGAGGGTATGGACGAGCGCGTGTACGACCTCGCCGACGAGCGCCTGTCTATTGGCGACTACGTGCTCACCGGCGGCGAGTTGCCGGCCATGGTCGTTGCCGACGCCGTCGTGCGCCTCCTGCCCGGCGCCCTGGGCAACGCCATGAGCTCGGAGGACGAGTCGTTCTCGTCGGCGGGGCTGCTCGAGTACGCGCAGTACACGCGCCCGGCAGAATACCGTGGCAAAACGGTTCCCGAGACACTGCTGTCCGGCGATCACGCGCGCGTTGACGCATGGCGCCGTCGCAACGCTATCGAGCGCACCTGCCGCTGGCGCCCCGACCTTCTCGAGGATGCCGATCTTACCGATGAAGAGCGCGCGTATGCACGCTCGCTGCTACATGAGGGGAGTGAGGGGCATGCGTAGAGGCTCGGGTTCGGGCTTGGCGAGCTCTGTGCTCGAATGGGTCGCGGTTTTTGCCGTTGCGTTTGGCTGCGCGTATCTCATTCAATCCTTTGTCATTCAGGCCTATGCCGTGCCGACGGGGTCCATGGAGGACACGATCGAGATCGGCGACAGGATCTTTGCCCAGAAAGTAACCCGCGAACTCGGCATGTCGGTCAAGCCCGGCGAGATCGTGGTGTTCTCCAATCCCGATGGCACGTCGGGCCATGACATCCTGGTCAAGCGCGTCATAGCCACGGCCGGGCAGACCGTGGACATGCGCGACGGCCGGCTCGTCATCGACGACGTCGTTCAGGACGAGTCGTACGTCAAGGGCGCAACGTACCAGCTCGCCACGCAGGCGCCGGGGGTCTCGATCTCCTACCCTTACACGGTGCCCGAGGGCGAGGTTTGGGTGATGGGCGACAATCGCGAGAACTCCGCGGACTCGCGCTACTTCGGGTCTGTTCCCGAGTCGAGCATCCAGGCCGTCGCCGTGCTCAGGTATTGGCCGCTTGACCGCGCCGGGGCTGTGTCATAATGGCAAAACGCGTCTTCTGACGCCCTGTACGTTCACGATGCGAGGGGAATCCGATCTATGGACTCAAGCGCACTGACTTTCCAAGACATTATCCTGCGCCTCCAGCAGTACTGGGGGTCCCAGGGTTGCGTCATCATGCAGCCCTACGACTCCGAGGTCGGCGCCGGTACCTTCCATACCGCCACCACGCTCCGCTCCCTCGGTCCCGCCGCGTGGCGCACCTGCTACGCGCAGCCCTGCCGCCGTCCCGCCGACGGCCGCTACGGCGAGAATCCCAACCGCCTGCAGCACTACTACCAGTTCCAGGTGCTTATCAAGCCGAGCCCCGAGAACTCCCAGGAGCTGTACCTCGACTCGCTCAAGGCGATCGGTCTCGATCCCGCCGAGCACGACATCCGCTTCGTCGAGGACGACTGGGAGAGCCCCACGCTGGGCGCCTGGGGTCTTGGCTGGGAGGTATGGCTCAACGGCATGGAGGTGACGCAGTTCACGTACTTCCAGCAGGTGGGCGGCATCGAGGTCGACCCTGTGCCCGTTGAGATCACCTACGGCCTCGAGCGTCTCGCCATGTACGTGCAGGGCGTGAATTCCGTGTACGACCTGGTGTGGAGCTACCTGCCCGACGGATCTGCCAGTACCTACGGCGATGTCTTTCTCGAGAACGAGCGCGAGTTCAGCGCTTACAACTTCGAGGTTGCCGACGTTGCCATGATGCGCGAGAAGTTCGACGACTACGAGCGCGAGTGCCACTCGTGCCTCGAGGCCAAGCTCCCCCTTCCCGCCTATGACTGCGTCATGAAGTGCAGCCATGCCTTCAACCTGCTCGATTCACGCGGAGCGCTCTCTGCGGTGGAGCGCGCCAACTACATCCTGCGCGTGCGCACCGTTGCCAAGGCTTGTTGCGAGGCGTACCTGGCCGAAGTGGCCGGCGCCGATTCTGAGAAGGGCGAGGTGGCATAAAGACAATGGCCGATACCCGAGACTTTCTGTTTGAGATTGGCACGGAGGAGATGCCCTCCGCGCCGTTGAACAACGCCGTCAAGCAGTTCGGGCCGCTCATCGAGCGCTCGCTCGACGAGGCGGGGCTCGCGCATGGCGGCGTGCGCGTCGTCTCTTCGCCGCGTCGTCTTGCGGTGCTCGTGGACGCAGTTGCCGAGGCGACCGACGAGGTGCACGAGGTTCGCCGCGGACCTGCTGCCGCCATCGCCTTCGACGCAGAGGGCGCGCCCACCAAGGCCGCCCAGGGTTTTGCGCGCAAGTTCGGGCTGACGGCAGACCAGCTCGTGCGCCGCGAGGACACCGACGGACGCGAGTACGTCTTCGCCGAGAAGAACATCGCCTCGGTGCCCGCGCTTCCGCTGCTTTCGGCCCTTGCCGAGAAGGCTATCGCGTCGCTCGAATGGCCCAACTACCGCAGCCAGCGCTGGGGCTCTTCTCACCAGAGCTTCGTGCGCCCCATCCGTTGGATCTGCGCGCTCTTTGGTTCGGAGGTCGTGCCGGTTACGTATGCCGACGTTGTGAGCGGCAACACCACGCGCGGACATCGCGTTCTCGGCCCCGGCGAGCATGTCGTTGCCAGCCCTGCCTCCTACGAGCAGGTGCTTGAGGCAGCGGGCGTTCTGTCGGAGGAGCGTCGTCGCCTGGTCATCGCCGACGGCATCCAAAAGATCGAGTCCGAGCTCGGCGGCGCGCACGTCGATACGCCCAAGAAGGTTCTCGACGAGGTCGTGAACCTCTGCGAGTGGCCCACGGTCCTCGTGGGAACGTTCGACGAGGAGTTCCTCGCGGTGCCGCACGAGATCATTTGCGAGTCCATGCTCTCCAATCAGCGCTATTTCCCGATCTACGACGCCGACGGCAAGTTGACCCGTCAGTTCGTGGTGGTAGGCAACGGCAGGCCCGAGTGCTCCGCAACCATCATCGATGGCAACGAGCGCGTTGTTCGCGCACGTCTCTACGACGCCAAGTTCTTCTACGACGAGGATCTCAAGGTGCCGCTCGAGGAGTTCCGCAGCCGCCTTGCCAGCGTCGCTTTCCAGGAGAAGCTCGGCAGCGTTCTTCAGAAGTCCGAGCGCATCGAGAGCCTGGCGCTCGCCATCGCCCATGAGGCGCGCATCGGCGCCAAGACCGCTTCTGACGCGCAGCGCGCGGCGCACTTTGCCAAGGCCGACCTCGTTTCCTCCGCGGTTATCGAGTTCACGAGCCAGCAGGGCGTGATGGGCGGTTACTACGCGGCGGCAGCCGGCGAGGCCCCCGAGGTCGCTGCTGCCATCCGCGATCATTACCGTCCGCGTTTTGCCGGCGACGAGCTTCCCGAGGGCATTGCGGGCTGCATCGTCGCGGTTGCCGACAAACTCGACACCGTTGCCGGCATGTTTGCCATCGGCGAGCCGCCGACGGGCTCTAAGGATCCCTACGCCCTGCGCCGCAGCACCATCGGCATTCTGAACATCCTGCGCGACCGTCTCCATTGCGCTTACGAGCCGCTCGTGGAGGTTGCGCTCGGCTCCTATGCCGAGCAGGGCATCGCTTTCGACAAGGACGAGGTTCCGAAGGCTGTCTGCGCCTTCATCAAGGGCCGCATGGAGCAGATGGCGCGCGACGCCAAGATCTCCGCCGACGTGGTCGCTGCGGTTTCCGCCGGCACGGTTACGGTCCCCTCGGACTACTTCGCCCTCGCCCAGGCGCTCCAGATCGCGCGTTCCAGCGACCCCGAGACGTTCGAGAACCTCGCCACGGCCTACGCGCGCGCCAGCCATCTTGCCGACGCCGGCCTCGGTTGCGATGTCGATGCGTCGCTTATGGGCGACGCCGAGACCGCACTGGCACAGGCGACGGACACCGCCGCAGAAGAGGTTGAGCTTGCGCGCAAGAACAAGGACTTCGACGCGCTCATCTCCGCGCTCGCAGCCCTTCGCGCGCCGATCGACCGCTTCTTCGACGACGTTCTCGTCATGGATGACGACGAGGCGCTTCGCGAGAACAGGCTTAAGCTGCTGAACCGCTTTGAGTCCGTCTTCGCCGGCGTTGCCAACATTGGGGCGCTCGCCAAAAAGAAGTAGCAGGCTTGCGGTTTTCTTTCCTCGTCTTTGCTGCATCATTCTACGAGGGAGTCGCTTTTCCGGCGGCTCCCTCGTGTATTGTTAGGCTCGACATACCTGATGTTCGTGCTTACTGTGTGGCGATGAGATGAAACGTGCGCCTCGCTCCCAGATCGTGTATAGTGTTCTGCCGTGTGTCAGCGCCTATGTGCCCTCGCGTGAGCGGCGGCACCTCTAGAGCAGAGAGCAAAGGAAGAAAGATGGATTACATCCGCGCTATTGAGCGTCAGCAGATCCGCGAGGACCTGCCCAAGGTCCAGGTCGGCGACCACGTGCGTGTTCACTACCGCATCAAGGAAGGCGACCGCGAGCGTATCCAGGTTTTCGAGGGCGACGTCATCCGCATGGCCGGCCCCGGCGCCCGTGAGACGTTCACGGTCCGCAAGATCTCCTTCGGCATTGGCGTTGAGCGTACCTTCCCGGTCCACAGCCCCAAGATCGCCAAGCTCGAGGTTGTGCGTCATGGTCGCGTGCGTCGTGCCAAGCTGTACTATCTGCGCGATCGCGTGGGCAAGGCTGCTCGCATCCGCGAGAAGCGCGTTCACTAGCATCTCTTCGCTCGTTAGGGCCGCTCCTTGTGGGGCGGCCTTTTTTGTTTGGGGGGACGTTATGGCAAATATGAACAGCTCGCGCTCGGCGGCTCAGATCGCCGCCGAGCTCGGCAGCGCACCTGTAGATGAGATCGACGTTCTTCTTGACAGATTTGCCGACGACCCGCGCACGCAGGTGCAAAAGGCTTGCGAGCGGGCGCGCAGGCGTCGCGATAAGAAGCTTGCCGAGCGCGCCCGCGTTGACGAGATGTACCGTCTCGCTGTTGAATACGGCGGAGACGGCCTTGTGCTCGGCGTAGACGAGGTGGGACGAGGCGCCGTTGCGGGCCCTCTCACGGTTGCCGCCGTTGCCCTTCCGCCTGAGCCTCGCATCTGGGGGCTCAACGACTCCAAGAAGCTCACGCCCGCTCGGCGCGAGGCGCTGGCCGAGCAGATCGCCGAAGTCGCGCTCTGCATCGGCATGGCGCACATCCCGGCGCATGATATCGATCGCATGGGCATGGCGACCGCTTTGCGCACAGCTGTTGCCCGGGCGGTTGCCGATACGGGCGTCGAGCCCGACTGCGTGTTGATGGACGGCAATCCTCTTCACGCGCACGAGCGGGAGCGCTCCGTTGTACACGGCGACGCGCTCGTCGCTCCCATCGCCGCGGCCTCGATCGTTGCCAAGGTGACGCGCGACGATATGATGCGGTCATTTGATGACGAGTACCCCGAATACCATTTTGCCGCATCGAAGGGTTATGCCTCTGCCGAGCACATCGCCGCTATTCAGCAGCATGGGCTCACGCCGCTCCATCGTGCGAGCTTCTGTGGAAACTTTTTGCGGACCGAGTCGCTGTTTTAGTGGCATGTCGTCGTTTTTCGACGCGGTGCTTTACATCCTAGCCAGGTGTTGTTTGACGCTTGTTTGATCGGGCTTGGCCTATGAGGCGCTTTTGGTTGGGGCTTGGTCGGAAAACGGTCAGACGAGTCTGGAACCATCGCCCCCACGTAGAGACCGACGTGGGGGTGGATCTATGCAGATCAAGTTGGACCATGTTCCCAGTACGCATGACAAAGGAGCCTATGGCGAAAAGATCGCCGAAAACTACCTTCTGTCGCGTGGCTACGAGATTCTCGACAAGAACTGGCGATGCCGTTTCGGCGAGGTCGACATCGTTGCGGCAGATGACGAGGAGACCGTACTCGTAGAAGTCAAGCTGCGCGTTGCGAAAGAGTCGCGAAAGGGCCCGTATCCCGAGGAGGCCGTCGGCTATCGCAAGCGCGAACGGTATCGCCTCATGTGCCGACGCTACCTGGCAGAGCACCCCGATGCTCAGGTCCGCTTCGACGTCGTCGCCATCTTGCTCTATGAAGGCAGGCGCGCGAGTCTGCGGCACCTCATTTCCGCTTTCGACGGAGAGGAGGTGTGAGATGGCCGATTCCTACACGGTGCGCGCGGCGAGCATCAGGGGCGTTGAGGTTCTCCCCGTGAGCGTTGAGGTTGACCTTTCGGGCGGCATTCCCGGCATGACCGTTGTCGGTATGGCGGATACTTCCATCATGGAGGCGCGTTCGCGCATCAGGTGCGCTTTGCGTGCCGCCGGTTTCGACGTGCCAAGGCAGCAGATCACCGTCAATCTGGCTCCGGGAGACGTGCGCAAAGTGGGCGCCGGCTTCGACCTGCCTATTGCGGCGGGGATACTCGCCGCTTCCCATCAAGTGCCTCTCGACGGGTTCGATGACGCCGTGTTCGTAGGGGAGCTTGCCCTTGACGGTCGCCTGACGGCTGTCAAGGGAGAGGTCGCGTACCAACTGTATGCTCGGCAGCGCAATCTCACGTTGGTGGAGGCGGCTGATGCCCCTCGGACCGTTCTCGAGAACGTCGAACGCAGGGCCCTCTCGTCGATCGGCGAGCTCAGGAAGGGTCTGAGCAACCTGTCGGAGCCAAACGGCGCGGTTCTCGAGGAGCATCGCAGGGTTCTGTACGACTTTTCCGACGTCGTCGCCCAGGAGCTTGCGAAGCGGGCCATGGTGATCGCGGCTGTGGGGGAGCACAGCCTCCTCATGGTCGGGAGCCCCGGATCGGGCAAAAGCATGCTCGCGCAACGACTCCCTTCAATATTGCCCAAGCTCGAGGGAAGGCCCCTCGAGGAGGCCCTTCTCATTCACTCGGTCGCGGGGGAAAGCCTCGGCGATCTCGCGCGGGGCGAGCGCCCGCTGCGGTGTCCCCATCATACGGTCTCGCTTGCCGGGTTGGTGGGAGGCGGCAGACCGGTGCGTCCGGGCGAGATCAGCCTCGCTCATCAGGGGGTGCTCTTCCTCGACGAGCTTGCCGAGTTTCCCACGCACGCCCTTCAAACGCTGCGCCAGCCGCTCGAGGAGCGTTGCGTGCGCATCGTGCGCGCCGAGGGAGCCTATCGCTTTCCCGCCCGCTTCATGTTCCTTGCGGCAAGCAACCCGTGCCCGTGCGGCAACTACGGCGACCCTGATCGTCCGTGCACCTGCGCGCCCGCTCGTATCGAACGGTACCAAGAGAAGCTCGGAGGCCCGCTTGCCGACCGCATCGACATGGTGCTCACGATCGCACGACCGGATGCGGCGGCAATCGTCAAAGGGGAGGAGGGGTCTTCCTCGCGCGAGCTTGCCGAAGTCGTCCTGAGGGCGAGGGAGTTCAGATCGTGGAGAGAGCGCGACGGCGTTTGCGCCCGCAAAGCGTCCTTGCGAGAGCTGGGTTTGAGCCATGAGGCGTCGGACACGCTGGTTTCGCTTGCCCAGAGGATGAACCTTACGGGCAGGTCCATGACCCGACTGGGCAGGATCGCGCGCACAATTGCCGATATTGCCGAGAAGAAGACGGTTGGAACCGCTCATGTCCTCGAGGCGGTCGCGTATCGAGGGACAAGGAGGTAGCCATGGCGAGCCGTGTTGAAGAATACCGCGGTTGCGAGCGCTTTGAGATCTCCATCGAAGATCTGCGCTACCCTGAGAGCCTGAGGGAGCTCAACGATCCTCCGGAGCGCCTATACGTCATTGGCAACAGGAGCCTCATCGATTCCCCGTCGCTTGCGGTGATCGGATCCCGCCGGGCCACGCCCTACGGCCTGGCGGTTGCGTCGCTCGCCGGTCGCATAGCGGGGGAGGCGGGCATTACCGTGGTTTCAGGCGGCGCCATCGGATGCGATCAGGCTGCGGGCAGGGCCGCGCTCAAAGCGGGCGGCAACCACCTCGTTGTTCTCGGAACCGGGGCGGACGTGGTGTACCCGTCGCAAGGCGCCGATATGTTCGCGCTTGTGGCGAGCGGACGCGGGGCGCTTCTTTCCATCGCGCCGTGGGGGACCCAGCCCTTACGGTTTCTCTTCCCAAAACGCAATCGCGTGATAGCGGCGCTTTCGCGCTGCCTCTTCATCAGCGAGGCCGGTGTTCCCTCGGGCACGTTCAGCACGGCAGAGGCAGCCCTCGAGCTAGGGCGCGAGCTCATCTGCGCCCCTGGGTCGATCTTCTCCCCGCAGTCGCGCGCGACCAATCAGCTCATATCCGAAGGGGCGGGATGCATCGTCGACGAGGACTCGCTCGAGGTTGCGATCTCCCGGATCTTCAACACGCTGCGGTTCTCGGCGGGTGAGCGCGAGGGTCTTCCGCCCCTCAGCAGAGAAGAGCGGAAGATCATAGCCGCGCTCACATCGTCGCCCGAGCGCATCGACGTGATCGCCCGCATGCTGGGAGTCGGCATTGTCTCCGCTCTGGAGCGCATAGGTGCTTTGGAGGCAGACGGTCTGGTGACGCGGCTTCCTGACGGCAGGTATGCAACTTCCGAGCACGCGTTGCATTGCATGACGACGTTCGGGCAGAATGGTTGGTGACAAAACGGTAGGTGGGAGGAACCATAGTGAACGAAACGGTCAGCGTTGTCGGCGGGGGTCTCGCTGGATGCGAGTGCGCTCTCGCTCTTGCGGCGCGGGGCGTACAGGTCAAGCTGTACGAGATGAGGCCCGAGAAGAGCACGCCTGCGCATCACACCGGCTCCCTTGCCGAGCTCGTCTGCTCGAACTCCCTGAAGTCAACGCGTGCGGACTCTGCGGCGGGCCTGCTCAAGTGGGAGCTCGAGCAGCTCGGCTCGCAGCTTCTCGCGTGCGCGAAGGCGGCCGCGGTTCCCGCGGGCGGAGCGCTTGCCGTCAACCGCGATGTGTTCTCGAGCTTGGTCGAGGAGCGTATCGAGCAGTCTCCGCGCATCACGGTCCTGCACGAGGAGGTTACGAAGATACCCGAAGGGCGCGTGGTTATTGCCGCGGGCCCGCTCTGCTCCGAAGCGCTTGCCGAAGAAGTGCTCAACGCATGCGGCTCCGAAGCTCTGGCCTTCTACGATGCCGCCGCGCCCATCGTCGACGCCGAGAGCCTCGACCGTTCGGTGCTCTTCTCCCAGTCCCGCTACGGCGAGGAGGGGGCGGGGGACTACCTCAACGCTCCGTTTACGCAGGAGGAGTACGAGGCCTTTATCGAGGCGCTCGTGACCGCGGAGCGCGTTGTCCTCAAGGATTTTGAGCGCACCGATCTCTTCCAGGCCTGCCAGCCTGCCGAGGAGGTGGCGCGCACCGGCAAGGACGCGCTCCGCTTTGGCGCGATGAAGCCCGTGGGCCTCACCGATCCCCGTACCGGGCGTCGTCCCTGGGCCGCGCTGCAGCTCAGGGCGGAGAATGCCGAGCGGACGGCCTACAATCTCGTTGGGTTCCAGACGAACTTGACCTTCGGCGAGCAAAAGCGCGTGTTCCGCATGGTGCCCGGGCTGCAGAACGCCGAGTTCTTCCGCTTCGGCGTCATGCACCGCAATACCTTCGTCGACGCTCCTCACGTGCTCGACAAGACGTTCGCGATCCCCGGTACCACCGTCAGACTTGCCGGGCAGATCACGGGAACCGAGGGCTACGTCGAGGCCATCGCCTCCGGCCTTTTGGCTGCGCTCAATACCTACGCCGAGATCTCCGGGGCAAAGCCGGTGGAGCTTCCCGTGAGCACGGCGTTTGGGTCTCTTGTTGCTTACGCCACCGATCCCGATACGCAGAACTACCAGCCGATGCACGTCAACTTCGGCATCGTGCCGCCGCTCGAAGACGGCAGGCGCAGGAAGAAGCGCGAACGGTATGCAGCGTATGCCGAGCGCGCGCATGAGGCGCTGAGAGCGTATATAGCCGGTAGGCCCGAGCTGTTTTCTCTGGAGTAGCTATGCCCGACGAGGACGGGGTGCTTTCGTCAGGGCCAACCGCGTTTGAAGAGGCCATAGAGGACTTCATAGCCCACATCGCCAAGCTCAGGGGCTTCTCGGCCGAGACCGTCAGTGCCTACGAGGCTCATCTCTCGGCCTTTTCGCGCTGGGCGCGGCGTGTGGAGCTCGATCCGCTCGTCATGGACGCCCGTGAGTTCAGGCGCTATCTCGCCGAGATGCGCAGCGCCGGCTATGCGCCGCGCACCGTAGCCGCGCATCTCTCGGCTATTCGTTCCCTGTTTCGATGGATGCTCCTCGACGGTCGCATCGCCAACGACGTCGTGTCGACCATCCAGAGCCCGAAGATCCCCAGCACGCTGCCGCGCACAGTCACCGGGGCAGAGATGGAGCGTCTGCTCGGCGCTCCTGACGTCTCGACGGCCGAGGGGCTTCGCGACAAGGCCATGCTCGAGCTTCTCTATGCAGCGGGGGCGCGTATCTCCGAGCTTTCGCGGCTCAATATCGCCGACCTTCGCTTTGAGGAGGGCGTGGTGCGCCTCTTCGGCAAGGGCTCCAAGGAGCGCATCGTTCCGGTGTACGCCGCCGCGCTCAAGGCTGCAGCGGCCTATCTCGCAGACGGGCGGCCCGAGCTTCTCTCTAGGCGGGGGTACACTTCTGCCGAAGAGGCCTTTTTCCTTTCGAGGCGCGGAGTGCGCATGAGCGCGGCATCGCTCAGGTATCGTTTCGAGAAGCTCGCGCGCTCGTGCGGCCTTTCTTCGGATGTTACGCCCCATGTGATGCGGCACACCTTCGCCACCGATCTTCTCGCAGGAGGGGCCGACCTCAGGAGCGTCCAGGAGCTTTTGGGCCATGCGCAGCTCGCTACGACGCAGATTTACACGCATCTGACGCCAGAGCGCCTTCAGCGCGCGCTCCATCAGGCCCATCCGCGCGGGTAGCGCGAGAAACACACAATCTTTCTGTTGGATTATTGCGATCGACCTGCTATTATGCTTGAGGTTGTCTCTAGGCAACCAGTTTCTATCACACACGCATGGCGACTTTTGGCCCGCGGTGCCCGGATGATCTGCCGGGTGGGACCCAGGGGGATGACCCATGCGGAGGCCAACCAATGGAGGTAATTCATGGCTACCAAGATCACCCTGAGGACCCTGCTCGAGGCCGGCTGCCACTTCGGCCATCAGACCCGTCGCTGGAACCCCAAGATGAAGCCGTTCATCTTCGGCGAGCGCAACGGCATTTACATTCTCGACCTCAAGCAGACCATCATGGAGGCCGACAAGGCCTACACCTTCCTCAAGAACACTGCTGCACACGGCGGCAACGTTCTGTTCGTCGGCACCAAGAAGCAGGCCCAGGAGGCCGTTGCCAACGCTGCCAAGCGCTGCAACATGCCCTACATCAACCAGCGTTGGCTGGGCGGCATGCTGACCAACTTCGTGACCATCCGCTCCCGCATCAACCGCATGGAAGAGCTCGAGGCCATGATCGAGAACGGCACCATGGCAACCCTTCCCAAGAAGGAGCAGGCTGTTCTGGGCAAGGAGCTCGAGAAGCTGCAGCGCAACCTCGGCGGTGCCCGTGACATGAAGGCTCTTCCGCAGGCCCTCTTCGTCATCGACACCAAGCGCGAGGAGAACGCCATCAAGGAGGCTCAGCGCCTGCACATTCCGGTCGTCGCCCTTCTCGACACCAACTCCGATCCCGACGAGGTGGAGTACGGCATCCCGAGCAACGACGATGCCATCTCCTCGATCGCGCTTATGAGCGAGCTTATGGCCGACGCCGTTCTCGCTGGTTCCGGTAAGGAGCAGATCTCCGAGGCCGAGATGGCCGGCGAGCAGGCTCCTGCCACCGAGGCCGCTGCCGAGTAGCCTCAACGTTTGCTTCTCACGGCGGCCCTCGGGGCCTCCGTATGATCTCATGTGAGAGAAAGAAGGTTTCATCATGGCTAACGTTACTGCCGCAATGGTCAAGCAGCTGCGCGAGATGACCGACTCGCCGATGATGGAGTGCAAGAAGGCTCTCGTCGAGGCCGATGGCGATATCGAGAAGGCCGTCGACGTCCTCCGCGCCCGCGGTCTTGCCGCTGCCGCCAAGAAGGCCGGTCGCGAGACCAACGAGGGCACGATCGGCGTCTTCATCTCCGATGACTGCAAGACCGGCGCTCTCGTCGAGGTCAACTGCGAGACCGACTTCGTGGGCACCAACCCCAAGTTCGTCGGCTTCGCCAAGGAGCTCGCCGACGTCGTCGTTCGCGAGAACCCCGCCGATCTCGACGCCTTCATGGCCGCTCCCATGGCCCAGGGCGACGTCAAGGCCGAGCTCACCGAGCGCATCCACGTGTTCGGCGAGAACATGAAGATCGCCCGCTTCGTCCGTCGCTCGGTCGAGAACGGCGCTCTTAACTCCTACATCCACCTCGGCGGCAAGATCGGCGTTATCGTCGAGTTTGCTTTCGAGAAGCCCGAGACCGCTCAGTGCGAGGCCTTCACCACCTTTGCTCACGATATTGCCATGCAGGTTGCCGCTACCAACCCGCTCTGCGCCCGTCGTGAGGATGTCCCGCAGGAGACCATTGATCACGAGATGGGCATCTACAAGCAGCAGGCCGCTGATTCCGGCAAGCCTGAGGCCATCCAGGAGAAGATCGCTACCGGTCGTCTCGAGAAGTTCTTCAAGGGCTTCGTGCTCGTCGAGCAGGAGTTCATCAAGGATTCCTCGCTCACGGTGAGCAGCTACGCCGAGAAGGTCTCCAAGGAGCTCGGCGACAAGATCACCGTCGTCGGCTTTGATCGCATGGTTCTCGGCGACAACGAGTAACCAGGTAATCGAGCATAGGTTGCATGTACGGCAGGCTGTGGGTTTAGCCCGCAGCCTGCTTTGCTGTGTAAAGGCTTCGTTCCACAATGCTATTATGGGGTGAAGTTTCTGATATAAGGAGGCATTCGTGTCCGACTACCTGTACAAGCGCGTGCTTCTCAAGCTTTCCGGAGAGGCGCTGATGGGGGAGGGCGGTTACGGCATCGATCCTTCGGTGACCGACCGGCTTGCCAAGCAGATCAAATCGCTGCGCGAAGACGGCATCGAGGTCGGCATCGTCGTGGGCGGCGGCAACATCTTCCGCGGCCTCGCAGGCTCTGCCAAGGGTATGGATCGCGCGCAGGCAGACTACATGGGTATGCTCGCCACTGTTATGAACGCGCTCGCCTTGCAGGACGCGATTGAGCGCGCCGGCTGCTTCTGCCGTGTCATGAGCGCCATTGCCATGAACGAGGTCTGCGAGCCCTACATTCGTCGCCGTGCCGTGCATCATCTCGAGAAGGGCTATGTCGTGATCTTCGCGGCAGGCTCGGGCAACCCGTACTTCACGACCGACACCGCGGCGGCGCTTCGCGCGTGCGAGATCAACGCCGAGTGCCTCATGAAGGCAACCAAGGTCGACGGTATCTACGATCGCGACCCCGTCAAGCATCCCGATGCCGTGCGTTTCGACCGCATCACCTATCACGACGTGCTCGTGCGCGACCTGCATGTTATGGACACGACGGCTACGGCGCTATGCCAAGACAACCGTATGCCGATGATCGTCTTCAACATCGAAGGCGAGGACAATATCCGCAAGGCGCTGTGCGGCGAGCCCGTCGGCACAGTCGTCGTTCGAGAAGAGGACTAAACCATGGCCGACATCAACGCCCATATGGACAAGACCATCGACAGCCTGCGCCATAACTTCAGCAAGGTCCGCACGGGCCGCGCAAACGCGAGCATCCTCTCCGACATCACGGTCGACTACTACGGCGTTGCCACGCCCATTAACCAGATGGCCGCGGTAAAGGTTCCCGAGGCTCATATGCTCGTCGTGGAGCCTTGGGACAAGACGATTCTCGGCGCCGTTGAGAAGGCGATCGCCGCATCTGATCTCGGCATTACGCCCACCAACGACGGCATCTGCATCCGTCTTCCGTTCCCGGCGCCTACCGAGGAGCGTCGCCGCGAGCTCGTGAAGGAGTGCCGCGAGCTTGCCGAGCAGGCGCGCGTCTCGATCCGCAATATTCGCCGCGACCAGAACGCTCGCATCGACCGCGACGAGGAGCTCTCTGAGGACGAGAAGCGCCGCGCTCAGACTCAGGTTCAGAAGACCACCGACTCCTACATCGCCAAGATCGATCAGATCCTCAAGGATAAAGAAGCCGAGGTCATGGAGATCTAAATGCAGGTAGATCAGGAGAAACTCGCCGCGTACTTCTCCGATGCCCCTAACGACGTCTCGCTTGAGAGCATAGACGTGGCGCGTCTCCCGCGCCATGTTTCGGTGATCATGGACGGCAACGGACGTTGGGCCACCTCGCGCGGTCTCGGCCGCAGCGAGGGTCACAAGGCGGGTATCGTGTCCCTCCGCGAGGTTATCACCGCTTCGGTTCGCCTCGGCATCGACGTGCTGTCTGCTTATGCGTTCTCAACCGAGAACTGGAACAGGCCGCAGCACGAGGTCAACATCCTCATGCATCTCTTCGCCAAGACGTTCGTCGACGAACTGCCGTTGCTCAAGCGCGAGAACGTTCGCGTGGTGTTTCTCGGCGACATCTCCGCATTGCCCGCAAGGACGCGCGAGGTGTTTGAGTACGGCGTCGAGGAATGCGAGCGCCATACCGGTATGGTGCTCGCGCTTGCCGTGAACTACGGCGCGCGAGCCGAGATTACGCGTGCCTGTCGTCTGATCGCCGAGGCTGCCGCGCGCGGTGCGATCGACCCTCAGACCATCGATCAGGATACTGTTGCGAACAAGCTCTACACTGTGGGTCTTCCCGACCCCGAGCTCGTGATCAGAACCTCGGGCGAGCTCAGGCTTTCCAACTACCTGCTGTGGCAGGTGGCATATGCCGAGTTCTACGTGACCGATACGTACTGGCCCGACTTTACGCGCTGGGACCTTCTGCGTGCCATACGCTCTTTCCAGCAGCGTGACCGCCGCTTTGGCGGATTGAGCAAGAAGTAATCGCGACCGCCATGCCCGTGAACGACCCCCGCAGGCATGGCGGTCTGCCTATGCGCGGGGGTGAAGCGAGGTAGACGTGGCTTTGTCTGACGAGAGGCCTTCAACGCAGGCGCACCACGGCTTTGACGAGCCGGTGCTGAGTTCGGAGGAGCAGTCATCGCCTGCAGGTGCGGAAAGCGGTTTCAGCAAATTCTTCGTACGCGCCGGGTTCGGCATTCTGTACGCGGTGCTCTTCATCGCGTGCTTGGTTTTCGGGCGCTATACCACGGCTGCGTTTGTTGCGGTTATGAGCTGGCTGTGCTGCATGGAGTTCTATCGCATGATGCGGCTCGACGGCAAGATGCCCAATGAGTTTCTCGGTCTCGTCGCTGCGGTGCTCTTTCCGCTTTCGGCTCTTGTGAGCCCGATCTTCCTCACCGCCCTTCTCTTCCTGCTCGTGCTCACACTCGGGCTCTGGTATGTTCGATCGCCGCGTGCGCGCATCGCCGACGTGGCTTTGACGGCGCTCGGTCCTCTGTACACCGGCTTTATGCTCTCGGCTATCGTTCTCATTCGCGATGTCGACGCAGGGGCGGCGGGTGCGCTCCTTTCGGTGGGCGTTTGCGCGTCGCTGTGGGTGTCCGACTCGTTTGCCTACCTTGTGGGCAGCCGCTTCGGCAAGCATAAGATGGTCCCCAAGATAAGCCCCAAGAAGTCATGGGAGGGCTTTGTCGGTGGCCTTGCGGGCTCGATCCTTATCTGGGTCATTTTGTGGGCTACGCATTGGTACGATCTCGCGCTTTGGTACGCCGTGGTCTGCGGTCTTGTGGTCGCGGTTCTCGGCGTCGTCGGCGACCTCATCGCTTCCCGCATCAAGCGCGGGGTAGGCGTCAAGGACTCCGGCAACCTGATTCCGGGTCATGGCGGCATGCTCGACCGAAGCGACTCGCTGATCTTCGGAGCGATCACCGCCTACTTTCTGCTCGCGATCGGAGGAGTTATCTAATGGATGCCCCTCGCACTCATGCAAACAACGGAAGTGCCGAGCGTGTTCGCGTAGCTGTTCTCGGTTGCTCGGGATCCATCGGCATGCAGACGCTCGATGTGTGCCGTACCCACGCCGACAAGCTCGAAGTCGTCGCCCTTTCGGTCAATACGTCTGTTGACTGCCTCGTCAAAGCGGCGGAGGAGTTCAGGCCCAAGCGCGTTGCCATTGCCGACAAGGGTCTAAAAGACGACACGCGCATCGCCGATCTTCCTCGCGGTTGCGCGGTGCGCTTTGGCGAGCGCGCCGTGAGCGAGATCGGCATTGAGGACGACGTCGATGTTGTCGTGGTGGCACTTGTGGGCGCTATCGGCGTGTGGTCGTGCGCACGCGCCCTTGAGGCGGGAAAGCGCGTGGGCCTTGCGAACAAGGAGTCGCTCGTCATCGCGGGTGACCTGATCATGCCGCTTTCTCGCCGCTCGGGGGAGCTCATACCTATCGATTCAGAGCACTCGGCTATCTTTCAGTGCTATCGCGGCGAAGATCCTGCCGAAGCGCATGCCATATGGCTTACGTGCTCGGGCGGCCCCTTTTACGGACGCACTCGCGCCGAGCTCGAGAAGGTCACGCCTGCCGATGCGCTCGCGCACCCTACCTGGAACATGGGCGCCAAGATCACCGTTGACTCCGCCACGCTTATGAACAAGGGTCTCGAGTGCCTTGAGGCGCATCATCTGTTTAACGTCGACATGGATTTCATCAACGTCGTCGTTCAGCGGCAGTCCAAGATCCATTCGATGGTGGAGTACTGCGATGGGTCGGTTATGGCGCACCTAGGCGCGTCCGACATGCGCATACCCATTCAGTACGCGCTCTCGTACCCGCGACGCTGGGATACGCCCTGCCCGCGACTCGACTTCAGACAGCTCGGTTCGCTTGACTTTGGCGCACCCGACACCGAGGCGTTCCCATGCCTTGCGCTCGCCCTGGAGGCGGGCAAGACGGGGCGCACGATGCCATGCGCTATGAACGCCGCCAACGAAGTGGCCGTCTCAAGCTTTCTTGCAGGTTCCTGTGGATTCACGGACATCGATCGCACGGTCGCCCATGTCATGGAGCGCCATGAGCCCGAACGGGTAGAGAGCTTGGATCAGCTCTGGTCGATCGATCGCTGGGCGCGTGAAGAGGCGCGGGCGTTCGTAGCCTCGAGGAGGTAGCATGAGCGCTCTGCTCGGAATTATAGCCCCCGTTTTCTGGTTCGTCGTGGTTGTTTCGTTTCTCGTGTTCGTGCACGAGGGCGGGCACTTCTTGGCCGCACGTGCCTGCGGCGTCCGTGTCACCGAGTTCTTTCTCGGCATGCCGTGCCGCTTCAATCTGAGCCACGTCTCAAAGCGAATCGGCACGAAGTTCGGCGTGACCCCGCTTTTGCTCGGCGGGTACGCCATGATCTGCGGCATGGAGCCCTTCGACGACGGCCTCGCTCCTCGCGCGCTTGCCCTTGTTCACCGTCGCGGCGTCATGAGCGTCGAGGACCTTGCGCAGGAGCTCGGCTGCGACGCTGACCGCGCGCTTGACATCTGCGTCGCGCTACAGGGCTGGGGCGCTCTCGCGCCGAGGTACGACGAATCCAAGGGCGAGCGCCCCGGCGGTCGGTATCTTGCAACGACCTACGCCTCCATGCCGCGCGACGGCGAGGGCCGCACCATCTACGACGGCAAGGCGTTCGACCGCGCCGGGTCAACGCAGGAGGGCGCTGCGTGGGAGCCGCCTTTCTCGGACGACGAGTTCTTTGCGCGCGAGCGTTCGCGCACCTACGTCGGCGTTGGCTTCTGGAAGCGCGCGTTCATGCTCGTTGCCGGCATCGTCGTCAACATCGTCGTCGGCTTTGCGCTTATGATGAGCGTGTACTCCATCATCGGCTTCACCGTTGCCCAAGACGTCAACACCATCGGATCGGTCGAGCAGGACTCGATTGCCCAAGAGATCGGGCTTGCTCCCGGCGACGCCATCCTGTCGATCGACGGTACGCCAACCGATACCTGGACCGACGTCTATACGGCGCTGCAAGAGGCAGCCGGTTCCGGTGAGTTCGAGCTCGTGTTCGATCACGACGGGACGACCGAGACCGCAGCGGTGGATCTTGACGAGGGCGAGATGCTCGGCATCGGCGTGTCGACCGAGCTCGTTCGGCTCAACCCCGTCGATGCGGCGCAGGTCTCGTGGTCTTCAATCGTCCTGACTGCTCAGTCCGTTGCGAGCCTGCTCAATCCCTCGCAGACGCTCACCGTTCTCGATCAGTCGACCTCGGTGGTGGGGATTGCCGTCATGTCCGCGGAGGCCGCTTCAGCGGGCGCGGCAACGCTTCTCAACTTCGCCGCCGCCATTTCGTTCTCCTTAGGGTTCATGAACCTGCTGCCCATCCCCCCTCTCGATGGCGGCAAGCTTCTCATCGAGATCCTCCAGGCAGTCTTTCGCAGACCCGTTCCGCTCAAGGTGCAAAACGGACTCTCGGTTGTCGGCCTTGCGCTCATCGGCGTTCTCTTCGTCTATATGCTGCGCATCGACTTCATGAGATTCTTCTAAGGGAGCCGCCTTATGGCCAATACAGAAACGCCTCGTTCTCTCACGCGTCCCGCGCATGTTGGCCCCGTTGTGATCGGGGGAGGCGCTCCTATCGTCGTGCAGTCGATGACCTGCACAAAAACCGAGGACACCGAGGCGACGGCGGCGCAGGTCCGCTCGCTCGCAGAGGCAGGCTGTGACCTGGTAAGGGTTACGCTGCCGCACAAGGGCGCGGTGGACTCCTTTGCCGCGATATGCGCGCAGAGCCCTGTTCCCATTGTCGCCGACATTCACTTCGACTACGAGCTCGCTATAGCGGCGGCGCGCTCGGGTGCGGCGAAGCTGCGCATCAACCCGGGCAACATCGGTTCGTGGGACAAGGTCGACGCGGTTATCGAAGCCGCAGGGGAGAACGGCTGCGCGATCCGCATCGGCGTGAACGCCGGCTCGCTCGACAAAGCGGTCGACGCGCGAGAAGACCTGACCTTGCCCGAGAAGCTCGTAGCCTCCTCCGTCGAGTTCATTCGCCACTTCGAGGCTCGCGGCTTTGACAACATTGTTCTTTCTGCCAAGGCGCACGACGTGCCGACGACTATCGAAACCTACCGCGCGCTTTCGCGAGAGCTGCCGCAGGTTCCCTTGCATCTGGGGGTCACCGAGGCGGGCACCCCTCAGCAGGGCACGATCAAAAACGCCGTAGCCCTCGGCGTTCTGCTGAGCGACGGCATCGGCGATACGCTTCGGGTTTCATTGACCGCCGATCCGGTCGAAGAGGTGCCGGTGGCCTGGGGCATCCTGCAAAGTCTCGGGCTCAGGCGCCGCGGTCCCGAGCTCGTCTCATGCCCTACGTGCGGTCGCACGCAGGTGAACCTTATTCCCGTTGCGGAAGAGGTGGAGCGTCGTCTCCGCATGTTAGATAAGCCCATCTCCGTTGCCGTGATGGGCTGCGTTGTCAACGGCCCGGGCGAGGCCAAGGGCGCCGACGTGGGCGTTGCCTGCGGCAAAGGGTGCGCGCTTCTCTTCCGCAAGGGCGAGGTACTGCGCAAGGTACCGGAAGACGCTATAATCGACGAACTGTTCAAGGAGATCGACGCACTGTAGGAAGCGAAGGGCAGGTACTCTGCCTGTTCGCAATCGACGTGATCCTGCAGGGCGCTGCGATAGCTCGTTTAGCAACTAGGAGAAGAGGAACACCATGACGCAAGCTATGAAGATGAGCCGCCTGTACGCGCCCACCCTCAAGGAGGACCCAGCGGAGGCGGAGCTTGCGAGCCATAAGCTCATGCTTCGAGCGGGCATGATCCGCAAGGCCGCTTCGGGCCTGTACAGCTACCTGCCTCTTGCGTGGCGTACGCTCAGAAAGATCGAGGCCATCGTTCGCGAGGAGATGGACGGCATCGGAGCTCAGGAGTGCCTGCTCCCGATCCTCATTCCTGCCGAGTACTGGCACGAGTCGGGCCGCTGGGATGCCTACGGCCCCGAGATGATGCGCGTCACCGATCGCCATGGCCGTGAGTTCTGCCTCGGTCCCACGCACGAGGAGGGCTTCACCGACCTCATCCGCAACGAGCTCAAGAGCTACAAGCAGCTGCCCTGTACGCTTTACCAGATTCAGGACAAGTTCCGCGACGAGATGCGCCCGCGCTTTGGCCTTATGCGCGGCCGCGAGTTCATCATGAAGGACGCCTACAGCTTCTCCGCCACGCAGGAGTCGCTGCAGGAGATCTACGACGACATGAAGGACGCCTACGCGCGCATCTGCGAGCGCTGCGGAGTCCATGCGCTTCCTGTTGCCGCGGATTCGGGCGAGATCGGCGGCGACACCTCCGTTGAGTTTATGGCGCTCGCCGAGGCCGGCGAGGCCGCCCTCGTGTACTGCGACGACTGCGGCTACGCCGCTGACGAGGAGGCCGCCGTCTCCACCGTTGCCGTTTCGGAGGGCCCAGGTTCTGGCGAGCTTGAGCGCGTGTACACTCCTGGTCTCGGCACTATCGAGGCGGTTGCCGAGTTCTTCGGCTTCCCCGAGAACGGCACGCGCAAGTCACTCGCCCTTATCGACGGTGAGGGCAAGCCTGTTGTGGCTATCATTCCCGGCGACCATGAGCTGAATGAGATCAAGGCCGGCAAGGCCTTCGGCAGTTTCCACCTTATGACCGAGGAGGAGCTTAACGAGACAGGGCTCCATAAGGGCTTCATCGGCCCGGTCAACCTTCCCGAGGGTGTGCGCCTGGTGTGCGACGAGAGCCTGCGCGCCTCCAAGAGCTGGACGTGCGGTGCCAACGAGGTCGACTATCACTTTACCGGCGCCTGCCCGGGGCGCGACTTTGAGGTTGACGCCTGGGCCGACCTCGTTACCGTGCGCGAGGGCGATCCGTGCCCGCATTGCGGCCGCCCGCTCAAGGGCGCGCGCGGCATCGAGGTGAGTCAGGTCTTCCAGCTTGGAACGAAGTACTCCGAGGCCATGGGCGCTACGTTTGTGGGGGAGGACGGCAAGGAGCGCCCGCTCATCATGGGCTGCTACGGCGTCGGCGTCTCGCGCACGCTCTCGGCGGTTATCGAGCAGCACAACGACGAGAACGGCATTATCTGGCCGGTTCAGATCGCTCCCTACGAGGTTTCGGTCATCGCCCTCGACAAGAAGGGCGAGGCTTTTGACGCTGCCTCCGACCTTGCCGACAAGCTCGCTGCCGAAGGCATCGAAACGGTGTTTGACGACCGCGCCGAGCGCCCCGGCGTTAAGTTTGCCGACAACGACCTCATGGGCTTCCCGTTTCAGATCGTGGTCGGCAAACGCGGTTTCAAGAACGGCACGGCCGAGCTCAAGAACCGTGCGACGGGCGATCGCGAGGACGTGGCGCTCGACGAGGTCGTGGCAAAGGTTGCCGCCCTCGTGCGCGCGCAGCGTATGCCGTACGCCGGCTAACGAGCGCTGTATCTTCGGGCCGCGTCGTTTTTGACGCGGCCCTTTCTCTTTTATCCGCTTACATACGCATGGTCTGAGAGGATTACCTATGAACTACGCTGAATGTGCGCTCGGCGCGCGCGGACATATGGGTCCGTATTGCAAGGCATGCACGGTGTGCGACGGCAGGGGATGCAAAGGCGCCATCCCGGGGCCGGGGGCCAAGGGCTCGGGGACGGTCGCAGTGGCCAACCACGCAGCCTGGCAGGGCCTGTACGTGAACATGGATACGTTCCATGAGCCGTTTGAAGCCGACACGACGTTCTCGTTCTTTGGACGCGAGCTGAAGGCGCCCATCATGGTTGCTCCCGTTGGCGATGTGCAGCGTCATTATGGCACTGAGCTTACGATGGACGCCTACAACGACGAGGTAACTGCCGGAGCGGCGGAGGCGGGAACCATCGCTTGGACAGGAGACGGCGTGGATCCGGGGATCTACCGCCATGCCTGCGAGGATCTCAAGGCTCTCGGCGGGGCAGGGGTGGCCGTGTGCAAGCCATGGTCGCAGGATGTTGTCGACGAGAAACTTGCGCTTGCCCTCGATGCGGGCGTGACTGCCGTTGCCATGGACGTCGACTCTGCCGGGCTTCCTTTTCTTAAAGGCGTGGTACCGCCCGCAGGCCCCAAATCCGAGTCGGCGCTTGCCGAGATCATCTCCTCGTGCCCCGTTCCGTTTATCGTCAAAGGGGTTATGACGCCCGACGCTGCCGAGAAGGCCGTTCGCGCAGGCGCCTCGGGCATCGTCGTGTCGAACCATGGCGGGCGCGTTCTCGACGGCACGCCGCCTACCGCAAGCGCTCTGCCGGCTATTGCCGCATCTGTTCCCGACGACGTGTGCGTGCTCGTAGACGGCGGCATACGGAGCGGTCTCGACGTGTTCCGCGCGCTGGCCCTGGGTGCCGATGCTGCGCTCATCTGCCGTCCGTTTGTCGTTGCGGTATATGGCGGGGGCGCGAGCGGGGTCAAGGGCTACTTCGATCAGCTCGTAGCCGAGCTCAAGGACGTCATGGAGATGTGCGGTGCCAAGACGATCGCCGACATTGAGCGGGGCATGCTTTACGAGGGGTTTAGGCGCTAGAGCGGCGACTCAAAACTTTTTTGGAAAAAGTGCTTGCATTCGCTCGGAGGTTCCCGTATATTATTCCTCGCACCGCACGTGCGGTTGCGATTCGGGGGCATAGCTCAGCTGGGAGAGCGCATGACTGGCAGTCATGAGGTCGCGGGTTCGAGCCCCGCTGTCTCCACCAGAAACACAATGGCTCACAGGCTTTGCTTGTGGGCCATTTTGCTACTGGGCTCTTGGCGCAATGGTCAGCGCAGGGGACTCATAATCCCTGGGTTGCTGGTTCGAGTCCGGCAGGGCCCACCAAGAATCGAGGAGCCGGGACTGTAGGTCCCGGCTTTTTGCTTTTTACGGGCGCCGTGTCGCTTGATGCTACAATTTGGGACAGTGAGGGGAGGTTGTGCCGATGCAGCCAGAGAGTTCCGTCCCGCGGGTATATACCGGACCGCAGCGCGTGCTGCGCTTCATGGGCGTGCTGTATCTCGCGTGGTGCGCCATTCGCTACGGAAGCAACATCGTGTTCGTTCTCCTTGCGTTGCTCTTTGGTTTTGACCCCCTCGGGATCGTGGGCGCTACGGCCGGAGACTCCGTTCTCCGCATCACCGATCTCGCCTTGCTCGGCGTTTCGGCGGCGTGCAATTTCTTCGTGGCATGGTTCGCCTACTATGTCGCCGTGCATCCGCGATACGCTCGCCGCTTCCGCATCGTTGCGCTCGTTCTCGTGGTAATCAACGTGCTGGGCATCGTCTCCGACTGCTATTTCAGGCAATTCCCCGACCTCATCTCGAGTTTCTACAGTCTCGTGATCTCCGGCATGCTGTTTTGGCTTGCCTCGCAGATTCGCGAAGACTTTGCCGCCGGAGAGGCGGTGGACAAGAGCGATCTTCCCAAGACGGTCTATGGCAAGCGCATCGCGACCGAACGCAAGCTTCAACGCGCCATTCAAGAGGGGACGCTCGCTGCCTCCTCATCTTCTTCACGCAAATAGGAAAATACTCTTGGCTGTGCGGTATAAGTCTGCTATCATCTTCTTCGCTGCGCAAGCACGGGCGTTTGGCTCAGGGGCAGAGCACTTCCTTCACACGGAAGGGGTCGCTGGTTCAAATCCAGCAACGCCCACCATCGATCAGTAAGGTCCCACATTGTGGGGCCTTTTTTTATCTGTCAGCCTCGTGCCGCTCGGCACGGGGTACGTATCGTCCCGATCGTTCGTCACGTATGCGAGTGAGGCGCTATGATTCTTCAGGTGGACAAAATCGAGAAGAGCTTTGGAGCGCGAACGCTGTTTTCCGCCGCCTCTCTTCAGGTTAACGCGGGGGAGCGTTACGCCCTAGTCGGGCCCAACGGCGCGGGCAAGACCACGCTGCTCAAGATCATCATGGGCCTTGAGTCTGCCGACAGCGGAACCGTAGCCTACGCCAAGGACGTGAAGGTCGGCTACCTCGAGCAGGAGTCCAAGCTTGCCTCTGACGTCTCGGTTATCGATGAGGTCATGCGCTCTGCCCACGAGATTCAAGAGCTCGGCAAACGCGCCGAAGAGCTCCAGCTCGCCATAGCCGAGGCGGGCGAGAAGGGCGATGCTCCCGATCAGCTACTCCGAGAGTACGGGCAGGTTCAGGACCGCTTTGAGCGTCTGGGAGGCTACGAGCTCGAGAGCAACGCGCGTCAGATCCTCGCCGGACTCGGTTTTCCCGTCAGCGAGTTCAACAAGCCATGCCGCGAGTTCTCGGGAGGCTGGCAGATGCGCATCGCGCTCGCCAAGCTTTTCCTGCGCCGCCCCGACCTGTTGCTGCTCGACGAGCCCACGAACCATCTCGACCTCGAGAGCGTGCAATGGCTCCGCGGCTTTATCGCCTCGTACGAGGGCGCTGTGCTTCTCGTGAGTCATGACCGCGCGTTTATGGACGCGTGCGTCGACCATGTGGCCGCCCTCGAAAACCGCCGGATCACGGTGTACGCGGGCAACTACAGCGCGTATCTCAAGCAGCGTGAAGACAATCTCGAGCAGATGCGCGCTAAGCGTGCCGCGCAAGAGCGCGAAATCGCGCATATGCAGGTGTTTGTCGACAAGTTCCGCTACAAGCCCACCAAGGCAGCGCAGGCCCAGGAGCGCATGAAGCGCATCGAGCAGATCAAAAGCGAGCTCGTTATTCTGCCCGAGGGCCATAAGCACGTGGACTTCAAGTTTCCCGAGCCGCCGCGCTCGGGCGACATGGTGGTCAAACTCGAGGGCGTGGCCAAGGCCTACGACGACAAGCTCGTCTACGACAACATCGACCTCAGGCTGTACCGCGGAGACCATGTTGCCCTTGTCGGACCCAACGGCGCGGGCAAGTCGACGCTCATGAAGATGCTCGCCGGCATTGAGGGGCCAACCCGCGGAAGGCGCGAGCTCGGGGTGAATGTCGGCGTTGCGTATTACGCGCAGCACCAGCTGGAGGGACTCAACGAGGGTCGCACCGTTCTTCAGGAGATCGATTCCGTTGCTCCGGGTTGGACGACTCCGCAGGAGCGCAGCCTGCTCGGTGCCTTCCTGTTCTCGGGCGACGACATCGAGAAGCGCGTGGGCGTTCTCTCGGGAGGGGAGCGGGCGCGCCTGGCGCTCTCGAAGATGCTGGTGAGCCCCGAGGCGCTTCTCTGCCTCGACGAGCCCACGAACCATCTCGACATCGACTCCGTCGACATGCTCGAAAACGCCCTCAAGAACTTCCCCGGCACGATCGTGCTGATCAGCCACGACGAGCACCTTGTGCGCGCCGTAGCCAACCGCGTGATCGACATCCGCGACGGCCGCATGACGGTTATCGACGGCGACTACGATTACTACCTCTGGAAGCGCGAGGATCTCGCCCAGCGCGCTGCGGAAGCTCAAGCGGCCGTGCCTTCGGCGCCCGCTCGCGCTGCGCAGGCCCCCTCGCAGCCAGCTGCGGCGCCGCGCGAGAAGAAGACCAAGGAGCAGCGGCGCGCAGAGGCCCAGGCGCGCGCGGAGCTCAACAAACGGCTCAAGAAGCGCCGTGTGCGCCTCAAGGACCTTGAAGCCTCGCTCGAGGCATCCCAGGCGCGCTACGACGAGCTCATGGCACTTATGGCCTCGGAGGAGCTCTACGCGCAGCCCGACAAGTTCGACGCTGCGATGAAGGAGTACTCGGCGCTCAAGAAGAAGATCCCCGCGATCGAGGAGGAATGGCTCTCGCTTTCGGAGGAGATCGAACAGGAGGTTGCTGATGCCCAGTCCTAACCGTGCGGCCCAACCTGCGGCGGTCGCGTTGACGCTCCTTGCCTACGCGCTGCGCATACTCGCCGTGCTCATGTGCGCTCTGACCGTGCTTTTGTGCTTCAGCGGCATATCGGCGAAGCTCAACCTCGTGAGCTTCGTGGTGGACCTGACACGCGCACTGCCCGACGTCATCTCGGGTTACGGGGTGGTGGCGACCCCCTTTGGCGGGGTGTTCCGCCTGGACTTTGCCCTGTGCGCCGTGGTTTTGTTCTTGTTGGATTATCTGTGCTGCCGTCTTGCGGCGCGGCTGCGCCGCTAACGCGACCGAAAGGCGTATCGTGAGCGTTAACCCTTCCTACTACCTTATGAGCCTTGTCATGCAGGCGCTTGCGGTTATCGTGGGCATCGTCGTGCACGAGTCGGCGCACGCGTTTGCGGCGTACCTCCTCGGCGACCGCACGGCGCGCTCGCGCGGTCGCGTTTCCTTCAACCCGCTGCATCATATCGACCCGTTCGGAACCGTGCTGCTCCCGCTCTTGATGCTTGCTGCGGGAGGCCCGGTTTTCGCTTTTGCCAAGCCGGTGCCGGTGAACCTGCGCAACCTCAAGCATCCCAAGCGCGACGAGCTTCTCGTGGCGCTGGCGGGGCCAGCGTCCAACATCGTGCTCTCCTGCTTAGGGGCAGCGCTTCTCGCCGTTCTTATCAACAGCCCGGTGGCCGTTGTGGGGGCGTCGTTCCCGGCGGCCGAGATCTTCGACTTCTGCCTTACGCTGGTCTCGGTCAATCTTTCGCTGGCGTTTTTCAACCTCATCCCTCTGCCCCCGCTCGACGGTTCCTCCATCCTCGTGCCGTTTCTTAAAGGGCGGGCGCTCAACACTTACTACGAGATCCAGCGCTACGCCATGCCGATCCTCATCATCGTGCTCTACCTGCTTCCGTCTGTCACGGGCATCGACCTTATCGGCCTTTACTTTGACGTGACGGTGTACCCGCTCTACGAGCTGCTCGTTAGGCTCGCGTTAGGGCTTTGATGTAGCCGGCTCTTTTGTCCCTACACAGGTGTTGTTGCGATAAACTAGCTGGTTGGCATTGGCAATAGGCAACGGGAGGGGAGAAGAACGTGTCGTACCGCGTTTCAACGCAGGTCTACTCGGGCCCGTTCGACCTCCTGCTGCAACTCGTCTCGCGCCAGAAGGTCGACATCGGTTCGATTTCGATCAGCGAGGTCGCCGAGCAGTACTTGGCCGAGGTCGAGCGTCTTCAGGCGCTCGACCTCGACGTGGCGAGCGACTTTCTTCTCGTGGCCTCCACGCTTCTCGACATCAAGGCGTCTTCACTCGTGCCCGACGAACCGATTCTGAAGAGCGATGACGAAGATGAGGACGAGGAGCTCGCGAACCTCACGGGCGACGAGCTGCGCGAAGTGCTCATCCAGCGCCTCATTGCGTACAAGCAGTTTCGCAACGCGGCCTCTGCGCTGGGCAGCCGCATGGAGGCCGAGAGCCGTATGCATCCGCGCGTTGCCGGCCCCGACCCTGAGTTTCTCAACATCATGCCTGATTACCTTGCCGGCATCACGCTTCGCGGCCTCGCGGTCATCTGCGCCGATATCGACAGTCGCCGCGACTCGTTTTTGCTCGAGGCGGAGCACGTGGCCCCGCGCAGGGTCCCGCTCGATCTCACCGTGGCTTCGGTCGATCGTTTTACCATGAACCGGCCGCACGTGACGTTTGACGAGCTGCTGGACGGCTCTGCGACGGTAGAGCAGGTTGTCGTTACCTTTCTCGCCATCCTCGAACTTGCCAAGCACGGTTCGCTTACCCTTGCACAGGCAGAGATTTTCGGCACCATTCAGATCGACCGCGTAGAGGGCGCGGCTCCGTTTGAAGTTGGCTCGTCGCTCGATTCGGACGATCCGACCACCGCGTAACAGGTAGGGAACAGCAATGGCAGAACTTGAACAACTCGAACCGAACTCGCTCAAGGGGGCGCTCGAGGCGCTTCTCTTGGTGTCGAGCGACCCGGTCAGCCCGTCGGCGTTAGCCACGGTGCTTGATATCGCCCCCGGCGAGGCTACCTCTCTTCTCAACGAGCTTAAACGCGAGTACGAAGAAGCCAACCGAGGCATTCAGCTCCGCGAGGTCGCCGGTGGCTGGAGGCTGTTTACGCATCCGGCGTACCACGACCAGGTCGAGGCGCTGGTGCTTGCATGGGATACTCAGAAGCTGAGCCAGGCGGCGCTCGAAGCGCTTGCGGTCATCGCCGACCATCAGCCCGTGACGCGCGAGATGGTCAAGGGCATCCGCGGGGTCAACTCCGACGGCGTCATCTCGTCGCTCGTGGACAAAGGGCTCGTTCGCGAGCTGGGTCGCGACCGCGAGCGCGGCGGCGCGATCATCTACGGCACCACGAACGCGTTTCTCGAGAAGTTCGGCCTGCGCTCTACCAAGGACCTTCCCGACCTCGAGCAGTTTGCCCCCGACGAGCAGGCTCGGCGCTTTATTCGCGAGCGGCTCTCGGGCCGCACGATACAGTCGACGCTCGAAGAGGCCGCTGCCGATCTCGACGAGGAGCGCGACCTGACGAACGCCAACGCGGCGCTTGATGAGCCTGGTGCAGGCTCCGGCGACAACGCTCACCAAGGTGACGGCCATGACGCGTGACGTACAGACGGGCGGTTTCGCGCCGCAAGGGGAGCGCGTCGTGCCCATGCGCTTGCAGCGTTTTTTGGCACGCGCGGGCGCTGCGAGCCGCCGCGGTTCCGAGAATCTCATGACCGCCGGTCGCGTGCGCGTCAACGGCGTCGTTGTGACCGAGCTGGGAGCCAAGGTCGATCCGCTTGTTGACGAGGTCACGTTGGACGGTGTTCCCGTGCGCCTGGCGGAGCGCCCCGTGTACGTGATGCTCAACAAGCCGAAGGGCTATCTCACCACGATGAGCGACCCTCAGGGGAGGCGCTGTGTGGCGGAGCTCGCACCCGTCGGCCAACATCCCGGGCTCTTTCCGGTGGGGAGGCTCGACAAGGATACGACCGGCCTTCTTCTCTTCACGACCGACGGCACGCTCGCGCAGAACCTCCTGCACCCCTCGCGGCACGTGAGCAAACGTTACGTGGCGCTCGTGGACGGCGTTATGCGCGATCGGGAGCTGGAGCCCTTGCGCCGCGGCATCGAGCTTGACGACGGGCCCTGCCAACCGGCGCGCACGCGCCTGCTTGGCGAGCGCGAGGCAACGGACGTATGCCCGTACGGCATTCCAGGCGGCAAGACCTGCGTCGAGGTCATTATCCACGAAGGGCGTAAGAACCAGGTCAAGCGCATGCTCGGAAAGATCGGTCACCCGGTGCTGAGGCTGCACCGCTCCACCTTTGGACCGCTCCGGCTGTGCGATGTGGACGAGGGCTGTTGGCGCTATCTGAGCGACGATGAGACGGCGGCGTTGCTTCGAGCGGGGTCGCTTGAGGCACCTCGACATACGGTATGATTGATCGAGTGTTTTGACGGAGGAGAGCATGGGGCAATCTCATACTGAGCGCACCTACTACGCGGCAGAACGTGCCCAGATTCTGTACCTGCGGCATTCCGAGACCGCTTTCAACGAGACCGACGCTATCTGCGGACAGGTAAACCCGCCCTTGTCCGAGAAGGGCGAGCTCCAGCGCCAGCGCGCGGTGCGCGCCTTGGTTGCCTGGAAGCCGGACCGCATCATCGCGAGCCCGCTCGAGCGCTGCCTTGGTATCGCAGAGCCGGCAGCCAGGGAGCTCGGCATCTGCTGCGAGGTCGACCCCCGGCTCAAGGAGCTTGCGTTCGGCGAGATCGAGGGCCTCACGCACGAAGAGGCGCGCGAGCGCGGCTTGCCATCGCAGTTCGACGAGGGCTGGCCGGTGCGCGGGGCCGAGTCGATCGCCGACTTCGAGGCGCGCGTGCAGGGCGCGGTACGCGAGCTGTCGCAAACAGCCCAGGGTAAGGTCGCCGTCGTCGCCCACGGCGGCGTGGCGCGGCCGTTCTTCTCGCACATCTTCAAGACGCGCACGGCCGACATCTGGTTCAATATGAAGCTGCACAACGTGTGCGGCGTGCTGTTCTCAATCAAAGATGACGACCGGTACTGTCTCGAGGCGTTCAACCTGACGCCCGAGGAGATCATTGCGCGCAGTTCGGGCGCCGTTGACGTGCCCGTAAAATAGAAGGGGAGATTCGGATGATCGTAGCTATCGACGGGCCCGCAGGCTCGGGCAAATCGACCATCGCGGCGCTTGCTGCCAAGCGCTTTGGTATGCGCAAGCTCGACACAGGCGCCATGTACCGCTCCGTTGCGCTCTGCGCACTCGACGAGGGCATTGACCTCGATGATGCCGACGCGCTCACCGAGCTCGCCCATCGCATGGTGATCGCCTTTCCGCCGTCTGATGGCGAGAACGTGCGCATTACCGTGAACGGCAAGGACGTATCGGAAGAGATCCGCACTCCGCGCGTCGACGCTGCGGTTTCCCGTGTGGCTGCGGTGCCGGGCGTGCGCAGCGGCATGGTTGCCCAGCAGCGTCGTTTTGCCGAGAACCACGACGTGGTGGCCGAGGGCCGCGACATCGGCACGGTCGTGTTCCCGCACGCCGACGTCAAGGTGTTTCTCACGGCAGATCCAGCCGAACGCGCCCGCCGGCGGGTGCTTCAGCGCCATGGCGACAACCTGCCCGATGCCGAGACCCTCGAGGCCGAGATCGCCAAGACCAAGGCGCAGATCGAAGAGCGCGACGCCTACGACTCCAATCGCGCCGAGGCGCCGCTCAAGGCTGCCGAGGACGCTCATCTCGTAGACTCTTCGAGCCAAACGATCGACGAGGTTCTCGATGCCATTGCCGCCCTTGTCCAATCTGTTCAGAAAGATGCGTAAATGAAGCCGTTCACCGCTACCGTCGACGAGTACTTCGATAACTCCATGCGCTCGTACCCCATAACGGCGCGCTGGTTCTACTACCTTGTGCTCGGTGCGCTCCTCGTCTTTACCAAGATCGTCTGGCCCTGGCGCATCGAAGGGCGGGATCGGCTCGGCGCCGCGCGCCCGACCGAAGGCGAGAAGGGTCACGTGATCATCTGCAATCACACC
This sequence comes from uncultured Collinsella sp., assembly GCA_949287065.1. GTDB lineage: Bacteria > Actinomycetota > Coriobacteriia > Coriobacteriales > Coriobacteriaceae > CALUOB01. The sequence continues at coordinate 71,472 of CASEEV010000077.1, forward strand.
TCGATGCTCGAGATCATCGTCATCGTCGTTGACGGTTGGACGCGTCATAGGCGCGTGCGGCCGCTCTTCAAATCCGAGTTTGCCAAGAACAAGGTAATCGACTGGTTCTTCTCGCGCGTGGGCGGCATCCCGCTCGCGCGCAACACCGCTGACCTCAAAGCGGTCAAGCGTGCCGCGGCGTGCCTTAAGCGCGGCGAGGACATCCTCATTTTCCCGGAGGGCACGCGCGTCAAATCCGACGACCAGCCCGTCAAGATGCACGGAGGAGCCGCGCTTATCGCGAGCATGGCCAAAGCGGACATCTGCCCCATGGCCGTGGTCGGTGCCCGCGACATCAAGATGAAGGGCAAGCTGCCGCGCCTCTTTTTGCGTGTTTGGCTGCGTACGGCAGAGCCTGTTGACGCCGACTCGGTTCCGAGCGGGCTCAAGCGGCGCGAGCGTACCGAATGGCTCGAGAACGAGGCCATCGGACGCATGGTTGCCATGAAAGACGAGCTGCGCGCAGAGCATCCGGGCCGCGCGTAGGTAGAGAGGGGTGGAGCATGGCCGAGATTATCGTCGCCAATCGGGCTGGCGCCTGCTACGGCGTTGAGCGCGCGCTGAGCCTTACGCTCGAGAACGCCGAGCATGCTTCGGGTCCCGTGCACACCCTTGGTCCCCTGATCCACAACCCCATCGTGGTCAAAGATCTTGAGGCGCGGGGCGTGCGCGTTGCGGACCGCCCTGCAGACGCGGGATCAGGCCTTCTCATCATTCGCGCGCACGGTACTACCCCGGAGGTTATCGCCGAGGCGCAAGGGCTCGGGCTGGAGGTTCTCGACGCCACGTGCCCTTACGTGAAGAAGGTCCATGTGGCAGCCGAGAAGCTCGTTCGCGCCGGGTACGACGTGCTTGTCGTAGGCGAGGCGGGCCATCCCGAGGTGGAGGGTATTCTGGGGCATGCTGGCAAGGCCCGCGTCGTTGGCAGCGTCGAGGACGTCCGCGCCCTCGAGGAGGGAGGCGCTCTGGGCCATAAGGTCGGCGTGGTGGTTCAGACCACTCAGCGCCTGCCTTTGTTGCAGGCCGTTGTTTCCGAGCTTCTTGCGTCTGCTAAAGAGGTCCGCGTCATCAACACTATCTGCGCCGCCACGCAGGAGCGCCAGCAAGCCGCCGCAGAGCTCGCGGCGCAGGTTGACGCTATGATCGTTGTGGGCGGAAAGAACTCCGGCAATACGCGCAGGCTTTACGAGATCTGCGCCGACGCCTGTGCGAACACGCACCATATCGAGGACGTCGAAGAGCTCGACGGCTCATGGGTGCACGATGCAGTAAAGATCGGCGTGACCGCAGGCGCCTCTACGCCGCAGGCGCATATCGACGGCGTGGTGGCACGGCTCAGGGAGCTCTCGCGCTGAGTCTGTGCTTTTTGACGCACGGTCCAAAGGATGCCCATACCATCTGCTATGAACACGTTGTTTCCCGACGAGGAGATCCTGTGCCAGACAGCCGTCAGACAATTCCCGCTTACGCTCGCACAAACGCCGATTACGCGCCTACGCGCGAGAGCGGGCGCGGCGCTTGGGTTACGGCTGTTCGAGATGAGTCACCTGCATGGGCGGCCGGTATCGAGGCCGGCATGTGCGTCCTCACCGTCAACGGCAAGCCTCTTACCGACATGATCGTATGGCTCTGGGAGACTGGAGACGAGACCGTGGACCTCGAGGTCTTCGATCCGCGCGACGGCATGACAAGCCCTTGCACGCTCGAGCGCGAGGTGGGAGAGGACTGGGGCATCTCGTTTTGCGACGCCGTGTTCGACGGTATGCGCACCTGCGTCAATGCCTGCACCTTCTGCTTCATGGGCATGCTTCCCAAGCACCTGCGGACCACGCTCTACATTCGCGACGACGACTACCGCCTGAGTTTTTTGCAGGGGAACTTCGTCACGCTCACCAACCTCACCGATGATGACGTTGCCAATGTCGTCGACAAGCACCTGAGCCCCATGAACGTCTCGCTTCATGCGGTAACGCCCGAGGTGCGTCAGCGCCTCATAGGGCGCAACGCGCAGCGCGGGCTCGACGTGCTCGAGAAGTTCATTGATGCGGGTATCGAGATCCATGCGCAGATCGTGCTCTGCCCGGGCATCAACGACGGCGCGGAACTCGACCGCACGCTGAGTTTCTGCGAGGCGCATCCGGAGGTTACGAGTCTCGCGGTCGTGCCCTTGGGCTACACCAAGTACGCGCGAAACTTCCACTCTTCCTTCTCCGACAACCCGGATGCGGCTCGCGCGGTCATCGCACAGGTCGAACCGTATCAGGAGCACGCCCGCAAGCGATGCGGGCGAACGGTGTTTCAGCTCTCGGACGAGTTCTACCTCGATGCGCATCTGCCCGTTCCTCAGGCCGAGGCGTACGACGGCTACCCGCAGTACTACGACGGCATCGGCATGCTCAGGAGCTATCTTGACGACGCTGCCGAGTGCCTTGCAAACGAGACGGAGCCCCTTGCGCGTGTTCGCCGCTCGCTGGATGCAGAAGGGCTCGATCTTGTCGTTCTCTCCGGCAAGGCAGCCGCACAAACAGTCGCGTCGTTTGTTGAGCAGGCGCCGCTCTGCGGGCGCGTATGTGCCGTGCGCAACGACTTCTTCGGCGGCAACGTCGATGTAACGGGCCTCATGTGCGTCTGCGACATCCTGACACAGCTGCCTGAGCGCCTCGACGGCACGCTTGTCGTCGTCCCCAACGTCATGTTCAACGCCGACGGGCTCACGCTCGACAGCTCGTCGCAGCAAGATCTCGAAGAGCAGCTCGCCGCCCGCGGCGCCCGCGTTCTCGTCTCCTCAACCCTCCCGTACGATCTTCTCGACGGGCTAGAGACGGCGTTACCTGAAGCGTGACGCACAGATCTGAACACAAGCAACGGTTGAGAGAATCGCCCGTGCCAACTCGGTATGTTGATAGACTCTGCGTGCACATGCTGTGAATGCTAGGGCCGTACAGGTGGCCTGGTATAAAATTAATCTGTCTGCAAAGATTGATGCACCGCTTCGGGAGCTGATGTATGAAACCTATCGTAGCTGTGGTCGGCCGGCCTAATGTCGGCAAGTCCACGCTGGTCAACCGCGTTGCCGAGGAGGGCAACGCCATTGTGCACGAGAGCCGCGGCGTCACGCGCGACCGCTCGTACCATGAGGCCGATTGGGCCGGACGTTCCTTCATCCTCGTTGACACGGGCGGTATCGAACCGCTCAAGAGCGACGACGTGTTCGCCACGCCCATTCGCGACCAGGCGCTGCTCGCAAGCGAAGAGGCCGACGTCATCCTCTTCGTCGTAGACGGCTCTACGGGCATCACTGAGGAGGACGAGAGCGTCGCGCGTATGCTCAAGCGCGCCAAAGCCCCGGTCTTCTTGCTCGTCAACAAGCTCGACAACCCCGCCAATACCGACGCGCTCTGGGAGTTCTACTCGCTCGGCGTGGGCGAGCCGTATCCGATCTCGGCGGCGCACGGCCACGGCACGGGAGACGTGCTCGACCTCGTGGTCGAGAAGTTCCCGCCCGAGGACCCCTTTGACGAGGAGGATGCTGATGACGACGCGCTCAACGTCGCCATCGTGGGCCGTCCGAACGCGGGCAAGTCGTCGCTCTTCAACAAGATCATCGGCCAGGAGCGCTCCATCGTGTCCGATGTTGCCGGTACCACGCGCGACGCCATCGACACGGTCATCGAGCACGACGGTCGACGCTACCGCTTTGTCGACACGGCCGGCATGCGCAAGAAGAGCGTGGTGCGCGAAGACGTTGAGTACTACTCCATCGTGCGCGGCCTGCGCGTGATGGAGCGCGCCGACGTGGCGCTGCTCGTGATCGACTCCACCATCGGCGTGACCGAGCAGGATCAGAAAATCGTGAACCTCGCCATCGAGCGCGGCTGCGCCGTCGTGGCGCTGCTCAACAAGTGGGACCTTCTCGGGTCCGACCGCGAGCGCGACAAAGTGCTCGACTCCTTCGAGACCCGCTTCAGCTACGCCTCCTGGATTCCGTACCTGCGCATCTCAGCGCTCACAGGCCGCGCGGTCACGAAGATCTGGAACATGATCGACACGGCCGCCGCGCATCGCGGACTTGCGGTCCCCACCAGCGCGCTCAACCGTCTGCTCACGCAGATGCGCGAGTTCGGTCACACCGTTACCAAGAACCGTCGCCGCCTGCGCATGCACTACGTCACGCAGACGGGCAAGAACCCTCCCGCGTTCACGTTTTTTGTCAACCACACCGATCTCGTCGACGACACGTACCGCCGTTATATCGAGAACCGCATGCGCGAGGCGTTCGACCTGGCAGGCACGCCCATTCGCCTGCGTTTCCGCAACAAGAAGAAGGAGGACGGTGAGGACGCATGACGACCGTCGTTCTGATCGTATGCCTGATTCTCTCGTTTTTGCTCGGCGGCGTTCCCTTCGGACTCATCGTAGGCAAGGTCATGGCCAACGAGGATATTCGCACCGAGGGCTCGGGCAATATCGGCACCACGAACGCGCTGCGCGTTCTGGGCCCACTCGCCGGCGCGCTCACGCTGCTCTTCGACTGCCTCAAGGGCATCATCGCCGTCTGCCTTTCGCGTGCCGCGCTCCTATGGGCGCTCGGCAGCGGGGGAGAAGGGCTGCTCGCCCCCGGAGGGGGGCACGACCTGTATCTGGCCCTTGTGGCTTTTGCCGCCGTAGCTGGTCACATGTACTCGCCCTACCTCGGCTTCAAAGGCGGGAAGGGCATTGCCGTAGGCTTTGGCGTGTGCATCGCCTGGGTGTGGCCCGTGGGTCTCTCGCTCTGGGTCCCGTTCCTTATTGGCGTGGTGCTCACGCGCTACGTCTCGGTGGGCTCCATTGCGGCTGCCGCGTCGCTTCCGATTTGGGTTCTCGTCTATTACCCGCAGGCAACGACGGGCTTTGTCGGCGTCTTTGTTCTGCTTGCCGTTCTCGTGATCTGGGCGCATCGATCCAACATCGTGAAGCTCGCCCACCACAAGGAGTCGAAGCTCTCGTTCTCGAAGAAGAAATAGCGGGCGCGAATCGCCCTCGCAAGGAGGAACGCATGAAGATCGCACTTATCGGTTCGGGTTCTTGGGGCACCGCCATGGCGGGCCATGTGGCACCGCAAACCGATTCTATTCAGATGTGGGCCCTTGAGGAAGACATCGTTCAGAGCGTGAACGAGCGTCACGTGAATTGCCGCTACCTCAAGGAATACGAGCTTCCCCATAACGTCACGGCTACCAACAGCATGGCCGACGCCCTCGACGGTGCCGACGGCGTTATCATCGCGTCGCCCTCGACCTTCATTCGCTCGGTCGCCCACCAGGTTGCCGAGCATGTTGGCTCCGACACGCCGATCCTCTGCCTTGCCAAGGGCATCGAGTTTGAAACGGGCAAGCTCATGAGCGAGGTCATTGCCGACGAAGTGGGCAACGAGAGTCGCGTTGCCGCGTTGTCGGGCCCCAACCACGCCGAGGAGGTCTGCCGCGACTGCCTTTCGGCTTCCGTTGTGGCCGCTCTCGACGCCGACGTTGCGGAGTTCTTCAAGAAGCTGCTTCTTACCAAGAACTTCCGCGTGTACGTTACCGACGACATGGTAGGCATCGAGACCTGTGGCGCTTCCAAGAACGTCATCGCCCTCATGTGCGGCATGGCCGTTGGCTACGGCTACGGCGACAACACGCTCGCCCTTCTCATGACGCGCGGCCTTGCCGAGATCAGCCGCCTTGTAGCTGCCCGTAACGGTAACCCGCTCACGTGCATGGGCCTCGCCGGCATGGGCGACCTCATTGTGACCTGCACCTCTCCGTTCTCGCGCAACCGCACCTTCGGCGAGGCGTTCGCGCGCCGCGGCATCTCGCTCGACGAGTACCAGGCCGAGACCCACATGGTCGTCGAGGGCGCGCAGGCTGCGCGCAGCATCACGCGTCTGGCCCGCGAGCTTGGTGCGGACCTGCCGATCACCTTTGCCGTCAACGCCGTGCTTTGGGAAGGCGCCTCTAAAGACGAGGTGCTCAAGGGCCTCGTCGACCGCATTCCCAACGAAGAGTTCTACGGCCTGTAATATCCGGAAGGAGAACCATGGACCAGGTTATGCTCGTTGCCCCTTCTCTGCTTGCCGCTGACCTCGGAAACCTCCAGAGGAGCCTGGACGCAGTGGCGACGGCCGATATTCTTCACTTCGACGTCATGGACGGTCACTTTACGAAGAACCTGACGTTTGGCGCCGGCATGATCGAGGCGGTCAAGTCGGTCTCGTCGCTTCCTGTCGACGCCCATCTCATGGTCTCCAACCCCGACGACACGGTTGACTGGTACCTCGATGCGGGCGCCGACTTCGTAACGGTGCACTACGAGGCCGCCACGCATCTGCATCGCGTCGTGTGGCGCATCAAAGACGCCGGGCGCAAGGCGGGCGTCGTCCTCAATCCTGCGACGCCCGTTTCGGTGCTGCGCGACATCATCCCCGACCTCGATATGGTCCTGCTCATGAGCGTCAACCCCGGATTCGGCGGCCAGAAGTTCATCGACAACACGTTCAACAAGCTCAACGACCTCACCGCGCTGTGCGCTGAGCGCGACGCGCATCCGCTTATCGAGATCGACGGCGGTGTCTCGAGCAAGAACGCCGAGGCACTTGGCCGCGGGGGCGCCAACGTGCTCGTTGCCGGTTCCGCTGTCTTTGGCGCAGACGATCCTGCTGCCGAGATCTCGGCCATCCGCGCCAATGCCCTCGCGGGCCTTGCTTCCCGGGCGTGACGCGCAACATGGTCAATTTGGACTACGCCGCATCGACGCCTCTGAGGAAAGAGGCGCTCGAGGCGCTTCGGGCCTATGATGCCGCGCCGTACGCCGGAGCCAATCCGAACTCCCTGCACTCGCTTGGCCGTCAGGCTGCATGCAGGCTCGAAGAGGCTCGTCGCAGCGTCGCTCGTTCTCTGGGAGCTCGCGTGCGTCCTAATGAGATCATCTTTACCGGGGGTGGAACCGAAGCTAACCTGCTTGCGCTCGCCGGCATCTCCGAGGGCGTGCGCTCTCGTGACGGCAAGCGAAACCGGGTGGTTCTCTCGGCTATAGAGCATGATTCCGTGCTTGACAACGCGACGGTGCTCAAGCGCATGGGCTTTTCGGTTTCCTGTGTCGCGCCCCAGCATAACGGCGCCATCTCTCCTGATGCGTTAGCGAATGTGCTGGACGAACATGTCGCTCTGGTGTCGTGCCAGATAGCGAACAACGAGACCGGCGTGGTTCAACCCGTGAAAGAGCTAGCGGCTCTTGCCCACGGTTGCGGCGCCAAGTTTCATAGCGATGCCATCCAGGGTTATTTGCACATTCCGTTTGACGTAGGCGACCTCGGTGTCGACGCGCTTAGCGTTGCCGGCCACAAGGTCGGAGCTCCGGTGAGCGTCGGCGCGCTCTACCTTGCCTCGCGCACGTCCCTGACGCCGCAGGTATACGGCGGTGGGCAAGAGGCGGGGAGAAGGGCCGGCACCCAGGATGTGCGCAGCGCCATGGCGCTCGCCGCCGTTGCCGACGCATTGCACCCGAACGTTGCCGACGAGCGCGCACGCGTGCAGGCGCTTTCTGACGAACTGTACCGCGACCTTCTCGCATGTCCTCGCATCCATGCGACCATGGGAGATCCGTTCTCCGTGGAGCGCTTGCCCGGCATCGTGTCGGTATACGTCGAAGGTGCCGAGAGCGAGGATCTTATCCTGAAGCTCGACGCGGCGGGCTTTTCGGTTTCTGCGGGCTCTGCCTGCTCGAGCGCCTCGCTCGATCCGAGCCATGTGCTCGGTGCCATGGGGCTTCCGCGAGCAAAGGCTCTCGGGGCATTGCGCATCTCGTTTGACGACCGTGTCGACGAGCGCGATCTCGACAAGTTCGCAGACGTTCTCCGCTCTTTGGCGTGTGCCTGATGGCCCGCTACGTTGTCGGCCTGTCTGGCGGAGTGGACTCCTCGGCTGTCTGCAGCCTGCTTCTCGAAGAAGGCCACGAGGTATATGCCTGCCTGCTCACGATGCAGCACGAGCCCTGTGCCGTGCCTGCATGTGATGCGCTCGAGCGGGCCCGAACGTTGAGCCAGAGCCTCGGCATCCCTCTCGTGGAACGCGACGTGTCCGAGCTGTTCGCCCGCTCGGTGGTGTCGCAGTTTGTCGACGAGTACGCGTGCGGCAGAACGCCCAACCCCTGCATCGTATGCAACGCATCGGTGAAGTTCGCGGCCCTCGACCTTGTGGCCACGGAACTCGGCTGCGACCTCATCGCAACGGGACATTACGTCGGATGCACGCGAGTCTCGCCCCATCGCTCCCTCGTAGTTCGCGGAGACGACCCCATCAAAGACCAGAGTTACTTTTTGTACCGCGTTGACCCGCGTATCCTTTCTCGCTGCCGGTTCCCGTTGGCCTCGGTGAGCAAAGCCGATACGCGTTCCTACGCGAGTCAGCACAACCTCTCTGCAGCACATGCCAAAGACTCTACGGGCGTGTGCTTCTCGCCGGGCGGCGATTACCATGAGACCATACGCGCGCTGCGGCCCGGGCTTCTCGAGCCGGGCCCGATCGTATCGGAGGACGGGGAGCTTCTCGGCGAGCACGCGGGCATTGCGTGCTATACGATCGGCCAGCGCAAGGGCCTCGGCCTTTCGGGCGGTCCTTGGTTCATCACGCGCATCGATTCTAAGTCGAGGGTCATCACGGTGGCGCACGGTTCCCAGCCGCATGCGAGATCGTTTTATCTCAGCGATACCGTGCTTTGGGATGAGCTTGATCGTGGGGGCGCGTGCCTTGTTCAGACGCATTATCGTGCCAAGGCGAGGCCCGCTCATATGACCATTGCAGGATCTGCCGCCCACGTGGAGCTCGATGAGGGCAACACGCTCGCCGCTGACGGGCAGTCCTGTGTGCTGTATCGAAACAATACGGTCATTGGCGGCGGCTACATTAGGCTTCAGGCGTAAGCTAACAGCAACGATAACCACGATAGGGGACCGATATGTACGTTGCCGAGCTAGAAGCGTCGCTTTTGAAGACGTTTCCCCGCGAGTCTGCCGAGCCTTGGGACCATGTGGGCATGATGGTAGGGGATCCTCGCGCCGAGGTCGTCGGCGTTGCCATAGCGCTCGACGCTAACGAGCGCACTGTCCGCCTCGCGCATAGTGCGGGCGCCAATGTGCTGCTCACGCATCATCCCATCGCGATCGAGCCGCCCGACACGCTGACCCCGCTCCCGAGCGATTCATCACAGGCCGGCTCATGCCTGTACGAGGCGGCCCGACTCGGTGTAAGCGTGATCTCATTGCACACCAACCTTGACCGCAGCCGCGCCGCGCGTGAGCTTCAGGCGAAGCTCGTCGGCTGCTCTGCCGCTTCTTCCCTTGAGAACGCGCAGGACCCCTCGGCGCTCGGGCTCGGTGCGCTCTGCGAGCTCGACGAGCTCCAAACCTTGCGCTCTCTCGCTCAGCGCGCGGGAGCCGTGTGGCTCACCGAGCCGCGCGTATGGGGAGACCCGGATCGTCTTTGCCGCCGGGTTGCTGTGCTCGGCGGGTCGCTGGGCGACTGCGCCCAGATGGCACTCGACGCAGGAGCGGATGTGATTATTACGGGCGAAGCGGGCTATCATAAAGCTCAGGATGCCTGTGCCCGCGGCGTTTCACTTATACTTCTCGGGCACGATCGTTCAGAAGAGCCCTTTTGCACGATTCTTTCTCATGCCGCAGAAACATGCGGTGTTGAACGCGTACGCATAACGACAGTCGAGGCCGAGCGTCCCTGGTGGACAGCTCAATAAAAGGAGAGGCAATGACCACGGGAGATACCTTGCTAGAGCTTCAGGACATCGATCTTACCCTGATGCGCAACAAAAACACCCTTGACACCATGCCCGGCGTGCGCGAACTTGCCAAGAAGCGCGCTCAGTACCGCGCGCTGCGAGGCGAGGCACAGAAGCTTCTCGGTGCCCGTAAGGACCTCGAGATCGAGATCGCCGACCTTAAGGCGCGCCGCACGCGCACCGAGGACATGGTCACCGAAGCCCAGGCTGGCATGCAGAACCTCGCTGACTACCGTGCCGTTCAGGATTTTGAGACGCGCCTCTCTGACTTGGGCAAGGAGCTCGACAAGATCGATTTTGCCCTTGCGAAAAAGCGTCCAGAACTTGAGGAAGCACAAAAGCAGGAGCGCAAGGTGCTCGCTTATATGAAGAAGTTCGAGGCCGCCTTCAAGGCAGAGACTGCGCAGGTGCGCGAGCACGCGGGCGATCTGCTTTCGGAACGCGAGAAGCTCGAGAAGCGACGTGAGAATCTTGCCGGAGCCCTTCCCGCAGACGTCGTAAAGCGCTATGAACGCGCCCGCGAGCAGTTCAAGGGCCTGGCGGTCGAGAAGCTCGTCGGCAACCATCCCACGGTCTGCCGCATTGCCCTGCAGCCGAGCTCGATGGGGGACCTCAAGCACGCTGGTTCGATTACCGAGTGCCCGTACTGCCACCGCATGCTCGTGTTGGAGAGCGGCTCGAGCGACGAGGAGTAGCCATGGCTGACGAACGTGCCCAGAAGACGGTTGTTCTCGGCGTTTCGGGATGTATCGCCGCCTACAAGGCCTGTGAGATCCTGCGCGGCCTGCAGAAGGCTGGGGTGCGCGTCAAGGTGCTTATGACCGAGCATGCCACCAGGTTCGTGGGTACGGCTACGTTCAGAGCGCTGTCGCACGAGGAGGTCGCCGTCAGCAACTTCGACGATCCTTACGACCCCATCCCGCACATCTCGGTTGCCCACGAGGCCGACGTCATGCTCCTGGCACCGCTCACGGCAAACGCCATGGCAAAGATCGCCCACGGCATCGCAGACGACCTCTTCTCTACGACGGTGCTCGCGACCCAGGCACCGCTCGTTATCGCTCCGGCAATGAATGTCGGTATGTGGCAGGCTGCCGCCACGCAAGACAACCTCAAGCTCTTGCGCGACCGCGGCGTTACGGTTGTCGGCCCCGCATCGGGATACCTTGCCTGCGGCGACGTTGCTGCCGGCAAGCTCGCTGATGTCGACGAGATCGTCGCGCGCACGCTCGAGGTTCTCGATCGCAAGGCAGTTCTTGAGGGCAAGCGGGTTGTGGTGACTGCCGGGCCAACGCAGGAGCCCATTGACGCTGTTCGCTACATCGCCAACCGTTCGAGCGGAAAGATGGGCTACGAGATAGCCCGTGCGGCGCGCGCATGGGGCGCCGACGTCACCCTTGTCAGCGGCCCTACTGCTCTTGAGCCTCCGTATGGGGTTGACGTCGTTCGCGCGACTACGGCTGCCGACATGCTCGAGAAGACGCGCGCGGCTTTTGCCGATGCCGACCTGCTCGTGTGCGCTGCCGCCGTTGCCGACTACACTCCGGCGCATCCGGCGGACCACAAGCTCAAGAAGACTGTTGAGCGGCTCGATGTGCTCGAGCTCGTCGAAACGGCTGACATTTTGCAGACGCTTTCCTCCGAGAAGGGCAATCGCGTTGTCATCGGCTTTGCCGCCGAGACGAACAACGTTGCCGAATACGCCCGTCAGAAGCTGCGGCGCAAGGGGTGCGACGCCATCGTTGCCAACGATGTGTCTCATCCGGAATCGACGTTTGGCTCCGACACGAACAGAGTATCCTGGATCACCGCAGAAGGGGAGGAGGAGCTGCCGCTCGCCTCAAAGCGCGAGGTGGCTCATATGATCATCGAGCGCGCGACCCGTTTGCTCTCATAATCTCTTGCAGCGCAAAAAACTGCCGTAACCTTCGTGCGACCCCGTGAACGCGGGGTCGCATTGGTTTTTCTGCACCACAGCAACTTGATATGAAAAAGGGCCCTTGCGGGCCCTTAAACAATCTGGTCGGAACGACTGGATTTGAACCAGCGACCCCTTGACCCCCAGTCAAGTGCGCTACCAAACTGCGCCACGTTCCGTTGAGGCCGTTCTCCCGAACAGCAAAAGATACTTTATACAAGATGCGGCAACTTTGCAAGGGAGATTTTTAAAATCGTACAATCCCGTAAAGCGGAACCGGGGTTTGCCCAGCTTTGCCTGCGGTATCCGTATACTAAAGTGCATGTCGAACGTTTACGCATCGCATGTGCGGGTACGATCTTTTGCGTTGCGAAGTCATGCTCATCGTTTGTATTCCTCTTTGTTGCGAGGGCGTATCGCCGTCCGTTCGCATAGCATAGGCAGATGAGTGTATCGAGACTAGTAGGGAGGCAGCGTGGGCCTCAGAAAGCGTATACGGATCAAGCGAGAGCTTTACGGGACCTCCGAGTATCCCTCCAACAAGATCTTTACGATCTCGAACGTCATCACGTTCATTCGCTTGATCCTTACCGGCGTCTTTCTCTACCTGTTCGTAACCGACCACAGCCGCTACGTAGCGCTCGCTGTGTACGCCGTTGCCGCGTCTACGGATTGGCTCGACGGACAGATCGCACGGGCGACCAAGACCGTCAGCTGGCTCGGAAAGGTAATGGATCCTGTCGTCGATCGCGCGCTGCTTTTCACCGGTGTCGTGGGCCTCGTTGCCCGCGGTGAGCTTCCCGTATGGACGTGCGCCCTCATCATCGGTCGCGACGTGTACCTTGCCGCAGGCGGGTTTGTGGTCAGGCGGTTCCATCGCCGTCCCATCGACGTCGTCTACGTGGGCAAGGCGGCGACCGCGCTGCTGCTGACGGGATTCTCGTTCATGCTCCTCGGCATGCCCGTCCTTGAGGGTATAGACTTGCTGCCTGCCGCCTGGACAGCGTTTCCCGGCATCAATGGCACGCCAGCACCTCTCGGGATGTTCCTTGTGTACGCCGGCGTTGCCTGCTCTATGATCACGGCCGTTGTATACACCGCAAAGGGCGCGCTCGCGATCAAAAGGGCCGTTGACCACCCTGAGGAGGAGGACGAGGACTTCCTCAACCCCGAGATCGACGACGAGGACGGCCAGCCGGTTCCTGGCAGTGCAGCGGCTTCTTCATCCGTGCGTTAACCATTGCGTTGTCTTCAATTGTCCTGCGCTTTTTCGATTGGCACGTCCGCACTCAAGGTACAATAACAGTCGAATGTGCCGGCGGCTCCCACCGCCTTTAGACCCGATAATAACCGAGGAGATCCTATGTTTGACTCTGCGAACAACGTTCCTGCCTCTGATTCGACGCGCGTCTTTCGCATGCCCGCTGACGACGCCACCGCACCCGATCTGATGAAGAGCGTCTCGATCAACGCCCCCGTTCTCTCCATCGTAAAAGGCCCTCAGGTCGGCGCCTCCTTCGAGCTCGAGGGTCCGGAGATCTCCCTCGGCCGCGATCCCAACAGCTCCATCTTCCTCAACGACATGACCGTGTCGCGCTCTCATGCCAAGATCATCGTTAACAGCAAGGGTGCCATGGTGGAGGACCTCGGGTCGCTCAACGGCACCTGGGTCGACGGCGCCATCGTCAACGCCGCGCCCCTGCACGACGGTTCTACCCTTCAGATCGGTACGTTCACGCTCGTGTACCACGAGAACCAGCCTAAGGCGCGCATCGAAACCGGTGAATAAGCGTGTCGGAGCGGAGTTATCTCAGCATCGGTCAGGTCGTAAACTTACTCAGAAACACCTACCCGGACCTGTCCAACTCTAAAATTCGCTTCCTCGAAGACGAGGGGCTCATAACGCCGCACCGTACCCCCAAGGGATACCGACAGTATTCCAAGGAGGATGTGAACCGACTCGAGGTGATCCTGCACCTTCAGAAGACGCGCTACATGCCCCTCAACGTCATCAAGACCAAGCTCGACAACGCCGAGTCCCTTGACGCTCTCGCCATTGAGGTCGGCCTGCTGTCCAACGAGCCCATCAAGGACTCTTCCCAGGAGTCGGTTGCCAAGCTTCATCCTATTGACGAGACCCCCGATCTTCTCGGCGTTGACATAAGCTTTGTCAGGCAGCTCATCGCCAACGACCTGATCTCGCTGGTCAAGAGTCCGCAGAACCGCGAACTTGTCGACAGCCGCGATTTTGCCATCATTCGCTCGTGTGCGGAGTTGGGTCGCTTCGGCATCGAGCCGCGCAACCTGCGTCAGTACGTAACGGCCGCCAACCGCGAGTCCGCCATGTACGAGCAGGTCCTCATCGCCATGCTGAGCCGAGACGACTCTGACGACGAGCGGCAGAAGAAGCTCGAGAAGGCTTTCGATCGCCTGCACAATCTCACCGAATCGGTGCACGTGTCGCTTCTGAAGCACCGCGTTTTTGACGCGCTCAACGCCAAGGGCGATCAAAGGGCTTAACGCTTTATTGAAGAGACCTTCACCATCGTGGAGGTCTCTTGCAAATCCCCGAACTAAATAAAGATGTGGCTATAATTTTGCAACGAACGTGTAACACGCATACGTTTCGGAGGTTCACTCATGCGTAAACGCATGTCTCATGTATCTGTTCGCTCTGCTGCCCGTCTTTCGGTCACCGCTGGTCTCGCCGGCATTCTTCTTGCTGCCGGCGCTCCGATCGCGGCGTTTGCCGAGCCCGAGAGCGATCTGGACTCCGCTCGTTCGCAGCTTGAGCAGATCGGTTCCGAGGTCTCCGACCTTCAGGATGATCTTGCGAAGCAGACCGATAAGCTCAATCAGACCGAGTATGAGATCGGCGAGAAGGAGAAGGAGCTCACCGACGCCCAGAAGAAGCTGTCGGGCCGCGTCACTTCCGACTATAAGCACGGCGGCATGGACCTGGTGTCCGTCTTCACCGGCGTTACCGACTTCGACGACCTCATCTCCCGCGTCTTCTACATGGACAAGGTTTCCGAGAAGAGCAACGAGGTCATCACCAACGTACGCGATATCCGCAACGAGCTCACCACGCGCAAGCTCGAGCAGGAGAAGAACATTACCGAGACCCAGCAGAAGGTCGACTCTCTTAACGAGCAGCATCGCGCCGCCTCTGACCTCGTAAGCTCTCTGAGCGAAAGCGAGCAGAAGGCCCTGCGCGAGGAGGCGGAGGACAACTCTGCGCTCCAGGTAGCTGTTGAGGCGAGCGAGGCCGGCGAGATCGCCGGCGGCACGGGTTCCGACGCCGCGACGACCGAGTCCGCCGCCAGCGAGGTTGCTTCCAGCACGAGCAACTCCAGCGCCTCCACCAGCTCTAGCAGCGGCGCTTCCAGCAACGCTGCTTCTAACGGCAACTCGTCTTCGAACGGCAATGCCCAGACGCCTTCCAACAATGGTGGATTCACCAACACGGGCAACACCGGCTCCAACGACCAGGACACCTCTGATCAAGGCAATTCCAACACTAACCAGAACCGTCCTTCTCAGGGTCAGAACAACAACCAGACGACGGTGACCCCTGATCCCGAGCCGGAGCCTGAGCCCGAGCCGACTCCCACCCCCACACCTGACCCGGAGCCGGAGCCTGATCCTGAGCCCTCGTACGATGCGTCCACGGGCAATGCGGTTGTTGACCGTGCGTACAGCAAGCTCGGCTGCGAGTACGTCTGGGGCGCCTGCAGCCCCACGGCCTTTGACTGCTCTGGTTTCGTGAGCTACTGCCTGACCGGCTCGTACACCCGTCTGGGCACGACGTACACCTTCCTCGGCTGGCAGCAGGTCTCTGATCCCCAGCCGGGCGACGTCTGCACGAGCTCGTACCATTGCGGCATCTACATCGGCAACGGCCAGATGATCCACGCCTCCACGTACGGCGTCGGCGTCATCGTTGGTCCCGTACAGTCCGATATGATCTACGTGCGCTACTAAGGCCTCGTCACATTAGCTATGAAAAGAGCCTCGCCATGCGAGGCTCTTTTGTTGCCGAGGGATCATCTCAAACCAATTGTAGCCGCTGCCTTATCCAAGATAGCGGAGGTAGGCCATGAGGTAGAGTTTGGCCGCGAACGCCGCCGCCATGCTGCGCACCAGCAGCGATTCGCGCGTGGTGACGATCGCGGAATCCGGCTGCAAGTCAACCGTGCTGAACGTGGCTTCAAGCGCATGCTCCACCTCGGTAACGAGGTAGTTATAGGCAACTCCAACCTCGTAGCTGCGCATTTGGATCTCAAAGAGCTTCTGCACCGAAGCGATGGGGAGGACCTGCTTCATAATGCACACCGCCATGAGACGTGCGATGTGCTCGGTCTGGTAGCGTTTCTTCTCCGGTGCCGTGATAAGCCCCGCCTTGATGTAATTGTTGACCATCGAGGCGGTGATGAGCGCTTCAGCAGGATCGGTTGACAGGGGAGCCATATGGTTCTCGATATAGGTGATGACCTGCTCGCGATACAGCGGGAATGTCGGAAGCTCCTCGTAACGAGGTATGTGGAAGTGCGCGAGCGCCAGCGCCTCTCGGGACGAGAGGAACGCATCGGGAAGCTGTGTGGGCTGAGGAGGATTGTCTCCCATGGGAATAACCGTAGGATGGGCGCTCATAAAACTCCAACGACCGTAGAGAGAACGTGGTATTGCATACCACGTCATAGGTTTATCCTTATTAGGTATAATAGCGGTATCGCAGGAAGTACGATACGTGAACAATTGCGAAGCCGAGGGCTTCCTTTTACTGTTGGAGGAGCATATGAGCTGGGGTATCGTTGCTGATTCGAGCTGCAACCTCAGGCACTATCAACCGCTTACCCCAGGGCTGCAGTTCAGAATCGCACCCCTTAAGGTTAACGTCGACGGCACTGAGTACGTCGACGACGAGAACCTCGATGTAGCCGAACTCAACAGGGCGGTTGCGTCTTCCTGCCAAGGCAGCAACAGCTCGTGCCCAAACGCAGGGGAGTGGGCAGACTTGCTCCGCTGCGCCGACAACGTCATCGCCATCACCATCTCCGCAAATCTCTCGGCGAGCCACGAGGCGGCCGTTATGGCGCGCGAGATCGTTTGCAACGAGAACCCCAATGCCAACATTCTCATCATCAACTCGCGAGCGGCAGGCGGCAAGCTCGAGCTCCTGGTTCAGAGGATCGACGAGTTTATATCTTCAGGTACCTGTTCGTTTGACGATGTTTGCGCCTTTGCCAAGTCACTAGAGCAGCGCTCTACTGTGCTGTTCTCGCTGTCGCACTACGACAACCTCGTCAAGGCAGGCCGCATGCCTCGACTCGCAGGTTCTTTGGCGTCGCGCATGAATATCCGGATGCTCGGCATCGCGAGCGACGAGGGCACGATCCAAGTCGTTGGACCAACACGTGGCGACCGCAAGACGTATGCCAAGATCGTTTCTAAAATGGAGCAGGAGGGTTTTGACGGCGGGTTGGTCTACATCGACCATGTGGATAACGAGAAGGGCGCTCAGACGCTCTCTGAGCTCATCAAGGCAACATGGAACACCGCCGAGATTCACGTGCTTCCGTGCGGCGGACTCTGCTCATATTATGCGGAACACGAGGGCATCATTATCGGGTTTGGATGGCCCGAAGGCGCGAGGTAGGCAAAGAGTCGCCGTGGGCTTATTGCGGTTCTGCCGGTCATGGTGAGATGCGTTCGGGAAAAGGGAGGCGTCAAACGACGTCTCCCTTTACTTATAAGATGCGTACTTTACATAAGATATATTATCGTAACTAAGTTCAATCCAGCAGGTTCTCGAGATAATCGTAGGCACTTACCGCCGCAATGGCACCGTCGGAGACCGCGGTGACCACCTGCCGCAGCGGCTTTTCTCGCACATCGCCTGCGCAGAACAATCCGGGCGTCTTGGTGCCCATCCGCTCGTCGGTTACCACGCCGCCCGCCGGGCCAAGCTCAACAAGCTCGCTCACGAGTGCGGTCTGAGGCAGATAGCCGGCAAAGACAAAAATGCCGAACGAGCCTTCCTCGTACGTCTCGACGCACTGCTCGGACGTAACCGTGTCCTCGAACGTTACCGTGCTGAGCAAGGCACCGCCGTCAACAGCAACGATCTTGGTGTTGAATCTCACATCGATCTTATCGTGCGCCATAACACGGTCCGACACGCCTTTGGGCGCCCTGAACCTATCGCGACGGACGACCATGGTGACCTGCGAGGCAAACTTAGTGAGGAACAGCGCCTCTTCACACGCCGAGTTTCCGCCACCGATGACAAACACATGTTTGTTACGGTAGAACATGCCGTCGCACGTGGCGCAATAGGATACTCCGCGGCCCCTGAAGGCGTCCTCGCCGGCAAATCCCGCAGGCCTGGGGTTTGCGCCGCCTGTATAGATGACCGTAGGCGCCCAGGCGGTGTCGGAGCCATATGTCACCGCAAACGTCCCGTCGTCGCCGAGCTCGATGCGCTCTGCCGAACCGTAGGCCATGGTCGCACCGAACTTCTCGGCATGTTCTTGGAACTTTTGGCCGAGCTCGGCACCCGATATCGAAGGTATGCCCGGGTAATTCTCGATCTCGTCGGTTGTGGCGATCTGGCCTCCTGGCATACCCTGCTCGATAACGAGCGCGCTCAGACTGGCACGTCCTGCGTATATGGCGGCAGACAGGCCTGCTGGGCCTCCGCCGACAATGATCGTGTCAAAACGCGTGTTGCTCATACGTCTCCCTTGCACGCTTGATGGATGCGGTCTGCTCAGATTCTTTTGCAGTAAGACCTTCATACCCAAATACGTCTTTATCCAACGACCGCCTTCGGTCCAGCGCGTCTTTGCTAACTGTAAGGTGCCTTATGTTAGAGCCTTGTTTTGACGAAACAGATATGTGCGGAATGAGCACTCTGGGAATACCTCGCGTAAGGTTTGCTGAGATTGTCGTTGATGAGATGGTTCTTCACGCGCTCGGCCTGCCTGACTACAATGGGAACGGCATTTTTCCAGCAATCGACACGGGGAGCTTGCGAGATGGCAACACAATCAAAGACGCTGCTCGTGAACCAGGTCTCCGACCAACGCTCCCCTAGCAGCCATGAACAGGCTCATCGCGATGCTGTGCAGAGACCAACGGTGATCATCATGCACGCCTCCGTTGGCTCAGGGCACAAAAGCGCAGCTCGGGCTATTGCGCAGGCATTTCGCTCGCTCCGGGGAACCGATGGGTTTCCCGCCGACCTTTCCGTCGAGGTTCTCGACGTTTTGGATTTTGCGCGCATTGCCATCGACGGCAACAAGACGGCCTCGCTGTTTACGGGGGCAACGCGGCCGATCTACGACGTTACCTGGCGCTACACGCTTACCGGCCGCGTGCTCTGGGGCGGAGGCACCGCGTGGTCCCGCATCATGTTCCCTGCGTTCAACGCCTATGTTGAGCGCGTTCGACCGTTGGCCGTGGTTACAACGCATATCACGGCCGCAAACGTTGCCGTAGGCGCGCGCATGATCACCGGTGTCGAGTACCCCGTGGTATGTGTCCCCACCGACTACGAGGTCGAAGGATTCTGGCCGCATAGGGAGGCGGATCTCTTCTGTGTGGCCACTGAGGCTATGGAAGAGACGCTTCGCCCGCGTCGCGTACCCGAAGACCGCATTCGGCTCACGGGCATACCGATCCGTCCCGGGTTTTGCGCCGCCTCCTCGCGCGAGGAGACGCTTGACCGATTCGGTCTTCCGCACGACAAGCTTATCGTTCTGGTCATGGCGGGCGCGGGTCTTTCGCAGCCGTACGTGCGCATGAGAGCCGCACTCGAGCAGGCCTACCCTTACCTGGGGCGCTTCTCGTCGATGCACTTCGTATTTATACCTGGCCGCGATCGCGCCTACGAGCAGGGCATCAGGCGAAACTTCGAGGCCATGGGCCTGCCAAACGTATCGGTTCTCGGCTACGTGAGCGGTATGGCCGAGCTCATGGAAGCTGCCGATTTGGCCATTCTTAAATCGGGCGGCCTCACGGTTACCGAATGCTTGTGCGCCGACCTGCCCATGCTGCTCCTCGGCAAGTCGTATGGCCAAGAAAAAGCCAACACCGTCATGCTCACCTCGTTGGGTGCTGCGCTGCACGTCACTACGCCGCGCGAGCTCGTGGCGGCGCTCCAGCGCATCGACGAGAATCCGGAGGCCCTCAAGGCCCTTCTCGTCAACGGAGAGGCGCTTAAAAGGCCGCATGCGGCAGAAGACGTCGCACGGGCCACGATGGAACGTGTCGGGGTCCCTATGGACCGTAAAAAGCATCTCGTCGAGTTCTACTGGGGTGGCAAGCCCGCGCACACGCGTTAAGCAAGCTGTCATCTCCCAGCACTACCGATTGAACAGGCTGTGAATAACAAGAGCGCCGCTCGGACATAGCCCGAACGGCGCTCGTAGTTGTCGTGCGGTCCTGCGTCTAGAGCATCAGGAAGTACACGAGGAATGCCGCGGCGGCGATCCACATAAGCGGGCGCACACGGCTGATCTTGCCCGTAACCACGGCAACGATGACGTAGGTGATGAAGCCGAGGCCGATGCCGTTGGAGATGGAGTACGTAAAGGGAATGCCGGCAACGATAATAAACGCCGGGAAGCCCTCGAGCACGTCCGTCCAGTCGATGTCGATAACGTCGGTCATCATGAGGAAGCCAACGAACACAAGCGCGCCGCAGGTGGCGGCAGAAGGAATGCAGCTGATGATCGGCGAGAAAAACGCGGCGAGCAGGAACAGAACGCCCGCGACGATGGAGGTGAGGCCCGTACGACCGCCGTCGGCGGCACCCGAGGAAGACTCGACGAAGGTGGTGATGGAAGAGGCGCCCACAAGACCGCCTACGGCGGCGGCAATGGAGTCGACGACCAGAATGGGACGGATATCGAGGACCTTGCCGTCCTTAGTGAGGAAGTCGCCCTGCTTGGCCACAGCCATGGCCGTGCCCATGGTGTCAAAGAAGTCGCTCATCATGAGCGAGAACGCAAAGAGCAGAAGCGTCGGCGTGGTGACCGCCTCGACGATGCCCATGACGCCGCCTTCGGTCTGCTGGAACGGCGCGCCGAACGTGGTGAAATCAAGCGGAGCCACAATGCCCGCGGGCAGCGGGGTCACGCCGAGCGGGATGCCGATGATGGCTGCAATGAGAATGCCCCACAGAAGGGCGCCCTTGATCTTCATGGAGTAGAGAATGACCGTGATGACAATCGAGATGATGCCGACGATGAACGCGGGCGACTGAACGTCGCCAATGGCTACCATGGTGTCAGGATTGGCCGTGATGATGCCGGCGTCCTTGAGGCCGATCATGGCGATAAAGAGGCCCAGACCGATGGAGATGCCGTGGCGCAGCGAGACCGGAATGGCCTCCATGATGGCCTCGCGCAGGCCGCACAGCACGAGAAGCAGGATGGCGATGCCCTCGATCATGATGACCGCCATTGCCGTCTGCCAGCCGTATCCCATAGCCTCAGGTCCGCACAGCGTGAAGGCGACGATCGAGTTGATGCCCATACCCGATGCGCACGCGAGAGGACGGTTGGCAAAAACGCCCATAGCGATGGTCATGACCGCGGCACCGATGCACGTTGCCGTAACCGCAGCGGTGGCCGGAATGCCCGCAGCCGAAAGAATACTCGGATTAACGACGATGATGTAGGCCATAGCCAAGAACGTGGTAAGTCCCGCTCTGGTTTCGGTAGCGGCGCTGGTGTGGCGCTCGCTCAGCTTAAAGAATGTATCCATGTAACCCCCTGTATGCCGATGTGCAGAACAATATCCTCAGGCACTTACGCGGTGCCGCTGGATCCAAAACCGCCCTCGCCTCGATCGGTTTCGTCAAGCTCGTCGACCTCGAGCAGGCTAACTGCCGGCACAGCCTGAATGACGAGTTGGGCGATGCGCTCACCGCGCTCGATGTGGATGGTTTTCTTCGCGTCGAGGTTGACCGCGATAACCTTGAGCTCGCCGCGGTAATGCGCGTCGATAAGTCCGGGGGTGTTTGCCATCGAGAGGCCCTCTTTGAGGGCGCGGCCCGAACGGGGCTGCACAAAGCCAGCGTAGCCCTCGGGGATCGCCACCGCAAGGCCGGTAGAGACGAGGACGCGCTCGAGCGGCGGAATATCAACGGTCTCGTTAGCGCGCAGATCAAGGCCGGCGTCACCTTCGTAAGCGTACGAAGGAAGCTCTACAGCGGGATCCAAACGCTTGATGCGGACGTGCAAAGTCATACGGCTACCTCAATTTCTTTAGTTCGTCGAGAAACTCGTCCACGTCTTTAAAATCTCGGTAGACCGAAGCGAAGCGAATGTAGGCAACCTTGTCGAGCCGTTCAAGGCGCTTGAGAACCATGTCGCCCAGCTCACGCGAGGAGACGTTGGTCGTAGCCGACGAGCGAAGCTCGTGCTCGATGTCGTCGATGAGCTCGTTGAGTTTGCTCGTATCGATGTCGCGCTTGATTGTCGCGCGCATGAGGCCCACCATGAGCTTGTTACGGTCGAACGCCTGCACCGTGCCATCGCTCTTGGTGACCTCGAGCGGATCTTCGCACCGCTCGAAAGTCGTAAAGCGGTGGTGGCATTTGCGGCACTCACGGCGTCGCTTGATTGCGTTCGATGCCTCTTGCGACCGTGAATCGATGACACGCGTCTCTGGATGCCCGCATTTTGGACAATGCATGAACGCCTCACCCCTGCCCCGAGATTAAAAACTCAAACACCATACCATATATGGAGACTCGATGGACAAAGAGAGAGGCGTTGCGAAACCGTGCCGCAATCTTGAGGAGCGTTAGATCAGTTGGTCAAAGGCACGTCGAGCGCTGCACCGGCTTGCACAAGGCCCGACTCAAGGCCGTTGCGAGCCATAAGAAGATCCACAACCTGGCTGGTAGACAAGCCGTCGACAGGATGCTCCTCCGCTATACCGGAAAGCGTCTGCCCCGGTTTTACGACGACCTGCTCGTAACGCTCTATGGAAGCAAGAGATTGTTCGTATGCCGCATCGCGCATCTGCGTCGAAAGAATCATGACGAGAAGCCCGCAGGCAACAAGCAGGCAAACGATGGCGACAGAGGCGAGGATACTCGACGCATGAGCGCGCTTGTACACAACGCTGCGCTTTGACGCCGCGCGTCCGTCCGCGAGACGAGGACTGGTGCTCGGGTGTTTGCCGCCATCGACAACGGTAAACCCCCTGTATTCGTGGCGACGCTCAACCAAGCGAACCGACGTGCCATCCACCTTATACTCAAATGCGTTCATTGATCCTCCTTGCTATGTGCTCTGCCTCAGTTATACGAGATGGCGCGGACACGAATAACAGAGGCAGCTGGCTTCAGGGAACGGGTGTTCGCTTATGAGTATCATGCGCACACGTGTTCGTGTCAAGAAGATTTAGAACATTTGTTTGTATTTCTCTCTTACAGCGGGTATGATAAGGCCAAGCTACGAAAGGAGCCGTCCCATGGCCCGTAAGATCACTAAGCGCCAGCAGCAGATCTACGACTACATTCTGGCCTATCAGCTTGAGAAGGGTTATCCCCCGAGCGTTCGCGAGATGGCAGCTGCCGTGGGGCTTTCCTCCCCTTCTACCGTGCACGCGCATCTCAACGCACTCGAGGACCACGGCCTGCTCAAGCGCGAGAAAACCAAGCCGCGTGCTATCGAGCTCTTCAACGCCGACGGAACGTCCGCTTTAAAGACAGCCGAGGTCGTGGAGCACGTTGACCGCGGGAGCGTCTCGCTTCCGCTGGTCGGTCGTGTGGCCGCAGGCATGCCCATCCTCGCCGAGCAAAACGTTGAAGACACGTTCACGGTTCCCACCGAGATCGCAACCGACTCGAGCTCGTTTGTGCTTGAGGTACACGGCGACTCTATGATCAACGCGGGCATCTACAACGGCGACTACATCATCGTGCGCGAGCAAAAGAGCGCCATGAACGGCGAGATCGTCGTGGCCATGATCGACGGCGAGGCCACCGTCAAGACGTTCTACAAAGAGCAAGGACGGGTGCGGCTCCAGCCTGAGAACGACGCTATGGAACCCATCTATGCCAACAACCCCGTTATCCTGGGCAAGGTCGTCGCCCTTATGAGGCGTTTTTCGTAGATGGCTTCCTCAGTTTCCAAGCAGCCGCGCATCGTGTTCTTTGACACGCTGCGCGGCTTTACGCTTATCTCGATGATTATGTTTCATGCCATGTGGGACGTCGCCAACCTCTACGGCTCCGATCCCCAGGATATTGCCTGGTACTTTTCATTTCAAGGCGTTTGGCGGTGTTCCATCAGCTGGGTGTTTATCGCCTTGGCTGGGATAATGACGTCCTTCTCGCGCAACAACCTCAAACGCGCCGCTGTTTACGGAGCGGCGGCGTTTGCGGTGTTTGCGGTCACGAATCTTGCCGAAATGCTTCTGCCGAGCATGAGCGGCATCGCCATCAATTTCGGCATATTGTTCTGCATGGCTGCGTGCACTCTCATATTCACATGGGTGAAGCGCCCTTTGCGCGCTGCTGGCCCATGGCTTCCTGTTGTTTTCATGGCGCTCTTCGCCCTGACGTACCAGCTGCCGTGGATGAGCCCGGCACCATGGGACAACACAACAGGATTGGCTTGGCTCGGTTTTCCAAGTTCGGGGTTCGGGTCTGCCGATTACTACCCCGTTATACCCTTCGTGTTTCTCTACCTTGCCTTTGCCTGGATCGGCAGTCGCGTCACGTCATGGCCCGCCTGGATGAGCAGAGATCTCTGCGCGCCCTTGAGTTGGCTCGGACGGCACAGCCTCGCCGTATACCTGATGCATCAGCCGATCGTCGCGCTCTTGCTCGCTGTCATCTATTGGTAGGCACCGGAACATGCGCAAACAAAGAGCGAAGCAGCGACCACGACGCAGGCCCGCTTCCTCAGTAATCGTCTCCCCGGTCGACATAGCGGCCAATCCGGCGCTCAATATGACGCGGAATCTTGGCAACGACGTGCGTCGCGTCCGCCTCGTATGTTTCTTGCAGGACCGTACCCTGCGTACGGATATCGTGGAGCAAAGCGGCCTCTGCGTATGGGATACGTAGGGTCATGAGCTTGTCGGTTGCCGAGGCCTCGGCGGTGATGAGCTCGAGCAGGCGCTCGAGACCCTCGCCCGTATGCGCCGAGAACAGCGCCGCCTCGGGCTCGCGACGGGCAAGCACCGCCCGCTCATCAGGATTCAGCAAGTCGACCTTGTTGAACACCGTGAGGGAAGGAATCTTGTCCGCTTTGATCTCGTGAAGCACGTCGTCGACTGCCTCGCGATGGCGCTCGCGATCCTCGTCGGCAGCATCGACCACCTTCAAAATCAGGTCAGCGTCACGCACCTCGGAAAGCGTGGACTTAAATGCCTCGACGAGGTTGTGCGGGATCTTCTGAATGAACCCTACCGTATCGGTGAGGGTTGCCGTGCGACCGCCCGGGAGAACCATGGCGCGCGTCGTGGGGTCAAGAGTTGCAAAGAGCTTGTCTTCCGAAAGGACCGACGCGCCCGTTACCATGTTGAGCAACGTCGACTTGCCGGCATTGGTGTAGCCCGCCAGGGCAATCCGAAACGCCGTGGATGCCGTACGGCTCTTCGATTGCACCTCGCGTCGCAAGGACAGGTTCGCAAGCTCGCGCTTGAGCGTGGCGATGCGGTTGCGAACCATGCGACGGTCGACTTCGAGCTGGCTTTCGCCCTGACCAAAACGACTTCCGATGCCGCCGCGCGTCTGCTCGCCGGCCAGGTGGCTCCACATGCCGCGCAGACGAGGCAGAAGGTACTGAAGCTGGGCGAGCTGGACCTGCAGGCGTCCCTCGCGTGTTTGCGCATGCAGGCCGAAGATATCGAGGATGAGCGCTGTGCGGTCGATGATCTTGGTCGGCTCGCCGACCAAGCGCTCGAGGTTTGACTGCTGAGACGGTGTGATCTCGTCATCGAACACGATGGTGTCGACATCGAGGTTGCGCGCGAGCTGTATGAGCTCCTCCACCTTGCCGGGCCCGATGAAGGTTCTCGGCACCGGCGTCTGCAGCCGTTGCACCATGCGGCCGACCACTTCGGCGCCGGCGGTTTCGGCAAGGCGGCCAAGCTCGTCAAGAGATTTCTCAATGGGCCATTTGGTTCCGCGCCATTCTACGCCGACCAAGAACACGCGCTCTTTGACCGGAGTCGTTGAGATCATGCGTCGCTTGGTTCTTGCCATGAGCTACCTTTCTTGCTGGTCGGCCGCAAGAGCGTTGAGAACGATCTCGGCAGCCTCGTCAACCGAACGCTCGTCCATATCGATCCAGGTAATGCGCTCGTCGCGCCGGAACCACGAAAGCTGCCGCTTTGCGTAGCGTCGGCTCCGCAGTTTGATGAGATCGACTGCCTCCTCAAGAGAGCACGTCCCCTGCAGGTAGTCGATAAGCTCCTTGTAACCGATAGCCTGCCGTGCTGTAAGGTCGCTGCCCAAGCCGTCGTCAACAAGGCCGCGCACCTCTTCGAGAAGCCCTTGCTCCATCATGACGTCCACACGCTCATCGATGCTCCTATACAGGTCCTCGCGATTACGCGTAAGGGCAAACTGCAGCGCGCGGTAGTGGCGCTGCGGAGTTTTGAATCCTGCCTGCTGGTCGGCATACGATCTGCCTTCGTCAAGCATCTCCAGGGCTCGTATAACGCGCCTTACGTTGTTGGGATGGATGAGCGCAGCGGCGGCAGGATCGCGGTCTTCAAGCACCTTATGAAGGCCCTCAGGACCGAGCTTCTCGGCAAGGTCGTTGAGCTGAGCACGGCGATCGTCGATAAGCTTGCCTTGCGGAAAGTGCATCTCGTCGATAACCGCCTTGATATAAAGACCTGTCCCCCCGCAGAGCACGGGAACGCGACCCTCGCCGAGCAGACGATCGATAACGGCGCGCGCGTCACGCTGGAAGAGGGCGGCGGAGTACGCCTCGTCAGGGTCGGCAACGTCGACCATGGCGAGGGGAGCCTTGCACTCGCCGGGCAGAGCCTTTGCCGTCCCGATATCCATGCGCCGATACACCTGCATGGCGTCGCAGGAAACAACAGTGGAGCCCAGACGCCAGGCAACAGCATCGGCAACGGCGCTTTTGCCCGAGGCGGTCGGCCCGCCGATGACGATTACCGGTTGCACAGCGCCCTCGCTCATCGAGGAGAGCCCGCGAGCGTGCCCGAAAGATACCAGGTGCGCGCCGTGTCAACGGCAACGTCGACCATCTTGCCGACAAAGTCCTCGGCATTGGCCCCTTCGGGAACCGGAGCATGCACCGTCTGATTCTTCGGGCTCTTGCCCTGAAGAATAGAGGGATCGTGCTTGGATGGCCCCTCCATAAGCACCGGCACCGTCGTGTTAAGCTCCTTCTGGTTCTCCTCGAACGCAGTGCGCTGAATCACCTCGACAAGACGGTCGAATCGATTCTGGATCTCGGAGCGCGGCGTGGGGTCGTTAATCTCGGCCGCAGGCGTACCCGCGCGTTTGGAATAGATGAAGGTAAAGGCCTGCGCGTAACGGACCTTCTCCGCAAGACTCAACGTCTCGAGAAAATCTTCCTCGGTCTCTCCCGGAAAGCCGACGATGATGTCGGTCGAAAGCGCGATGTCAGGCATTTTGCTGCGAATGCGATCAACAAGCGCAAGGTAGTCCTCGCGCGTGTACTTGCGGTTCATCGCTTTGAGGATGCGCGTGGAACCAGATTGCACCGCCAGATGAAGCTGCGGCATAACAGCGGGAACCTCGGCCATGGCATCGATGGTCTCGGGAAGCAGGTCCTTGGGATGCGACGA
The DNA here is from genome assembly GCA_949287065.1 of uncultured Collinsella sp. GTDB lineage: Bacteria > Actinomycetota > Coriobacteriia > Coriobacteriales > Coriobacteriaceae > CALUOB01. The sequence continues at coordinate 99,064 of CASEEV010000077.1, forward strand.
GGTAAAGCGGATGCGTTCGATACCGGTATCGCCGACGGCGCGGAGAAGATCGGCAAAGCGCGGAGCCCCAAAGAGGTCGCGCCCGTAGGAATTGACGTTCTGCCCGAGCAAAGTAACTTCGCGCACGCCAAGGCGCGTGAGGCCGGTTACCTCGTCGACGATCTCCTCAAACGGGCGGCTCTTCTCGCGACCACGCACATAGGGGACGATGCAGTACGAGCAGAAGTTGTTGCAGCCGGTCATGATGGGCACCCACGCATGGTACTCGGTCTCACGATGCCACGGCATGTCGGTAGCAGACCGAGCCAGGTCCTCGGAGGTAAGGACCTGGCTCTCCCCCGTCTCAAACGCGCGGGCGATAAGCTCGCCAGCATGCGTGATGGCGGAGGTGCCGAAGACGACGTCGACGTTGTCGAGATTCGTAAGCAGGCCCTCGCCGTCGCGCTGGGCAATGCAGCCGCCTACGGCAACGACGCGCTTGCCACTCGGCGGTACCCGAGCGCTTTTGAGCGAAGAGCACTGCCCGTACAGACGCGTATCGGCCTTCTCGCGAACGCAGCATGTCATAAAGACAACGATGTCGGCGCCATCGGGATCAGCCGCAGGAAGGCAGCCGGCCGCGTCGAGCATACCGCTCACACGCTCAGAATCGTGCATGTTCATCTGGCAGCCGAATGTTCGCACAAAGTACGTTTTGCCCTGAAGGACAGAAGAAGTCATAGGAACCTCGAGACAGGCTTTGAGAATAACCGTTACTGGGCGCGCGCCGCGTTCTCTTCTAGAGAGGGCACTTCGGAGTTGTGGGCCGTAAGGCGGTGCACGTAAACCGCAAGGCGAATGGCCGTGCGCGACTCGCCGTTGATGAGGATGTCGGAGAAGACAGGTGCGCAGGAAATGTCGCAGCCCGTGGGAATGAGGAAACCGCGAGCAATAGCGATGGCCTTGATGGCCTGGTTAACAGCACCGGCACCCACGCACTGAATGTTTACCGCAACGCCGTCTTTGACCATGCCGGCAATCGCACCGGCGACCGATGCCGGCGATGACTTGCTCGAGACCTTCAGAAAATCCATGCTACGTTCTCCTGCTGCTTTGTATGCTGTGATGAAGCTAGTATTTGTGCAATTATGCCACAACGGCACAGGATATGGTGGAGCGAACGAAGGTTTGCCCCGTTATTCTCCCTTGTCGATGTCAAAGGTGACGGTGATCCGATCCTTTGCGACCCGGATCCGGGGACTTTGCCGAAGCGCCAGGTAATACTTGGCAGCAAAATCGTTGAACGCGTCTGCAAGAGCGTCTTTAAAATCCTCGGCATCATCTGCGGAGATTTTAAGGCCTCGACGATCGAGGGCAAGGTCGACAGAGCGGGTATCTGGGTGCTCCCGCTTAGAAAGCAGCTGCGAGGCAACGCTCGGCAGAGCGGATATCGTTCCCGCCATAATACGTTGCGCCGTACGTTCGGAGAGCTCGAGTCCGAGAGATCCTGCGATTGCGACAAAATCAGCCGCATCGGCAGATGCTCCTAGACGCTCGCACAGCGGCAGCGACGAGGGGTCGCTGAGAAAGAGACCGGACGCAAGATCGGCGCGATCTAACGCAAACCCGTAGAGCGTCGCCGCGATTTCTGTTGGAGTGCCGAGGTAGACGGCGCACGTTTCACGCTCCGCAAGCGCAAACTCAGCGACGGTTCGAATGATATTGCGGGGCCCTTTGACGCAGCACGGCTCCCCTTCGTCGTTTTTGCCGACAACAGGCCACGTAGACTGGTCGGCACGCTCGGCAAGGGCGTTGGTGTCGAAGCTCGCGCACAAGGAGGAGCCACCGCCCTGCATGGTTGATACCACGAAGGCTTCCCGTGCGTTTTGCCTTATGGAGTACAGGGCCATGCCGCGTCCGTGAAGGCCCCACTGGTCCATGCGCATCGACTCGAGCTTGGAGGTAACGCGCGCGTCAAAGATCCGCTCGCGCATGGCATCAGGTATGCCGGACCCGTTGTCAATGCAAACGATGTTGCGCGTATCGCCAACTTTTGAAGAGGCAACAAAAAGGGCGGTGGCCCCAGCGTCCCGCGCATTGCGCAGAAGCTCGACCACCGCATCCTCAATAGAGCGAATATCCTGTTTTGCCTGCCGTCGCTCCGCTTCGGCAACGCGAAGACGAACGAAACCGTCGCCGTAGCTTTCCTCAATGCGAAGAGCGTCCTCGCCCGTTGCAGAGGCGATGAAAGAGATCAGATCGTCCGACTCGGCCATAGGTCGCTACTTCGCGATGTCGACCGCGCGGCTCTCGCGGATAACCACTACGCGAACCTGACCCGGGTACTCCATCTCCTCTTCGATCTGCTTGGCGATGTCGTGCGCAAGAACCGTTGCCTGGGCATCGGAGATCTTCTCGGGCTGGACCATAACGTGCAGCTCACGACCGGCCTGCATGGCGTAGGTGCGCTCGACGCCGTTATGGGAGTTGGAGATCTCCTCGAGCTTCTCGAGGCGCTTGATGTAGTTCTCGGCAGACTCGCGGCGAGCACCGGGGCGCGCAGCGGAAATGGCATCGGCAGCCTGAACGAGAACAGCAAGGACCGTGCTTGGATCAACGTCGCCGTGATGGGCCTCGATGGCGTGGACGATGGAGGGATCCTCGCCGTAGCGGCGCGCCAGGTCGGCGCCGATTACCGCATGGGGCCCCTCGACCTCGTGGTCGATAGCCTTGCCAAGATCGTGGAGCAGGCCGGCACGGCGGGCGGAGCGGGAGTCGACGCCAAGCTCGGAGGCCATGATAGCGCAGAGCTCGCCGACCTCGATCGAGTGCTGGAGCACGTTCTGGCCAAACGACGTGCGGTACCGAAGAGCGCCGAGCGTCTTCACGAGCTCAGGATGCAGATCGTGGATGCCCGCGTCGAACGCGGCCTCCTCGCCCGCCTCGCGAACGCGCTGCTGAACGAGATCGGAGGCCTTGTGGTACATCTCCTCGATACGCGCCGGATGAATGCGGCCGTCGGCGATGAGGTTCTCGAGAGCAACGCGCGCCGTCTCGCGACGAACGGGATCGAAGCTCGAGAGGACAACGGTCTCAGGCGTGTCATCGATCACCAGGTTGACACCAGACACCTGCTCGAAGGTGCGAATGTTGCGACCTTCGCGGCCGATGATGCGTCCCTTGAGGTCGTCGGAGGGAATGTGAACCGAGGTCACTGTGACCTCGGCAGTGTGGTCGGCAGCGCAGCGCTGGATAGCAAGCGAGATAATCTCGCGCGCGGTCTTGCTGCACTCGTTGCGTACGCGCTGCTCGGAATCGCGGATGATCGTCGCAGCCTCATGGGTGACGTCCTCGCGCACGCGGTCGAGAAGCTCCTCGTGGGCCTCGTCACGCGTAAGCTCCGCGATGCGCTCGAGCTCGGTAGCCTGACGCGCGTACAGCGCCTCAACCTCGCGCGAGCGCTTGTCGATCTGACCGGCCTGGCTCGACAGCTGATGCTCGCGCTTGTCGAGGGCGTCGTTGCGGCGATCAAGGGACTCCTCACGCTGCATAACGCGGTTCTCGAGCGTGCGCAGCTCGCGCTTGCGCTGCTTCTCCTCGGCCTCGGCTGCCTGGCGATGCTGGATAATCTCTTCCTTTGCCGAGAGAAGAGCCTCTTTCTTCAGGGTCTCCGCCTGACGCTGCGCGTCGTCGATGACCTGAGTTGCCTGAGCCTGGGCCTGCTGGACCTGGGTCTCCGCCTCTCTGACACGACCGTTGCTCGCGCTGCGCATGGCGGCGAACGTGCCGCCGGCGCCGACCGCCAGGCACACAATCGCAATAACTAGCTCCATGCGTCCACCTCGTTACTCAAATTAATTCACGTAATACGGAACGCCCGCCCTTGCGGACGAGCGCTCGACATTTGCATGGTATGCACCCAAGTATGATGTTGAAACCAACCAACGTATTCAATCTCATGTAGCATGAGCACGTAACACAGAACAAATGACACATTTATCCTACGTTGACCCCGCCTGCGAGTCAAGCGCGTGCGACAGAGTTGCAAGGATCAGAGCTAAGGCCAATAGCTGCGGAAACAGCACCAGCATCCTATGTGAGCTGCAGCGATGCCGATTGTACTTATCGGTCATACATCACGTAGAACGAACAATCAATTTTGCGATACGTCCCATAATGCGCACTTGCTTACGATATGCATGAAAGCACGTTATGCGTCCTCATGCTCTAGGCGCAACTTAACCGCTTCGGAGGCGCATCGGTAATCAAATCCTTTGCCCACCAAGAACCGGACGAGCTTCTCGTAGGCCCGCGTATCGGGCAGACGCTTGCGCTCCAAGAGCCCGAGTGCGCGGCCTACGTCCGCAGCATCGTCAAAAAAGTCCTCCGGATACCCCGCGATGCTCTCGGCATCGACGCCGCGCACCGAGAGCTCGCGTTCTATGCGGCGCCTACCCCACCCGGCACGCTTCTTTGCCTCGATGTAAAAGCGCGCATAGCGATCGTCGTCGATGAAGCGGTGATTGCACGCCCAGTCAACAGCCTCGGCAGCAATATCGGGCAGAAACCCGTCACGCACGAGCTTTTGCTGTGCCTCGAGCTGCGTGTAGTCGCGCCGGTCAAGCTTGGCAGCCAGCACTTCCTTGGCAGAGCGAACCTCGAGAGAGCGCACCGCGTCAAAGAAGTCGTCTTTATCGATCGGCACATTGATGTCGTGCGATCGCAGGAGCCGCGCTACCGCAACAGGCAGTTTGATCTCCATGACCGGACCGCTCTCGAGGCGCACCTCGAGCTTTGCCTTGGGCTTGCTTCGCCCCATGCCAAGTGAGGTTCGCTCGGGAAGAACAACGCGATATGAGGCCACCGCCGACGTCTCCGCATCGACGGTGGCCTGGGCATCCAAATAGTCGGGGCTGTTCAAACCGGGTCGTCCTTAGAGCTCCACGGCATCGCCGGTAGATTCGTCCTCGGCAAGTTCGAGACCGCAGGCAACGCGCACCTTATGCTCGATCTCATCGGAAAGATCGGGGTTCTTGCGCAGGAATTCCTTGGCCGCCTCCCTGCCCTGACCCAGACGCTCGGTTTCGTAGGTGTACCAAGCACCGGACTTGCGAACGATATTGTTCTCGACCGACATATCAAGGATCGAGCCCTCCTTGGAGATGCCCGTGCCGTACATGATGTCGAACTCAGCCGAGCGGAACGGCGGGGCGACCTTGTTCTTCACAACCTTGGCTCGGACACGGTTGCCGACGATCTCCTGCCCGTTCTTAATGCTGTCGATGCGGCGAATATCGATGCGCACGGACGAGAAGAACTTAAGGGCACGGCCGCCCGTGGTGGTCTCGGGATTGCCGAACATCACGCCGATCTTCTCGCGAAGCTGGTTGATGAAGATGCACGTGGTTTTGGATTTGGCGAGGGATCCGGCGAGCTTGCGCAGGGCCTGGCTCATAAGACGGGCCTGAAGACCAACCGTGGTGTCACCGATCTCGCCCTCGATCTCGGCGCGGGGGACAAGAGCCGCTACGGAGTCGATGACGATGACGTCGATGGCACCGGAGCGTACAAGCATGTCGCAGATCTCAAGCGCCTGCTCGCCGGTATCGGGTTGCGAGATAAGCAGATCGTCGATATCGACGCCGATGCGGGCGGCGTATCCCGGGTCGAGCGCGTGCTCCGCGTCGATAAATGCTCCGATGCCGCCCATGGCCTGGGCCTCGGCAAGAATCTCGAGCGAAAGCGTGGTCTTACCCGAGGACTCGGGTCCGTAGATCTCGATGATGCGGCCGCGCGGCACACCGCCGATGCCGAGAGCGGCATCAAGCGCCAAAGAGCCCGTAGGGATAGCCTCTACCTCAAGCTCGGGACCGCCATCACCGTAGCGCATGATGGAACCCGTGCCGAACTTCTTCTCGATCTCGGACGTCGTGAGCTTGATCATTTTCTCGCGCTCTTCGCCCGTAGTGCGCTCGTGTACCTGCCGTACCGGACCGGAACTCTTAGCCATACCGCATGTCCTCCCTTTACTACCGTCTGGTAGCAGTATATGCGAACGGTTGTTCGCTGTCAACGTATCTAGAAGCTTACGCCGCGCATCGAACCAAAGGCCGACCAAACCCTGACCATAAACACCGCACATACCGTGATCAAACTTGCCGACTTCCAACAAATGGCGCGTTACCGCAGGTAGAGCTGTAAAGCACCAGGGGCGTTAGAGCTCGTTACGACGATGCATAAGTCAGTAAGCCCAACACGGGCACCACAGGAAGCACACATGAGGGCGGGTGGGGCTAGGAGGTCTCCCCCGCCTCTTGCAGCGAAGAAGCCAGCAGCTCGAGCGCAAACCACGCTGCGGCCCGGCGCACCTGAGTACGATCGCCGGAAATTGATCGACGGTACATGGTGCAACCGCTCGCGTCAGCGCACCCAAAGTAGACAGTGCCCACCGGATCCTGTTCGGTTCCTCCCGTAGGACCCGCGTAACCCGTAACGCTCACCGTCACATCGGATCCAAACAACTGACGCGACCCAAGCGCCATCTCGTAAGCGGTTTGATAGGAGACCGCCGACCAGCGCTCGAGCGTTATGTGCTGAACGCCCAAAACACGCTCTTTGATCTCATTCACATAGGTAACCGCGCCGCCGCGCAAAACATCGGACGCTCCAGAAACAGAGGCGATTTCCGATGCGACCATGCCGGCAGTGCAAGACTCCGCGGTCGAAACGGTTCGGCCGCATGCAGCGCCAAACTTCACTACACGCTCAGCGCACGCAAAAAGGACCTCATCGGTTATCGTCTCGCCGTTAACGCAAGCCTCTCGCTCGAACTTCTTCATGATGAAGTCCTCTGCACCATCTAGACCGAAAACACCGTACGCCGAGCACCCATAAAGTACTGGATGCCCGAAACAACCGTAAGGACAACCGCAACGGCCATGATGGCGTGCGCCGCAAGGAGCACCTCGGCCGACCACGGCAGCGCATAGGCGGTCATGACATCCACAAAGAGATAGATGCAGATGGATACCATGGTGGTGGCAGTCTTCCATTTGCCGAGCTTGTCGGCAGCGATAACAACGCCGTTGGCACCGGCGACCATCCGCAGCGCGCTCACCAAGAACTCGCGGGCGAGAATAACGAACACGACCCAGCAGCTGATTTTACCCTGCTCGACGAAGATTAGGAGCGCGGAAAACACAAGGAGCTTGTCGGCAATCGGGTCGAGAAACTTGCCGAAATCGGTGATCTCGCCGCGAGAGCGCGCAAGATAGCCGTCGGCTTTGTCGGTCAGGCTCAGAATCATGTACAGCACGAACGCGGCAGCAACCCTGGCGCCGTACCCGATACCCAGGGCCTCCATGGGAATGGTTGCGAACAGCATGTACACCGGGATAAAGAGAATGCGCACGCAGGTAACGATATTGGCGGGCGTCCAAATACTCGTCAGCTCTTTTTTATCAGCAGCCATCAGCTCTTACTCCACAACATGACCGACAAGCTCGTAGCAGAAGCTGTCTGTGAACTCAACGGTTAGCATATCACCAACGGTAGCCTCGTCAGCATCCAAATGAACCGCTCCATCAGAATCGGGTGCCTGGAACCATGCATGACCGATAACCTCGCGCACGCCGTCGTTCTCCTCAACGCCGTCGACGATAACCTCGGCGCGCTCCCCCACATGGGCGGCGGTGGCCGCAAATCCAAGGCTCTCCGCGAGATCGGTCAGCGCCTGGGCCCGCTCGATCTTGACGTCCTCGTCAATCTGATCGGGAAGCGTAGCGGCAAGCGTGCCGTCCTCCTGCGAGTAGGCAAACACGCTCGTGTAGTCAAAGCCCACGCGGTCAAGGAACCCGAGCAGCTCCTCGAACTCCTCCTCGGTCTCCCCGGGGAAACCGGCCATTGCCGTGGAGCGCAGCACCATGTCGGGAATCTCTTTGCGAAGCCGCGCGAACAGCTCCTCGAGTTCACGTGCGGAGCCAGGGCGGCGCATGTGCTTGAGTACCGACGCGTTGCAGTGCTGGACAGGGATGTCGATGTACGGGAGCACCTCGGGCGTATCGCGGATCGTCGCAATGAGGTCGTCGGTCATCCCCTCGGGCTGCAAGTAGAGCACGCGAATCCAAACGCGCTCAGGACGTACCGCCTCGGCAACGCAGCGCAGAAGATCCGCGAGCGTACGGGGTCCCTCAACATCATCGGCAAAGTCGGAGCCCCAGACACCGGTGTCCTGACCAATGAGCACGATCTCGCGCACGCCGCCCGCCACGAGTGCGCGCACCTCGGCAACGATCTCATCGGCAGGACGCGACGCATAGCGGCCGCGAATGTAGGGGATGGCGCAGAAGCTGCAGAAGCGGTTGCATCCGTCGGAGATCTTGACGTACGCCGAAGCAGCCTCGACCGTGCGCAGCGTGCCAGGCACAAAGGCGGGCGCCGCGCGATGGACATCGAGAACCGCATCGATACGCTCGACGATGTTCTCCTCGTCCTGCGTGGGTACAAACGAGGCAACCTCGGGCAGCTGTTCGGGCAAGTCGTTGCCATAGCGAGACGGCACGCAGCCGCACATCACGATGGGCACGTTACGGATGCCGTCATGCACGTTCTCAGCGAGCTCGAGCGTGGTCGTGACGCTCTCCTCGGTAGCCGACGCCAGAAACGAGCAGGTGTTGATAAGCACGCAGTCAGCCAGCGCGCTTTCGCCTACCTCCTCGTATCCGGCAGCCATGAGACGGGAGCGCATGCGGTCGGTGTCGACCTCATTCTTGGCACATCCCAACGTGATGAACATGAGCTTTCCGAGCGAATCTGCCATGGGTACCCTTCTTTATGCCTTAGCCCGCAAGACGTCGTTTAGCGATAGTTGGTGAACTGAAGCGGCTGACCGTAGTCCTGATCGCGCAAAAAGCCGATGACGCGCTGAAGCGTGTCTTTGCTGGCGGAAGAGACGCGCAGTTTGTCGGACTCGATCGTCACCTTGACCTTGAGCTTCTGGTCGCGAATGTCCTTGGAGATCTTCTTGGCGACATCCTGAGAGATGCCGTCGACGATCTGCCCGACCACGCGCACCGAACCGCCGGAAGCAGCCTGCGGCTTGCCCCAGCTTACGGCCTTGAGATCGATGCCTCGGCGAACGAGCTTGGAATTGAGCATATCGGTGACCTGGCGGACCACAAAGTCTGCAGGCGCCGCAATGGTAAAGGTCTTCTCGGCCTTGGAAAGCTCCAGAGAAGCGTTGGCGTCCTTCAGGTCGTAGCGCTGCGAGAGTTCGCGCGCAGCCTGCTGGTACGCATTGTCGATCTCCTGCATATCGACCTGGGACACAACATCGAAACTAGAATCTTTAGCCATGAGGGCCATCCCTTCCAAATAGCTGGAATCGGGTAGAGAAACCTACTCCTCGGAGTAGGTTTCCCCATCCACCGTATCGTTAACAACCTCATTGTCCGCGGAGTCTTGAGCGTCCGTGGACTCATCCGAAGAGGCGCTCTCATCAGACGACGAATCTGCAGCGCCGTCATCGGAGGCCGTCTCGCCGTTGCCCTCATCCTTGCTGTCCTTGGGCTGTTCGGGAACGTCGACCGTGATCTTGCTCACGCCGGACGTCTTGCGGTCGAAGCTTAAGGGCTCGCCGTTCTGCTCGACGGTCACAACGCTCGCCTGGTCGACGCGGATCTCCATGCTCTCCTTGGGCTTGAACTCCTTCTCGAACGGACCTTGGGTCTGTTCGGCGTAGACGTTCTCGCCGTCGACCATGATCTCGATCCATGCGGACTCGCCGTCGTCAACCGAGACCTTGACCACGGTCTGCTTGGGAACCTTCTTCTCTTCCTTCTTCTCGGCATCATCGCCCTCTTTGTCAGAGGACGCAGCGTCTGACGCCGGGGCATCGGAGCCCTGAAGCGCGGTCACTTTGGCAGAACCCGCCATAGCCTCGGCCAAAGGCTGGCTCTCGGGACCCGAGCTCGTGCAGCCGCGAACAGCCACGAAGCCCAAAAGAACGATGACAAGAAGGAGTGCGCCAATGATGCCGAACAGCAGACGCGGGTCCATAGCCGAGAAGAACCCTGCTGAAGAGCTCCCTCGTCCGGAGCCGCCTCGGGAGGAAGTACCACGGCGGTAGGTCGAGGTCGCGCGCGACGCCGCCCAAGAACTGCGCGCGTCACGCACCGGGGAGAGCGACGAAGTGGCACCCGAGGTGCGCTCGCGATACGAGCCGCTGCGCCTCGAACGCGAGCGCGAGCTGCCGTACGATCGAGGACGAGGCGCATCCTGGGCAGGAAAACGACCGGTGCCGTACGCGTCCTGCATGCGGTGCGCGCTGTCGTTGGACGAGCCGAAGCGCTCGAGCGTAGCCGGATCGTAGCTCAGGCCGGGGTCGCTCCCCAACCCGTAGTCGGACACATAGCCCGCCTGAGGCAGGCGCCGCGACCCGCGAGAACCAGCGAGCGGCGTTGAGCTCACATAGCTGCCGTACCGACCGGTGTTAGCGTCGGTCTCCATAACCGCGCTCTGAAAACGCCCGGCACGGGTGCCTGCGTTGCGCTCAAACTCGGCGAGGTCGTCAAAGTACGCGTCGATAACCTCGCGCGGATTGAGGCCGAGGTAGCGAGCATAGCTCGACACCATGCCCTGCGCATAGCCACGCGGCGGCATGCGCGCAAAGTCGCCCGTCTCGAAGTACTCGATGATCTGTGGGCGAATCTTGATGATGTTGGCGACCTGCTGAACCGACATCCCCAGCTGGCGGCGCCGGTACAGCAGCATTTCGCTGAAACGTGCCATTCCCTACCCTTCCCGCGCGCTAGTCCATAATCGCGTCCATCTGCTGCTCGGCCTCGCGGAGCGCGTCGAGCCCCTCCTGGTCAAGCAGAACCTCGCGCGGCTTCGACCCGTCGGGAGGCCCGACCACGCCGTGCTCGGCAAGCATATCCATAATGCGGCCGGCGCGTGCATAGCCGACCTTAAGGCGACGCTGGAGGCCTGACGTGGACCCCAGGCCGGTTTCCACAACGATCTGAGCGGCTTCCCAAAGCAGCGGGTCATCGTCGCTCGCCTCATGGCTGCCGCCGACGCCCGATGCGGGGGCAACGGCAGAGAGGATCTCTTCATGATACTCGGGAGCGCCCTGCTCCTTCCAGAAATCGACCGCCTGCGCGATCTCCTCATCCGAAACGTAACACCCCTGGATGCGCTTGGGCTTGCCCCAGTCGACTTTGGAGAAGAGCATGTCGCCCATGCCGATGAGCTTCTCGGCGCCTACCTGGTCGATGATGACACGGCTGTCGATGCCCGTTGCCACGTTGAAGGCGATGCGGTTGGTGATGTTCGCCTTGATGAGGCCCGTGACAACGTCGGAGCTCGGGCGCTGGGTTGCCACGATGAGGTGGATGCCCGCCGCGCGGCCGAGCTGGGCGATACGGACGATCGAAGCCTCGACGTCCTTGCCGGCGACCATCATGAGGTCGGAGAGCTCGTCGATGATGATGACGAGATAGGGCATCTTGCTCGGCGGATTGTCGTAGCTCTCGTAGTCGCCGGCAGCCTGCTTCTTGTTGAACGTGCCGATGTTGCGGACGTTCAGGCGTTCGAAGACTTTGAGGCGGCGCTCCATCTCGGCCACGCCCCACTGCAGCGCGCTCGCTGCCTGCTTGGGCTCGGTAACCACCGGGACGTAGAGATGCGGCAATCCGTTGTAACCCGATAGCTCGACGCGCTTGGGGTCGACCATGATAAGGCGAACCTCCTCGGGCGTGGCGCGCATGAGCATCGACATAGTGATCGTGTTGATCATGACCGACTTGCCGGAGCCCGTGGTACCTGCAACGAGCAAGTGGGGCATCTTGGCGAGATCGGCAACGACCGGCACACCCTCGGCGTCGCGGCCGACCGCGAGCTCCAGAGGACCGCCCTTGGCGTAGGGCAAAACATCGCCCAACGTGACGTTTTGGCGCGTGCGGTTGGGAATCTCGATGCCCACGAGCGACGTGCCCGGGATAGGCGCGAAGATGCGCACCGCGTCGGTTGCGAGCGAGAGCGCGATGTCGTCCTCGAGGTTCATAATGCGGTTGACGCGCTCGCCGTCGCCGGGCTGAACCTTGAAGGTCGTAACGGTGGGACCAGCGATAAAGCCCACGACGCGCGCATGGAGCCCGAACTCCTGTAACGTGTCCTGCAGGTTCTGAGCGGTCTGCTCAAGCTCGCGCTGAGAAGCGGCGGCGGAGGCGGACTGAGGGTTGTGGCGAAGAATCGACACGGGCGGCAGAACGCCGTCGGCGGAACCTGCCGGAACAACAGGCTTGGCCGGCTGTTCGGCGCGCTTCGGGGCAGGCTGCGCCGCCGCCGGCGCGCTTGCGACCTTATGGGGCTCCGTCCACGGCAGATCGGTGGCCGCGGCATCGGTGCGCTGCTTTGTTTTCGCAGGCGCGGATTTGGGGGCAGCTCCATGCGATGCGCGTGAGGCAGAGGCCACGGCAGCACCTGCAGCCGGAGCAGCTGTTGCGGCGGCGGTTTTCAGAAAGTCCGGAACCGCTCCGGCAGCAGTGCCCTGCGGTGCCGCAGCAGCAGCGCCGCCTACAACGCGCGCGCCCTTCTCGAGAACGCGCGTCTCGGCAGCGGCAGGTGCAGCGCACGCATTGTCCTGTGAGACGGTTCGCTTTGCCTGGGCAGCGGTTGTGCGTTCCTCAAGCTCGGCGCGCTTATGGGCAAGCTTGGCCATAAGGCCGTCGCGATGCGGAAGCACAGTCGTCTTGGCATCACCCTGCGCGTCAAGCGCGGCACGGACCGCGTTGTTGAGCACCGTGGGAGCCTCGGCAGCACCGCTCCCCCGCTGAGCCTTCGGCTCCAGAAGCGTGGTTTCAGCCTCTTCGGAGGCAATCTGATCGGAGACGTCGACAAATGGATCCTCGCCGTAGTCCACGCCGGCGTCGTCAAGCGAAAGCTGGCCAACCGCGCGGTTCACATGCACTGCAGGCGCTGCCGGTTGGTAACCGTCGTCGTACGGAGCCGCAGCATGGGCGTCGCCCCAGGGGGTCTTGTTGAAGGGCAGCTTGCGCTTGGCTACCAGGTCCTCTCCGATGGTGCGGGCCTTCTGGACCACCTCGCTGATGGAAAGCCCGAGCACGACCATGCCGGCAAAGACAAGGCCAAGCAGAACCACCGTGGCGATGGCCTTACCAAGGGCGCTTCTCAGAACCCAGGCTATAGCTGCGCCGACAGCACCGCCCGACGCACTCAGATGGGCAGGCGAGAAGAACTCGGCCTGCGTGGGCGCAGAGCCGACCCCCACGCCCACATGCAGCGCGAGCAGAGCGAGCACCGAGACAAAGATAAGGGAGCCGCCGGCAATCGAGCGGCCGTGAACCGGGAACCCGGAACGCACGAACAAAAGCGCGGCGAAGGCAAGAATGGCCAACGGGATCAGGTACCCGCCAAGGCCAAAGCCAAGATGCAGAAGGCTCGCGAGCGCCGAGGTAACAGGTGCCGTAGTAGGTGCCGCCACCGCGATAAGCGACGCCACGCCAACCACGGCGAGGACGATCCCTGTTATGTCGCGCGGTGCCGTGTCATCGAGCAGAGGGGCCGCCGGAGCGGCAGCCTCGGCAGAGCGAGACGCGCGCAGCGGCGCCTTGCCGGCACCCTGCGCGCGAGCGCCCTTGCCCGCACTGTTGTTCTTCTTGCTCTTTGCTGCGTTTGAGCTGCGTTTTTGGGCCACGCTAGACCTCCATGACGACCGGGATGATCATCGGACGGGAGTGCGTGCGGTTCCACAGGAAGTTGGTGAGCGAGTCGCGCACCGCCTTGCGGATGGCATCCGTGCCGGTCGTGAAGTTGAACGTTCCTTTTTCGATAGTGCGCAGGATCGCCTCGTTGGCGTCGAGCGTGAAGGCCTCGTCCGTGGCAAACGACACGCCGCGGCTCGAGAACTCGATGCCTTCGATGCGACCTCGCTTGGGGCTGATGGTAACAACGACGGTAACCAGGCCGTCGTTGGCGAGCTTCTGACGGTCGCGCAGAACAATCGGATCTGCGTCGGCGATACGCAAACCGTCGACATAGACCACGCCGGACTCAACGGAAGGGCCGACGCGCACCTCTCCGTTGCGCATCTCGAGCGTGTCGCCGTTGTCGAGAATGAAAATGTGATCGGGAGCGATACCCATCTTGAGGCCGAGGTCGGCATGCGCGCGCAGGTGGACCGCCTCGCCGTGAACCGGCATGAAGTAGCGCGGCTTGGTCATGGCGAGCATGAGCTTGAGCTCCTCCTGCGAGCCGTGACCCGAGACATGAACGAGCATCTTGGTCTTGTCGTACACGTCGCAGCCGAGCTTGGCGAGGTTGTTGATGACCTGCTGGACGGCCTTCTCGTTGCCCGGAACCGGCGTGGCCGAGATGATCACCGTGTCGCCCTCGTGGATCGAGAGCGTGCGGTGCTCGCCGTTTGCCATGCGCGACAGCGCCGAGAGCGGCTCGCCCTGGGAGCCGGTGCACATGACGACGATCTTCTCCTCGGGCAGGTTGCCCACGTCGTAGGCGTCGACAATGGCGTCATCGGGAACCTTGAGGTAGCCGAGATCGCGTGCAACGGCGGTGTTGGTGAGCATGGAGCGACCCGTCACAACGACCTTGCGGCCACACTCCACCGCAGCGTTGCAGATTTGCTGCAGACGATGGATATGCGACGAGAAGCTCGCCACAAAGACGCGGCCCTCGGCGTTCTTGATAATGTGGCGCAGGCTCGCCCCTACCTCGGCCTCGGACTTGGTAAAACCGGGAACCGCGGCGTTGGTGGAGTCGGAAAGCAGCAGGTTGACGCCCTGCTTGCCGAACTTGCTTATGAGGTCGTAGGCCGGTCGCACGCCGTCGATGGGTGTCTGGTCGAGCTTGAAGTCGCCCGTGTGAAGCACCGTTCCCTGGGGCGTGCGGATAAACACGCCGAGAGCAGCGGGAATGGAGTGCGTCATGCTGAAGAAGTCGATCGAGATGCAGCCGAGGTTGATGTGGTCGCCCGACTTGGTCTCGCGGAACTTGACCGACTTGATGCGATGCTCCTGGAGCTTGCCCTCGATGAAACCGAGGGTGAGCTTGCTCGAGAAGATCGGCACCTTGACGTTGAGGTCCTGAAGCAGGTACGGGAGCGCCCCCGTGTGGTCCTCGTGACCGTGGGTGATGATGATGCCGCGCAGCTTGTGCTCGTTCTCGAGCACGTAGCTGTAGTCGGGCAGAACAAGGTCGATGCCGGGCTGCGAGTCATCGGGGAACATGAGGCCGGCGTCAACAAGCACCATGTCGTTGCCGCACTCAAAGGCGGTCATGTTTTTGCCGATGCCGTCCAAGCCCCCGAGGGGGATGATCCGCAACGGCGGATTCTTACGTTTTGCAGGCATGCTGATAAGCGCTCCTTTCGGTAGGGTTGCAAGATCCATGACGGCCAGGCCGTCTTACCAGGTCTAACTCTGAGCCGACAACAACGATGATTCACAATATGCCGGCATTCATGCACACGTTGTACAATATTGTACCGATTAAGCGCTCGGGCCATGCAGCCATAGGGCATCCCTACACGATAAGCGCAATGAGGCGAAGGGGGTACGTGCCAAGAAAGAGCAAAAGCCCGACCCCCGTTATCGAGGGTCGGGCCAACTGATCAGCTATGCGCTTAAGCGCGTTGCCTACGCGTCGTGATGACGGCGCGGACGACGCTCGCCGCGGTCACCGCGGTCGCGATCGAGCTCACCGCGGTACGGGGCGCCGCTCTCGCGACGGCCGTCGTGACGGCCGGCGTTGCGGCCCGGACGCGGACCGCCGCGACGCTCGCCGCGGTCGCCACCGCGACCGTATGCGCGGCCGCCGTTGCCGGAGTCACCAGGCGCGTGCGGCTTCTCGAGGCGATCGAGCGAGATCTTGCCCCTCTCGTCCACCTCGATGACCTTGACCTTGACCTCGTCGCCGATGTTGAGAACATCCTCGACCTTGTCGACGCGGCCGACGGCAACACGGCTGATGTGGAGCAGGCCGTCCTTGCCGGGGAGCAGGTTGACGAAGGCACCGAAGGGCTGGATCGAGACCACGCGGCCGGTGTACTCCTCGCCCACCTCGGGAACCTTGACGATAAGCTCGATCTTCTCCTTGGCAGCGGTAACGGCGGCCTCGTCGCCGCCGATGAAGACGGTGCCGTCCTCCTGGATGTCGACCGAAGCGCCGGTCTCGTCCTGGATGCCGCGGATGACCTTGCCGCCGGAGCCGATGACATCGCGGATCTTGTCGGGGTTGATGTGGATCGAGACGATCTGCGGGGCCGTCGGGCGCACCGAGAGGCGCGGCTCGGGAACGACCTCGAGCATCTTGTCGAGGATGAAGGCGCGACCCTGCTTGGCCTGCTCGAGAGCGGCAGCGAGGATCTCCTGCGTAAGGCCGGTGGCCTTGTTGTCCATCTGCATGGCGGTGATGCCCTGCTCGGTGCCGGTCACCTTGAAGTCCATGTCGCCGAGGAAGTCCTCAAGACCCTGGATGTCGGACAGGACGACGGTCTTGCCCTCCTCCTGGATGAGGCCCATGGCGATGCCGGAAACCGGGCGCTTGATCGGCACGCCGCCGTCCATGAGCGCAAGGCAGCTCGCGCAGGTGGACGCCATGGACGAGGAGCCGTTGGACTCCATGACCTCGGAGACCACGCGGATAGCGTAGGGGAACTCCTCCTCGCTGGGGAGCACGGGGAGAAGCGCGCGCTCGGCGAGGTTGCCGTGGCCGATCTCGCGGCGCTTGGGGCTGCCGATGCGGCCGGTCTCGCCGGTGCAGAACGGCGGGAAGTTGTAGTGGTGCATGTAGCGCTTGCCCTCGACGGGCTCGATGGTGTCGAGGCGCTGCCACTCGTTGAGCATGCCGAGCGCGAGCACGGAGAGAACCTGGGTCTGACCGCGCTGAAAGAGGCCGGAGCCGTGAACGAGCGGCAGGTAGTTGCCCTTCACCATGATCGGGCGGATCTCGTCGGCGGCACGGCCGTCAACGCGCTCGCCGGTCTCGACGACCATGGTGCGCATGGCCTTCTTCTCGAGGGCCTTGAGCTCAACAGGGATCTCGCGGTCCCAGGCGAGCTGCTCGTCCTCGGTAAACTCGGCGCGGATCTGCTCCTTCAGAGCCTCGACCTTGCCGATGCGCGAGAGCTTGTCGGCGTCGCGAAGAGCAGCGGCCATCTCGTCGTAGTGGGCAAAGACGCGCTCGTGAACCTCGGGCACCGGCTCGTCGAGCGGGTACTCCTTGGCCACGATCGGGCCGTTGGCCTGCTCCCACTCCTCAACGAAGGCAAGCTGGGCGTCGCAGAAGGCGCCGATGGCCTCCTGGCCAAACGCCATAGCGGCGAGCATGTCGTCCTCGGACACCTCGTCGGCCGAGGCCTCGACCATGGAGATGAAGTCGCGCGTGCCCGCGAGCTCGAGATCGAGGTCGGAGTTCTCGCGCTCCTCGTAAGTCGGGTTGACGATGAACTCGCCCGTCTCCTTGTTGCGGCCGATGCGCACGCACGCGAGCGGACCCTCGAACGGAACGCCGCCGAGCGTGAGGGCGAGCGAGGCGCCCATGGTGCAGATGACGTCGAAGGGGTTCTTCTGGTCGGCAACGAGCGAGGTGGCCACGATCTGGACCTCGTTGCGGAAGCCGGCCGGGAAGCTCGGGCGGATCGGACGGTCGATCATGCGGGCAGTCAGCGTGGCCTTCTCGGAAGGACGACCCTCGCGCTTGAGATAGCCGCCGGGGATACGGCCCACGGCGTACATCTTCTCGTTGAAGTCGACCGTCAGCGGGAAGAAGTCGTAGTTCTTGCGCTCCTTCGAGACCACAGCGGTGAGCAGCATGGTGGTGTCGCCCTGCTTGACGAGCGCGGCGCCGGTGGCCTGCTTGGCCAGCTCGCCGGACTCCAGCACGTAGGTCTTGCCATACAGCTCGAATTTCTTGCTTACCTTCATCTTTCCTCTTTCATCTCCATGCGCCCCGTTGCGCATGGGCTCCATCTGCCGCGCCGATCGCGGCCGCGCCTTCCGGCGCACATAACAGGCGCTTCTCGCCTGGCATGTCTGTGGTCAGGGCTCTTTACGACTTGCGCGCGATCGCGCTCACACGCCGCAAGCCCTTCTCAAGAAAAGGAGCGCCCCGAAAGGCGCCCCCTTCATCCCGCTACTACTGAATGTTGTCGCGGATACCGAGCTTGGCGATAAGCTCGCGGTACTCGTTGATGTCGCGCTTCTTGATGTAGGACAGAAGACGACGACGGCGACCGACGATCATGAGCAGACCACGACGAGTGTGGAAGTCCTTGGGATGGGCCTTCATGTGCTCGGTGAGCTCGCGGATGCGAGCGCTCATGATGGCGACCTGGGCTTTGGGGTTGCCCGAGTCCTGCGGGTTGTCGCCGAACTCAGCGACGAGCTCAGCCTTGCGCTCCTTGGAAATGGTCATTTCCAACACCTTTCTTGTAGCGATTCGCCTCGAACCGAGCGTGCCGCGGGTGTTCGCATGCAGCTAGGTAGGAGGTACGGACGAACATGAATACTAGCACAGAGCGTTATCCGGGAGCCCCCGGTTGCCCCGGGGTACCCCCAATCGCCCCCACTCACCACGGATTATTCACGGAGAGCGACGATGCGCGCGGAACAAAGCGTTGGCCTACGCCCTCGCGAGCTTCCTCAGGCCGCGGATGCCCCTGCCGAACATAATCACCAGAAACGCGACGGCTAGGATCGCACCGACCGAGCCGCGAAAAAGATCTTCCCCGATGAACGCCTGAATCGCTGTGTAAAGGTTCAGGGCGCAGAGAAACACCCCGCACCCGACAATGCAGATATTGTCGAACGCTTCTTTGCGCCACGCGTCGTCAACTGGCTGGGACTTGCGCGATCCGCACGTGCGCTCAAATGCCGAGGCGGCACACATCGGAATGAACGTCAGTAAGAACACCGCTCCAAACAACAGCAGGCAAAAGACGATGTCCTCTTTGAGAAGGAACGCAGAAAGCGGGCCGAACATCAAAAAGACGACGGCAACAACGGCTAGGACTATAGCGCCCTGCTTTAACGCGTACTTCAGATAAAACGAACTTTTCATGAGGCCACCCCCCCCCAACGGCGATTCACCATACCGCAGCCGTCGCAGCACCGGCGAGGGTGTAGAAGACGGGAGCGAAATCGAGCAGCAGATCGGTAAGGTAGATCGCGGGAGTGGAATGGAGCGCGCCGCAGGCAGTGAGTACGATCACGAGCCAGGAAAGCACAGCTACGACAAAAGCGGCGAGAGCCACAAGCCGAGCGCGGCGCTTACCTGCAGTCGTGCGCCGTTGCTTGTCATCGTCGGGCAAAGTAGCCTGAGGAAGCATGCCCCTAATAAGCGACAGCACGGTAAACCCGAGGCACAAGCCAAAGACCGGCCACACCAAGAAGATGCACACTGCATACGGAGC
>CASEEV010000078.1 GCA_949287065.1 uncultured Collinsella sp.
CCGAGCCTTCTGCCGCGATCTCTGGCCATGATGGTACGGAAGCGCGTGTAGAGCGCCTGCACCACGCTCCGCGCTCTCCTCGCTCGGGACACGCGAACACTGTGCAGTCCTATGCAAAGCGGCCCCGCTTTTGCGGGGCCGCGTTGTTCTGTCCTTTGTTCTGTCTGATGAAACGTTGTGCGCAGCGTTAGAGCTAACGCACCGGGAGCTTAGGTGTTCTCGTAGAACTCAACCGCGTCGTCGATGTTGCCCTCGAAGAGCGTCTTGCCGTGAGAGAGCACGATGCCGCGCGAGCAGAACTGCTTTGCCTGAGCCGTGGAATGCGTCACGAAGAGCACGGTTACGTTCTCGTTCTGGATGATGTCGTTCACGCGCTTGCGGCACTTGGCAGAGAACTTACGGTCGCCGACGGAAAGAGCCTCGTCAACCACGAGGATATCGGGTTTGATGGACGAGGCGAAGGCAAAGCCCAGACGGGCGCGCATACCGCTCGAGTACGTGCGCATGGGCTGGTCGATGTATTTGCCGAGCTCCGAGAACTCCACGATGCTCGGGATGAGCTCCTCAGCTTCTTTCTCTGACAGGCCCCACAGCTGACAGCGCATGCGGATGTTCTCCATACCCGAGAGGCGCATATCAAAGCCCGCAGAAAGCTCGAGCAGAGCGGAAACGCGACCGTGGACCTCGATGGTGCCTAAGGTGGGGAAGCACACGCCCGTGATCATCTTGAGCGCGGTGGACTTGCCGGCGCCGTTGTCACCCAAAAACGCCAGGGCCTCGCCGCGCTTGCACGTAAAGGTGAGATCGTCGCTCGCGTTGATGTAATCGCATTTGATGCGGCTGGAGAACGTTGCCAGCAGGCGCTGACGGTCGTTCTTGTAGAGCTTGTAGGTCTTGCGCACATGGTCAAAGCGAACGGCGACGGGGTTGGTGCGGTCCTCGTCGCGAATGATTTTGGCGTCGCCGTAGTCGATCGCCGTCTCATGGATCTTAGAGGACATCGGGCACCTCCTTGTACAGGCGCTTGAAGTTGCGCAGAGCGAGAAGCACCACGACCAAGAAGACGATCAGGAAGGGGATGAGCTCCTCAGGACGCTCCCAAATCCACTGCTTGTAGATGAAGCAGGAGCGAACCGCCTCGGCGCACCAGGCAACGGGGTTGAACGTCATGATCTTCTGACCGATGGGCGGCAGGGACGTAAGCTGAAACAGGATGCCCGAGAGCCAGAAGAACGGCATGCTGAGCGTCTTGATGAGGTTGGCAAAGTCCTTGGAGACCGCGCCGAGCGGCGAGAGCATGATGGACCACGCCGTCCAGAACACGAACATGATGATCATGACCAGAGGCAGCTGCAAAACGTAGCGCGAAATGTGCACGCCCACAAGCAGGCAAACGCCGATGGTGATTGCCATCGTACAGACAAAGATAATCATGATCGAAAGCGTATAGAAGGTCGAGATCACTGAAAGCGGGAACTTGAGGCGATTGACCAAGTAGGGGTAGCGATGGTAGATATCGCTGCCCGTGTTGATGGCATCGGACATAAAGAACCACGGAAACACGCCGGCGGCGAGCCACAGCAGAAACGGCTGCCCGTTTACGTCGGCGGAATGGCGCATACCCACCGAAAGCGTGAACCAGTAGACCAGCATGTAAATCGCCGGGCGCGTGAACAGCCAGATTTTGCCGAGCGCAGCGCCGCGGTAACGCTTTACCAGGTCGATCTTTGCAAGATCCCAGATCTGATGGCGCCATTGCCAGTTCTCTTGCAAGATCTGCTTCAGCATCGTCAGCATGCCGAACCTCCTCGCATAGCTTTGGAACCTCCGTATTCTATACCTCATGAACGCTGCGGTATGTAAGCGCAAGTCACATCGTAAAAAATGCTGTTGTCAGCCATTCGGGCAGGTAGCAGGCAATACACGCTCCGTATCGGTTTCATCGCCCGGTTTTCATGGGTGGCTCTTCGTAGCGCCGAGAGGATTAACCTGCTCAGGTTTACCAGCATCTGTGATATCACCATTTTGCCTGCGATACAGAGAAACGAGATGGATTTGCCTGGATCTGGCCACCCCGACATCGGACAAAGCGAAGCCGCATGATCGCTACGAAGCCTGATCCTGGCAAGCAGCCAGCCGCCGCTCCCCCATCCCGGCCCAGATCCAGCCGGCAACGAGGAGCCCTACGCCGGCAGACATGAGCGCCGGCAGTGAGAACGGCAGCAGGTCCATAACGTAGGACGAGGCGTTTACGGCAAAGTGAACGGCAATGCAGCAGCCAAGGCGGCGGTAGCGCAGCCATACGCCGCCGAGCACGAGACCGATCGCAAACGCGTACGTGCCCTGCGTGATGTTGCCGTGCAGCACCGCAAAGAGCAGCGCCTGCAGCACGTTTGCCATCCACACGCGCGGCAGCGCCCGACGTGCGCACGCAAAGGCCACCCCGCGGCACAGGACCTCCTCCACCACAGGCGCGCCAAGGGCCGTTGCCAAAATGGGCAGAAGGGCAACGGTGCCAAGGTCTCCGCTATTCATAACCTCCGTATACTCCTGTTCCAGCTGCGGGAGCAGCGCGAACGCAAACGACAACGCCACCGAAACCGTCAGCTGCACGCCCAACCCGAGCATGATGAGGCCCGCCGTGTTGCGTGGGCTCACCTGCTTTGGAGAGAACTCGTCAGGCAGGGCGTATGCCGCAGCGGCGGGCGCAGCCATCGACCGCAGTGCCATGCCCTGTTCCGGAGCCGGCACCGGAGCAAGCGCGGGCATCAGGTCCGAGCCTCTCTGCGCCGCCTCGTGAGACGGGCAGGCCTGCGGCAACCCTGCAGACGCCGCGCTCGGCGCCGCCTCGTTGAGCGCAGATGCGGGCTGCTGGACCGCTTGGCCCCCAGGCGCCGCGCAGATGCTCTTCTCAACCCGGTCCGCCGACTGGCCTGCAACGGTTGACCCACGGTCGCCTGGCCCCTCGGCGCTGTCATATGAGAGAACCTCAACCTCCCCGGCGACGCACTCCTCGCAGGCCGTATCGCCTGGCACCGCGCCGCCCGCCTGTTCCATCCGTCCGGGCGCCCCCGGCGCTGCCGCAGCTGAAGAATCGGCAACCGTCAGCTGCCGACCAGACGCATCAGCCTCGTTGTGCGCTACGCGTCGGCGCCTCTTGAGGCACCGCCACCACGGATACGCCACGGCAAGCGTCATGATCTGCGCCATGAGCAGCACCGACGACAGGCTGCCCATGTAGAGCTCCTCCGCCGCTGCCGCATCACCGCTCGCCGCCACCGCAGCTTCAACCGAGAACGCCACCGCCGCCACAAGCTGAAGCGCAACGAACACGCACGGCGCGAGCAGGGTCAGCGCAAGCCACCCGACTCTCTTCAGCATTCCCATACGCCCGTCCCCTCTCTCGCGTCGCTACGCTCTGCATACCCGCCTTGCCGGTCGGCTAATACCGGATCTTCTCGCCTGTCACCGAGTTTTCCACAAGCGGCGGACGCACGTGCAGACGGGTACTAGCCGCTCAACTGCGGTTCCTTCTCCACAACTACAGTCGCGAGGACGGCGTTTTGTTTGACCGGCTCGGACTTTCTGAAATACTTCTCAGCCGCACCGCCAACTGCCGTACGCTCCGAGTATGGCTCTTGTTCTTTGCGACATAACAGCACTCGACTTCTGGCTCGGCGATTGCCCCGTTACCCGGACGATCGCCCCGGCCTCCCTCTGCTCCTGGGTCAACGGCATCACCGCCTCGGGCCCCTTGCCAGAGCAGCAGCTCGCCCGCCTCGGAGTAACCGCCCGCCCCGTGCACCTTCTCGTACCTCGACGCTCGGACCAGCGCATGAGCGCCAGCGTTATCGCTCACTACGCTCCCCCTCCGTATCCAGAAGGCACGATCACGCGACTCACCCGCGACGTCTACTCGCTCACTCCTCTCGCCGCTCTAATCCGCAAAGCACCCCAACTCGATGATGTCGAGGTGCTGCTCTACCTATACCGGATCCTCGCGCAATACCGAACCTACAGAGGCTGTCTGCACGAGCGCCCGCAGCTCATGTCGCTTGGCCAAATGGCTGAATACCTCAGTCGGACAACGAGAACCCATGGGATCAAGCGGCTCAGGCTCCTTTCGCTCTGTGCTCAAGAGGGCTCCCGATCGCCTGAGGAGGCAAAGGCGGCTATCATTCTCGCCCTTCCACCAAAGCTGGGCGGATACGGCCTGCCGTTGCCCCTACTCAACCCGCCAATTAGCGCTACCCGAAATGGTGCCGCTGAGAGGCGTTATCCCGATCTATTCTGGCCTTCTCACCATGTCGTGCTCGAGTACCAAAGCGTCGAGTTTCACGACGGCGCCGAGCGCATTGGTGCGGACGCTGCACGACGCACCCATCTGCAAGAGGCGGGATACACCGTATTTGAGCTCACCAACTACCAAACAAAACAACAAGAAGAGCTTGATTCACTCGTCGCCGCACTCAAATCGCACATGCAGCTCCCGTCGAAAAGCCCGACCCCCGGGCAGCGCCTAGCTAACGAGAGGCTTCGGGCCCGCCTCTTTGGCCACCAGTGGTAGAAAAGCACTGTCATTAGCACCTCTCGCACCGAAGATCCTCCCTGTCACCGCGCTCAAAGCCACCCTGCACGCCTACCCCGTTCGAAAGTTCATGAACTTTCGTCACTCTGGCAGGCAGTCAACTGGGGTTTCTTGACTTTCGCACACGATTGTTCATGAACTTTCGTGCACGAAAGTCAGCCCTGCTGCCGAAACGCTGGGAAAGATGCCCGAGATCGGTAGGATCGGGCGTTACCGCAGGTCGTACTTGCGGCGGACGCGTTCGAGCTTGCGGTGCCACGGGGCGTACAGAACGGCGAGAAACACCACGGTCGACACGCCGTGCGCCACGTCAAACGGAAGCGCTGCCGCGTACACCAGCGCCGCCTGCGCCAAGCTCTGCGGGTGGTAGAACCCTATGATGCTCCACGAGTTGAGCACCAGACCGTACAGCGGTCCCGAAGCAAACCCGAACACGTAAAGAGGCAGCATGTGGAGAAAAGCGCGCAGAGAAGCGCCCCTAGGGCGAGCCGTGCCCGCTGCCCGGACGGTCGACGCCCCCCGAAATGCCCCCGCGCGAGCGAGCAGCCCCGCCAGATAGCCAACCATGCCCCAGGCGTACATCTGCCAGGGCGTCCACGGGCCTTGGCCGAAGAAGAAGTTCGACGCGAGCGCCGCGAGCGCCCCCACCATAAAGCCGCTGCGGCGTCCGAAAACCGCGCCTGCGATGATAGCGATGGCCGAGACCGGCTTGAAGTCGGGCACCGGCGCAAAGAGCACGCGCCCGGCAGCGGCAAGGGCGGCAAGCACGGCGGCCGGCATAATGTCGCGCAGCCGCGGGGCAGAAGCCTCGAAGCGCCCGAAGAACACCGCGAGCGCGGCGACCACCACCATAAGCGAGAGCAGCGCGCTCTGGCCTACGCAGGTTGCCGCGCAAAACCCCAGCACAACGGGCACGGCGAGAAGCGCAACCGCCTCGAGCGCCGCGCCTGCCGCACGGCGCGCAGCGGCACCGCGAGCAGCAGGAGCGCCGGAAGATGCGGGGGACGTGGCAGAAGAGCGGGCGCCGGGGCAGGCGCTCTTCTTCTCCTCATGGGCAGCATCTGCGCCTACGCGCCCCAAAGACCGTGGCGCCCCGCTCATGGCTGCCGCCCTTCGCAAGCCGCAAGCGCCCCGAAGAAGCGCGAGCGCTCGTGCGGGCGGTACACGAGGTTGCGCGCGAAGAAGGTTGCCGAGGGCTCCGTGCAGGCAAGCTCGCCGTCAAAGAGCATCGAGACCTCGTCGGCCACCGCGTAGGCAAAGTCGAGATCGTGGGTTACGAGCACCACCGTGCGCCCCTCCGCCGCAAGCGCGCGCACCATATGCGCGGCATCGGCGCAGGCAGACGCGTCGAGGCCCTTGGTGGGCTCGTCGAGAAAGAGCAGCTGCGGGTCGGCGAGCAAGAGCTTTGCGAGCGCAAGCTTTTGCTGCTGGCCGCCGGAGAGATCGTACGGGTGCCGGTTCTCTAACCCGTCAAGGTCGAAGCGTGCGCACACGTGCCGCTCGTCCTCGGCAGTGTAGCCGCACCGCGCGCGCCAGTCGGCGAGCTCCTCGGCAACCGTGTCGCACACCAAAAGCGCCTTGGGATCCTGGGGCATGAGCACCTGACGGTCGGCGTGCGAGCTCAGCACGCGGCCGCGCTGGGGCTTGAGCACGCCGGTCATGAGGTGCAGCAACGTGGTTTTGCCGCAGCCGTTGCCGCCTACGAACGCGTGGACGGTACCCGGGCTCACGCGCGCGCTCAGCCCGCGCAGCACCCACGGGTCGCGGCGGCCGTACCTAAAGAAGGCGTCCTTGACGAGAAGCGCAGGGGTCGAGGGGGCCGGCTTCCGCTCAACCGCCACCGGCACGCGCACGGCGGCGCGCTTGCCAAGGGGCGGCACGGGACCAAGCTCCACCTGCTGCGTCACGTAG
>CASEEV010000079.1 GCA_949287065.1 uncultured Collinsella sp.
GGGCGGCGAGGTCACGCCGCTGTTCTGCATCGGTTCTTCTCTGGGCGGATGGATCGGCGCGGTCTCGGGCATCGAGCCGAGCTTTTTGGCCGCGCTCGGCCTTGTCTCGGTCTTTGGCGCCGCAACCAACGCGCCGCTCACCACCATCATGCTCGGCATCGACATGTTCGGCGGCGAGGCGGCGCCCTGGTTTGTGATGTCGGCCTTCGTCAGCTACTTTGTGGCGGGCCACCGCGGCATCTACCCGGCGCAGCGCATCTTGGCCCCCAAGCGGCGCTCGCTTGCCGGCGACGCATCGCTCACCGTAGGCCAGGCCATTGAGCGCCATGATCAGGAGCAGCTATGATCACGGAATTTGGACGTACCCGCATCATCGCAAATCCGCGTGCCCAGAGCGGCCAGGGAGAGGCCGCCGCCCAGCGCCTGCAGAGGTTCCTGTCGCTCTACCTTCACGACGCAGAAGCCTTTGACCTGGTCTTTACCGAGAGGCCTCGCCATGCCACCGAGCTGGCGGCGGCCTCGACCGACGTCGACACCGTCTGCGCCCTCGGCGGCGACGGCGTGATCCACGAGGTCGTGTGCGGCCTCATGCGCATACCCGCCGCGCAACGCCCCGCGCTCGCGCTTCTCCCCGTTGGGTCGGGCAACGACTTTGCCCGCACGCTCGGCATCGAAGACTGGCACGGCAGCGACCTTGCGGCGCTTCTGAGCTGCAAGAAGACTCGCGTCGACCTGATCCGCATCGAGCACGAGAGCGGTCTTGAGTTTGCCGTCGAGACCTTTGCCATCGGGCTCGACGCCACCATTGGGCTCGGCGCCAACGAGGTCCGCAAGGGCTCCAAACTCGCGGGCGCGCCGCTTTACTTTGCAAGCGCGGCGAATGCCTTTGGCAAGAACTACCGCACCTACCCCATGACCGTGACGTTTGACGACGAGGAGCCGCGGCGCCTGCAGAGCATCGTCATGGCGGTGCAGAACGGCCCCACCTACGGCTCGGGATTCCGCATCTGTCCCAGCGCCGACCCTGCCGACGGCCTCCTAGACGTCTGCTACGCCTGCGGCCCCTTCCCCCGGGCAAAGGCGCTCGGCATCTTTCTCGCCGCCAAACAAGGGCTTCATACGCGCTTCAAGCGCATCGAGATGCGACGGGTCAAGCGCGCTTCGTTTGATCTCGAAGCGCCCGACTACCCCATCGAGGCCGACGGGGAGCGCGTTTGCGCCCAGCATCTCGACGTCTCGGTCATGCCGAGTGAGCTCGTAGTCTTTCGCCCCCGCTCCGCCAAGCGCACCTAGCATCTGCACGACACCCTGCCCATGTCCTACGCACCCGCGATCGCTCTACGCATCCCCGATCGCTTGACGCAAACGCGATCGCTTACGGACGTTTTTCTCGCCCTAAGCGATCGTAGTTGCGTCAAACGAACGTAAGTGCGTAGAGCGACCGTATTTGCGCAGAACCTGAGGCTGCATCCAATCTCAGCACCGCCGGGCAACTGGATACCGGTCGAGAAGCGCAAGCCTCGCACGCAACGCAAAAGAGGCCGGCCTCATAAGAAGCCGGCCCCTTGGGGCAACCTATGCGAGCCGAGAAGCGCTCTTAGCGAGCGGCCTCCATAAGGGCTGCCTTGACCTCGTCGGCCGTGTCGAGCTGCATGACCTTGGCCTCGAGGGCGTCGGCGTCGGCCTTGGACCACTGCGAGATGGCCTTGCGGGTCTTGAGGACGCTCGGAGCGGAAACCGAGAACTCCTCCATGCCCCAGCTGATCAGCAGCGGGGTGAGCAGCGGGTCAGCCGCGGCCTCGCCGCACATACCGACCATGATGCCTTCCTTGACGCCGTTCACGATGATGTTCTTGATGGCGCGCAGGACCGCCGGGTAGTACCAGCTGTAGAGATAGGCGACCTTGTCGTTGCCGCGGTCGGAAGCCATGGTGTAGCCGGTCAGGTCGTTGGTACCGATGGAGAAGAAGTCGGCCTCCTTGGCGAGAATGTCGGCGATGTTGGCGGCGGCCGCCGTCTCCATCATGATGCCGACCTCGATGTTCTCGTTGAACTTGCGACCCTCTTCGGCGAGCTCCTTCTTGCAGGTCTCGACGAGCTCCTTGACCTGGCGCAGCTCCTCAACGCAGGTCACGAGCGGCACCATGATCTTGATGTCGCCGAAAGCGCTGGCGCGCAGCAGAGCGCGGAGCTGGACCTTGTACTCGTCGGCGTTGTCGAGGCAGTAACGCACGGCGCGGTAACCCATGAAGGGGTTGTCTTCCTTCTGCAGCTTGAGGTACGGGATCTCCTTGTCGCCGCCCACGTCGAGCGTGCGGATGATAACCGGGGCGCCCTTGAGGGTCGTCGCGACCTTGCGATAGGCGTCGAACTGCTCGTCCTCGCTCGGGAGCTCCTTGGCGTCCATGAACAGGAACTCGGAGCGGAAAAGCCCGATGGCCTCGCAGTCATGGTCGACCGCGGTCTTGGCGTCCTCGGGGTTGCCGATGTTGCAGGCGAGGGTCTTCTTGTCGCCGTCGGCGGTCACCGTGGGCTTGCCGCGATACGCCTCGAGCGCGCGCTTCTCGTCGGCGTAGTCCTGAGCGCGCTTCCGGTAGTCCTCGAGCATCTGGTCGTCGGGATCGTGGATGACGTGCCCGTTGATACCGTCGACGATGACCGTGTCTCCGTTGAGCAGGGCGCCGCAGGCGTTGGCAACCGAGAGAACCGCCGGGATCTCGAGAGCGCGGGCGATGATGGCGGAGTGCGACGTACGGCCGCCGACCTCGGTGACCACACCGGCAACGTTCTCTTTGTCGATGGTGGCGGTCATGGACGGCGTGAGGTCGTGCACGACCACGATGCTACCCGCAGGCAGAACCGACAGATCGACAACGTCCTTGCCGAGCAGCTCGGCGAGGATGCCCGTGCGAATATCGGCGATGTCAGCAGCGCGCAGGCGGAACATCTCGTCCTCCATGCTGAGGAACATGTTCTCGAACATGGTGCTGGTGTCAACCAGGGCCTTCTCGGCGCAAGCACCGCCGTCGATGGCGGTGTTGATGCCGTCGACGAGACCCGGATCCTGAGCGAGCATGATGTGGCCCATCATGATCTCGGCCTCGTTCTCGCCGACCGTCACCTTCATGCGCTCAGCCTGGGCCTCGGTCTTCTTGCAGAAGACCTCGAGGGCCTGCTGATAGCGGGTCTTCTCCGCCGCAGTGTCCTCAACCGCATGCGGCTCGAAGCTCAGGTCGGGCTCGACGGCTAGCACAACTTTGCCGATGCCAATGCCCTCGGAGGCGTTGACGCCCTC
Organism: uncultured Collinsella sp.; assembly: GCA_949287065.1. Lineage (GTDB taxonomy): Bacteria > Actinomycetota > Coriobacteriia > Coriobacteriales > Coriobacteriaceae > CALUOB01. The sequence goes on from CASEEV010000079.1 coordinate 3,296, forward strand.
GTACATGCTGTACATCTTTAGTCCTCTCCCTAAAGAAAAAATGAACGGGCGTCCACGCATGCGCGGACGCCCGTACCAAAACCTGGTTTAACGCAGCGAGGCCACGCTCAGAGAGTTACTCGCCGAGACCGCTCTTGATGAGCTCGATGGCGGAAGCCAGAGCCTCAGCCTCGTCAGCGCCGTCGCAGCGAACCTCAACCTCAGTGCCACAGGGGATGCCAGCAGCCATGAGAGCCATGGGGGACTTGCCGTTGACCTCCTTGTCGGGCGTGACGACGGTCACGTCGCAGGAGAACTTGCCCATAGCGGAAGCGAACATACCAGCAGGACGCATGTGGAGACCCTGGGGGTTGACGAGCGTAACCTTCTCAGAAACCATCTTAAACTCCTTCGTTGCACTTTCGATCGCCATAAGGGGCGTATGCCCCGATGACACCTGGGGACACTCCGTCCCGCACTCCTATAGAATAAACCGTACGTCAAGATCCATCCCTGTCATTTCTTTGCAAGGACGGTTACGCACGGGGAACGGCGCGGGCCGTAGGAACCACCGTGCATAAAAGAAGACGCACAGCGGCAATTTTACCCGCTATGCGCCTTTTTATGCCGATATTTTAGAAAAAGGGCGGCGAAACTTACAGCCCCTGCTCCTCCATCATCTGGCAGACCTCTTCGATCTTCTCGCGCGTGGCCATCCCCTGGCTGAACGCCGTAGCGGAGCCGCAGGCAGAGGCGTAGCGGAGAGCCTCCTCGTAGGACTTGCCCCAGTCAACAGCTGCCAGGAAGCCCGCGAGAACCGCGTCGCCGGCACCGGTGGTGTTGACGACCTCGCCCTTGACGGCGCGCACGATATGCTCCTTGCCGTCGGAGTCGACCAGGCAAGAGCCAAGGCCGCCGCAGGAGACGATGACGTTCTGGGCGCCCATCTCATGCAGCTTGTGGGCGTAGGGCAGGCACTCCTCGGGGGTGTCAATGGCAACCTCGAAGATATCGCCGACCTCATGGTTGTTCGGCTTGATGAGGAAGGGCTTGCACTTGAGCGAGCGGACCAGCAGGTCGCCCACGGCATCGACGACGTAGCGGATGCCGCGGCCATCGAACTGCTCCATGATGCTCGCGTAGGTGTCCTGGGGCAGCGAGCTGGGAACCGAGCCGTTGAGCACGAGGGTGTCGCCCTCGATAAGACGCTCGAGCTTGTCCATCAGGACGCCGTACTTCTCGTGGCTGATGTGCGGGCCCGCGCCGTTGATGCGGGTCTCGTCGATCTTGATGTTGATGCGCGTAGCGCCCTCGTCGAGCCAAATCAGGTCGGTGACCATGCCGGCCTCGTGCAGGGTGTCCTCGATGAAGCGGCCGGAGAAGCCGGCGATGAAGCCCATGCAGATGTTCGGAACGTTGAGGTTCGACAGAACCGCCGAAACATCGAGGCCCTTGCCGCCGAACGAGAAGTCCTCGTGGGTCGAGCGGTTAGTGCGCCCCACCACGAAGGTCTTGGGGTGCATAACGTAGTCGATGGCCGGATTGAACGTAACGGTGTAAATCACTTTGTCCTCCCGCAGACGTGATTTATGGTTCATCGGACATTATGCCCAAACAAACGTACTCGTAAGATTCTAATGAAAAAGAATCGGCAGTACCAGCATTAATTATGGCGAACGGCGGCATTTTTACCCGTAGCTTACGCCTGAGCCCTACAGGCACGACGCTACCACGCGGGCTACCTCCATAGGCGTTGCCGCTGCCTTGAGGCGGGCGCGAAAATCGGCGTCGAGCAGCTCAACGGCAATGGGCGAAAGCAGCGTGCGCGACTCCTCGGGAGCTGCTCCGCCCGGGATGAAGAGCGCCACGACCGTGTCGACGGGCGTGCCGTCGAGGGTCGACCACGAGCTCATGCCCTCGGGGATCCGCACGACGAAGATCGCCGGATGCACAACGGCGTCGGTGTAGGCATGGGGAATGGCCACGCCCTCCATGAGGGCCGTGGATCCCTCTTCCTCGCGCTTGAGAAGCGACGCGAGCACGGAGGCAGTGTCAGTTGCGACGCCGAGCTTGGCCGCCTGCTCAGAAAGGAACGTGAGCAGGGTCAACGGCGTTGCGAACGACTGATTCATAAAGATCTGCGCGGTATCTACCACATGCTCCACGAGGCGTCTCCCCTCTTCACGGATGACGGAGTACGCCGCGCGGCACACACGCGGCGCGGGCACGGCAAAAAGCCGCTGGTGCGCCCGGGGAGATTCGAACTCCCGACCTTGAGATTAGAAGTCTCCTGCTCTATCCAGCTGAGCTACGGGCGCAGACTATTCCATTATAGCCAAGTTACGGCCAAGCCCGAAGAGAGATCTAAGAAGACTCGGTTCTCCCGAGCCGACAGACAGATGGCGCCGCCCCGGTTCTTGCCGCGGTCCTTGTCTCGCCAAGGGCGGCGAGCGCCGGCATTACCGGAAGGCGTGCTGCCCTGCCCCTTGCGCGACATCGTAAGATCGGCGACCGTGCGACATCGTGCAAGCCAACGCGGATGTGAAGACCGTTGCCGCAAGACTCACCTTTGCCTCATGGCCCGTGCAGGACAGGGCGGACGATAGGATCCCACCGCTGAACAGACAGTAAGAAATTCTCGTTTTTCTCGATCGAATAACAACAGACATGAGCAGATGCTCGTTTTTCGACAGAAAAGTGAGGTTTTGCCAATGTCTATGAGATATTCAGGCTGCAAAACGAGGTTTTCTCAATGTCTGTCTTGCGAGGCCTCGCACCCCCACGCCCATCGTCCCCTCTTGGGAGAGATGCGCACAGATGCCCCCTGCCCGCCGCAAGCAGTTCTCGTATCCTCCCGCTTTGGGTGAGAGTAACGCACGCAAGATCCTCAAACTCCTGAAATGAGGAGAAATAGCCGTCGTATACGCCCGTATATTTTCGAGATCATAACAAAAAAGCTCAGGCACCTTAACAAGGTGTCTGAGCTGCTGTTTCAATGGGTGGGCCGTCAGGGGTTCGACGTGCGCCTGGCGGCGCCCGCGGCCGCTCAGGCGCTCCGCGCCCTCGCGCGCTCGCTGCGGATGCTCCGCATCCGCTTTACGCTCGCGCCCCCAGTGGGGTTCGAACCCATGGTAGGGCGCAATAAAGAAAAAACCTCGCCAGAAGCGAGGTGGTAATCAAATGGGTGGGCCGTCAGGGGTTCGAACCCTGGACCTTGGGATTAAGAGTCCCCTGCTCTGCCAGCTGAGCTAACGGCCCATATGTTGCAAACGATACTGGGGTGGGTACAGGGACTCGAACCCTGGACCTACGGGACCACAACCCGTCGCTCTGCCAACTGAGCTACACCCACCGTGTGGAACACCCCAGCGCGATTGCGCTTGATCATTATTGACCAGACGCCCGCATAACGCAAGACCTTTTTTCGAGAAACTTTGCCCGTCTCTACAGGTCCACCATACGGCCAGCTCAGACGGGGCGACCACCCGCAAAAAGACGCCGCGCTCCGTGCGTGCGGGCACGAAAGCGCGGCGTCGTGCAAGCGAGAAGAGCGGATTCCCCTACTCGGCCTCGGGGCGCTTAAGACCGCCGCGAGCGTCGACCGCCTCCCAGAACGCCGGAGCAAGCTCCGGATCCTCAGCAGCCATGAGAGCGTTTGCAGCGATCCATCCAGAAGGCGTGCCGGTGTCGAGACCCTCGAGCGGGTCGATAACCACAGCGTACATGACCTCCTGGTCGAGCGAGCGCTCAAGCGCGTCGGTGAGCTGCACCTCGCCACCGGCACCGGGCTCCTGGGTCTGCAGCAGATCCATTACGCGCGGGCTCAGCAGGTAGCGGCCAACGATGTAAAGATTGGACGGAGCGTCCTCGGGCGCGGGCTTCTCGACAGTACCCGAAACGCGCCACACGGCACCAGGCTCGGTATCGCTTACGCCCTCACAGCCGGGGAGCGAGCCGATGCGCGTACCGCCGATAACGCCGTAACGGCTGACCTCATCGGGAGAGCACGGAGCAACGGCGATGACCGACGCGCCGCTGTGCGCCTCGGAAACCTCGATCATCTTGGGCAGAATCGACTTGGAGGGCACCACGTAGTCGCCGAGCAGCACGAGGAAGGGCTCGCCGGCGCAGGCGTCGGCAGCGGAGCGGATGGCGTGGCCGAGGCCGCGCGGCTCGTACTGGTAGCGGAAGTCAACCGGCATGGAGCCCGCCCCGGCAACCGCGTCGGCGTACGCCTCCTTGCCGCGCTCGCGCAAAAGCGTCTCGAGCGAGCGGTCGGGCTGGAAGAAGCTCAGGAGCTCGGGCTTGCCCGGAGAGGTGACGATAACCACGCCGTCGACCTCGTCGGGAGCGAGCGCCTCCTCCGCCACGTACTGAATCACCGGCTTATTGAGCACCGGGAGCATCTCCTTGGGAGTGCACTTGGTGGCGGGCAAGAAGCGGGTGCCAAGGCCCGCGGCCGGAATAATGGCCTTCATGGCAAATCCTTTCGGTTAAAGAAAAGCTACCGTTTGGCACAGCGCGGCCAAACGGGCAAAAGCGCTACCGGCATTCTACCAGTCTCGCTTCAGATTACCCACACTTGCCCGAACCCTAACATGAGGCACGTAATTTGTTCATAGGCATTACTTTTTACTTAAGAGGCAACCTTCGAGACATCCGCAGCTCAGAGAGGCTGTTTTCCGCACGCTGTCGCCCAGCCTGCGCCATCGCGCACGCCAGACGCCTCAGCATGAACGGCTTTCAACCAGTCATGAGCCTCGTGCCGAAACGCTGAAATACGGCCGCTGCGTCGCCCTTGCCCGAACGTCATGAGATAATGCAAGGCGTCACATACCGCACCCCGGACATCCGGGTACCCATAGTCACTTAAAGGAGGCATCATGGCACGCGCCTCGTTATCGTCCCTAAACACCGCCGCGCAGCTCGCGCCGGTGCGTCCCCACAGCCCCCGTCGCCTGCGCCGAGCCGTTGCGTCCGCGCTTGTCGCGCTTGCCCTGTGCGCGCAGGGCGCCGTTCTCGCTCGGCCCGCTGCCGCGCTCGATGACCCCGCTATCGAGGCCAGCTCGGTTCTGCTCGTAGACCCTGAGTCGGGCGTCACCCTCTACGAGAACAACGCCGACGGCACCGCCTACCCCGCGTCGCTCACCAAGATCATGACGGCGCTCGTGGTTCTCGAGAACGCCGACCTCTCCACGCAGGTCACCGTGACCAAGGCCGACCTCGAGCCCGTCACGCCCGAAAGCTCCGTCGCCGGCTTCAAAGAAGGCGAGGAGCTCACCATCGAGCAGCTCCTCTACGGCCTTCTGCTGCCCTCCGGCAACGACGCGTCCTACATCCTCGCCCGCGCCGTGGGCGGCACGGTCGACAACTTCGTCGCCATGATGAACGAGAAGGCCGCTGAAATCGGCTGCACGGGCACGCACTTCTCGAACCCCTGCGGCCTGCACGCCGACGACCACTACACCACCGCGCGCGACCTCTACCTCATGGAGACCGCCGCCATGGCAAACGAGACCTTCGCGCAGATCGTCTCGACCCCCTCTTACGACATGCCCGCCACCAACAAGCAGGATGCGCGCGAACTCGAGAACACCAACCAGCTGCTCGACTCCTCGTCGTCGGTGTACTACGAGCCGTGCACGGGCATCAAGACGGGCAACACCGACGAGGCGGGCCGTTGCCTTGCCGGATCCGCCGAGCAGGACGACGTGACGCTCTACTCTGTGGTGCTCGGCGCTGCCGACGCCGACATCCCCGAGAGCCTGACCGAGACCAAGCGCCTCTTTGAGTGGGCGTATGCGAACTTCTCGATGACCGACCTCGTTGACCGCGGCGAGGCAGTTGAGACGGTCGACGTGGTTGACGCCGAGAACGACGAGCAGCTCGAGATCGGCGCCGCAACCGCCCTCGAGGGCCTTCTGCCCAACGACGTTGCCCCCGAGGACATCGAGGCCACCTACGACCTTCCCGAGACGATCGAGGCGCCGGTAGCACAGGGCGAGAAGCTCGGCACCGTGACCTACTCCTACAACGGCCAGACCTACGGCACCGTCGAGCTCGTTGCCAACAACGACGTCAACATCGCCCCGCTCGCCTGGCTGCGCAACACCGCCCAGGAGCTCATCGCCATCCGCGAGGTCCGCATCGGCCTTGCGGTCGGCGGCTGCGCGTTTATCGCGCTTATCGTCTTCCTTATCGTGCGCGGCGTGCGCAAGCGTCATGCGCGCCAGGAGTACGAGAAGCGCCTGGCCGACATTCCCTACGGCATGTACGGTGCCGCCGGCAGCGCGCCCTATGCGCCCGGAGCCCCGGTGGGCGTAGGCGATGACGCGCACCTCGTTCCCATCTCGGACCAGCAGAGCGAGGACGCTGCACCCGACCCGACGCCGCAGCACATCAAGAGCAGCGCCGCCGAGACCGCGCCCGCGCCCGCGAGCCAGCCCACTGGCGCCGAGACGCCGCTCGAGGGCAGCACGCAGGCCTACACCTACGAGAACCCTGCGCCCGAGGCACCCAAGGCCCCGCCCTCGGCCAAGGACCGCGTCAAGCGCATCCCCGAGATCTAGCTCGGCGCCCCGAGCGCGCAACGGTTAAACATAGCGCCCCCGCATCCTGAGCCTCACAGCGAGGATGCGGGGGCGCTTTTCGTAGAGCCCGGCGGCGCTCAAGCCTGCGGCAACGACGAGGGCGACAGGGCGGGCAGGCCCCGCCTCCGCCGGCGCAATAGCCTCGCCGCCCCGCCCGAACGTCTAGCGGTTGGTGATCTTGCCGATGTTCTTGAGCTCGATCGAAATGAGTCCGTTGGGGTTGTTGACGAACTCGATGTAGTCGGCGTTGTCGCAGTACTCCGACGGGAACGTGACCTCGATGCCGGTATCGGTGCGGATGCGATGGTTGCGCGCACGGCGCTCGGCCACGGCGTGCTCCACCGGCACGCTCTGGGGCAGCTCTTCCTTGGCAGCCTCCTCGGCAAAGCGCTCCTGCAGCTGGGGCGCATCCTCAAAGATCTCGCGGCCAAGGCGTTCGGGCGAGAACGACTCCCCCTCCTCCGCCTGCTCCACAAGCGAGTTCTTGGCGCGGGAGAGCGCCACGGCGGAGTTGGTGCCGAACTCCTCGGCAACCTCCTCGACGATGCGCGTCACCGTGTCGATAGCCTCCTTGGCCGACACGCCCGCCTCGCACTGAAGAAGCCCGTCGGGAATGAGCATCACGTCCTCGCCGTTGATGACGCGCTTTTTGTCGGCGTACGCAACCGCCATGCCGCGAGCGCGCACGACCGCGTACGACGCGACCTTCTGTGACGGGTTGGGGAGAATGGCGTAGTGCCGGGCGATCTCGGCGCCCACGCGTCCGTCGTCGGAGCGCACCTCGTGCATAAAGGCCTGACGGCTTGCCAGGAGCAGCACGGCGAAGAAGCGCTGACCCGTCCCGTCGTCGGTCGCGTCTTCCCCCGCCAGCTCGTCGTCCTCAAAGTCCGCCACGAGCACGTCGGCCGACTCGGGTTTCTCGGCACGGCCCAGCTCTGAGGCCAGAAAGTCGGCGATCTGCGTCGACATGCCGATAAAGTCGCGCTCGCCGAAGAAGTACGAGCGCAGCTCCGCGGCAAAAGAGCTGTCGGCGGCAAAGGATCCGCGGCGGGCGGCCTCGTCGCGGCGGACCTTGCGCAGGTGCTTCTCGACGAAACCGCGCACCTGGCGGCTTTCGAGGTCGAGCTCGCGCTGCGAGAACACGGTCACGCCCGACGTAAAGTCGAGCACGTGCAAAACGGCATGGTTGATCTTCATAACGCTCCTTCGGGGCGCGCGGACAGTCGATGGGCGGCGCAAAGCCGCGTGAAAAGCTTGCCGCTCCGTGCTACTATCGTCAAGCCTTACCCGACCGAGACAAGCGACCCGAGGAGGAACCGTGGCAAATGGCGAGCGCATGCACGTGACCGTGTACACCGACGGCTCCTCGCGCGGCAACCCCGGTCCCGGCGGCTACGGCGCCGTGCTTCTCTACACGGACCCTGCCGGCACCACGCACAAGCTCGAACTCTCGCAAGGCTACGACCGCACCACCAACAACCGCATGGAGCTTTTGGGCGCCATCGCCGCCTTCGAAGCGCTCAAGCGACCCTGCACGGTGGAGGTGCACTCCGACTCGCAATACGTGGTGAACGCCTTCAACCAGCACTGGATCGCAGGCTGGCTCAAACGCGGGTGGAAAAACGCCAAGAAGGAGCCGGTCAAGAACGTCGACCTCTGGAAGCGGCTGATCGCGGCCGTAGAGCCGCATGCCGTGACCTGGCACTGGGTCAAAGGGCACGCCGGCCATGCCTACAACGAACGCTGCGACGCCCTCGCCACCGCCGCCGCCGACAACCCCGCAGGCCGCATCGCCGACACCGGCTTCACCGAGTAGCGACGCTGCTCCGTTTTTTCTCCCCTTCCCTTCTCTCCAGCCCTCCCGCTTCCGACGATCCGTCCTTCTCCCCACCCCACTCTGCCAAATAACGCTGTTAACGCCGTTTTTTGGCCACCCTCATTGAGCTGGGCATATAATAAGAACAAGCTGGTAGGCACGGGTGTTTGTCCCTTGCCAAATAACGCTGTTAACGGCGTTTTTTGGCCTGTGGGCCAACGCCGTCACACGCAAATTCGGAGAGGCGCGACATGAGGGCAGCGGAGTTTTGCGAGCAGGTGAGAAGTACCGAGGTCGTGCGCCTTCACGTGTTCTTTACCGGATACGTGCAGGGCGTAGGATTCCGCTGGACCATGCAGACCTTCGCCCGCGACGAGGGCGTGACCGGTTGGGTCAAGAACCTTCCCGACCGCATTACCGTTGAGGCAGAGCTCCAGGGCACCGGGGACGCCGTTGCTGCCGTCGTGAGTCGCATGCACGCCCATTACCAGAAGTTCAACGAATGGTTTCCCTCGGGGTTCAGCGTGCGCAACTACGAGCGCCTCGAGCCCAACCCCAGCGAGCTCGGGTTTGAGGTGCGCACGCCTCAGGGCCGCTACCGTTGAGTCAGGTTGCGCGTCCATGAGAAGGACAGCCGCCGAGAAGCGCCATCTCCGGCGTCGATGAGAACACAGCCTTCGATAAAACAAAAACGGGGCCGACGCCATACGACGTCGGCCCCGCTCCGGAGAGGTTGTGCTAGGCAGAAAGAGTCGCCTACTGGGTGCGCTTCTTCTGCATGTAGAGGAAGTGCTGGTACGCGCCGATGAGGTTGGCGTCGTTGAAGAACTTGCACGCCATGATCTCGACCTCGGGGAACGGGTACTGCAGCTCGGCGTTGAAGCGCTTGTGCGCGGCGCGCACGCTTTCCACGAACAGCGGGTTCTTGCTGATGCCGCCGCCCAAGCAGATGCGCTCGGGGTCGAGCCAGCACTGGATGTTGTGGATCTGCATGGCAATGCCGTCGCACACGTCGTCGAAGATCTTTTGCGCGACCTCATCGCCGGCCTCGAGCCAGGCAAAGACCTCGCGGCCGTTGCACCTCTCGATGCCCTTGGCCTCAGCCACGCGACGGCACATGCCAAAGGTCGAGCAGTCGGTAGCCCAGGAGCCGTCGTCGCGCAGCGCGCTGTCTTTGTGCGGCATGCGCGAGTACATCATGCTCGCCTCGCCGGCGTAGAGATGCGCGCCCTTGTAGACCTCGCCGTTCACCACGGCGCCGCCGCCGATACCCGTACCGAAGGCGAGAACCACGCCGGTCTTGCAGCCCTGAAGATTGCCGACCGACAGCTCGGCCATGGCGGAGCAGCGGGCGTCGTTCTCGATCTCGATGGGAAGGCCGAGGCGCTTCTCCCAATCTTTGACGCTCACCTTGTAGTTGTACATGAGCGCGCCGCCGGTATGGAGGTACTTCTCGTCGACGTCGATGACGCCGGGCAGCGAGAACGCGATGCCCTCGACCTCGCCCATCTGCGCGAGGACGCCCTCGAGCGCCTGAAGAAAGTCCTCCTGCGTCGTGGTGGGCGTGGGCACCTCGCCTTGGCAGGTGAGCTCCATACCCTCCATCACGCAGTACTTGATGGCCGTACCGCCTACGTCGAACACCGCGAGCTTCGTCACAACGGACTCCTTTCCTTTCGCGTCGCTCAGATGAGCGGGGCAATTCGTTGAGACCATCGTAGCGCACTCGCCGAGGCGCGTTCGTCTCGGCCGCTTCCCCTTCCCCCAAACGGCAGGAGCGGGCAAGCGGCCGGGTACGCCTTACTCCTCCACGCGCTCGACCACAAAGAGGCGCGAGCGGAAGTCGCCCTGCCCGTCGTGGTTCTGGCCGCAGGAGTGGTCGAAGAGGTCCAGACCGATCTGCATGAGCTCGGCGCCGCTCACCGTGCGACCGCACGGGTCGGCGTCCTCGGCGGCAACACCCTGCTCGGTTACGCGATAGCGGGCAGCAGCGTCGAGGCCGGCAAGCTTGATGCGGCGGTACGGCGCGTTGACTACCTGCAGCACGCGGTAGTAGGCCACGAGGGCCTCGGAGCAATCCTCAGAGACGGTCATCCACGCGCACTCGTTGCCCGCAAAGGGGCTCTTCAGACGGTAGAACGAGCCGAACTGAATGAGCTCGCGGTAGCGCTTCATAAAGGCGACCTGCTCGCGCACCTCGTCACGCTCCTCGGGCGTGAGATGCGTGGCGTCGAGCTCGTAGCCGAAGGTGCCGAAGTACGCCACGTCGGCGCGCATCTTGAGCGAGGTGACGCGGTGGACCTGATGGTTGGGCACTGCCGACACGTGGCTTCCCATGGAGCTCACCGGGTACGCAAGCGACGTGCCGTATTGGATCTTGAGGCGCTCGACCGCGTCGGTGTCGTCGCTCGTCCATGCCTGCGGGGCAAACGCGAGCATGCCCGCGTCAAAGCGCCCGCCGCCGCCCGCGCACGACTCGAAGAGGATCTGGGGGAAGCGCTCGGTGAGACGGCGGTAGAGCTCGTAGACGCCCAGAATGAACGCATGGTAGACCCTCCCTTGTTCATGTGCGGGACGAGTCTGCGAGAACACGTCGCCGAGCGAGCGGTTCATATCCCATTTGATGTAGGAGATGTTCGCAGAGCCGATGACCTTCTCGAGACGGTCATAGAGGTAGTCGACAACCGCAGGGTTGGACATGTCGAGCACGTACTGGTGGCGGCAGGGGCGCATGGGCTGCGCCGGGTCGTGCAGCACCCACTCGGGATGCTCCTCAAAGACCTTGGTGCCGGGGTTGACCATCTCGGGCTCGATCCACAGGCCGAACTCCATGCCGAGGTCGTTGATGCGCTTCGCGAGCCCCGAGATGCCGCTCGGGAGCTTGGTCGTGTTGACCTCCCAGTCGCCAAGGCCGCCGAAGTCGTCGTCGCGGTTGGTGAACCAGCCGTCGTCGAGCACGAAGAGCTCGATGCCGAGGTCGGCCGCTGCGCGCGCCACACTGAGGAGCTTTTCCTCGTCAAAGTCGAAGTAGGTGGCTTCCCAGTTGTTGATGAGGATGGGGCGCGGACGGTCGCGCCACGTGCCGCGCGCGAGTCGGCGGCCAAAGAGCCCGTGGAACGTGCGCGACATGCCGCCCAAGCCGCGGGCGCTGTAGACTGCCACGACCTCGGGAGCCTGGAAGCGCTCGCCCGGGGCGAGCTCCCACGAGAAGCCCTGCGGGTTGATGCCCGTCATCACGCGCACCGTGTCGTAGGCGTCGACGTCGGCGGTCATGGCGTGGTTGCCGCTGTAGACCAGGTTGAAGCCGTAGACCTCGCCTGCCTCCTCGGTGGCCTCGGGCCGCGCGAGGGCGATGAACGGGTTGAACTGGTGGCTGGAATGCCCGCGCAGCGAGTACACGCCCTGCACGCCGGGATGCAGCGGGTTGCGCACGACGCTGCGCTCGCGCGCCCAAGAGCCCACGAGCTCGATCATGTCGTAGCCGGCATCGGGAAGCTGGAAGGAGGCGCTGCGCGCCGCCTCGAGCGTGAGCGCCTCGGCCCCGCGGTTCTCGATCCGGACGCTGCGCGCAACAGCGGCGTAGTTCTCGAACACCGTGTAGGCGAGACGCACGGCAAGGCCGGTGGCACGGTCGGCGAGGTCGAGGTAGAGCGTCTCGGCCTCGTCGTCGCGCTCGGCATAGGTTGCCGGCAGGCCTTCGAGGGCGGGCTTGCCCGGCACGACCTCGTGCCCCTGGTACACGAGGTCCATGACGCGGCTGCCGTTTGCCGCCACCGCCTCGATCATGGGCGTGCGCATGTCGCCGCTGCCGGCAAAGGGGCACTCGAGCGGCAGATGCTCCAGACTGCAGGCCTCGCGCTCAACAGAAACGCCTACCGAGGAGGCGCGCCAGGTATCGTGCAGCAGATAGCCGTACGACTCCTCGTCGGGCACGCGCTTGCCAAAGTACACGTTGACCGGATATCCGGCGCATACGGTAACGATGTAGCTGATCTCGTTGTTGTACAGATGAAAGGTTTGGCTCTCCGCATGAACGCGAATGGGCATGGCAGCCTCCTAGGATCCGTGAACGTTGCCCTAGTATGACCCATAAAGAAGGGTGACATGGCAACCAACCCATAATAGGCAGCATATTGCAAACTCATAGGAAAATATATGCAGCATCATGGCATATGACTGTGTTGGACGCGTGAAGCTGCAAGCGCGTGGGATAAAACCCGCCGCTAGAACAGGGTAAAGAGCACCAGGCTCAGGCTGGCAATGGCCACCGCCGGCGGGTCGAGATGCGTGGCGCGCCCCGTGTTGATGCACGCCTGCACCACAAGGCCCAAAAGATGGGCGATAAGGCCGAACGCCACCGCGAGAGCGCAATTGCCCGTCTCGACGAGCGCATAGGCGGCAACGAGCACCGTGTGGTGGCACGCCGGGAAGCCCATGTTCATCATCAGCAGCAAGATGAGGGCTGCGGCCACGTAAAAGCCAAGCATGGTGTTGCCCGTTGCGTAGGCGCAGACCGTGCCCGCGCCCGCGAGCGCGAGCCCCTCCACCGCCTGGAAGGTCCAAAACGACACGCCCGCTCCGCCGAGGTCGCGCAGGATCTGGCCGACGCTGCGCGTTTCGCGCTCGTTCAAGGCGGCGCCCATGCCGCCGCTCTTGCTGCGCCCGAAGAGCGCGCGGATGACGATGCCGCCAGCCACCACCGTGACCGCGCCGGTATCCGCCGGAAAGCCGATGGCGTTGAGCAGCGTGACGACCACGTAGCCGAACACGGCGCCGACCGCCGCCACCAAAAGCACCGTCGTGCTGCCGAGCGATGCAAGCGAGTGGTTGATGTCCTGGCCCGACATGCGCCCGCGGTAGCCGGCATAGCCCGCCGCAGCGCACGCGCCGTTGAAGATCACGCAGGGAAGCAAGAAGCAGTTGAGCACGCCGTCCTCGAACACCGGCAGCACCACGCCGCATGCCTGAAGCAGCGTGTAGGCGAGACCGGCGATGCCGTACATGACGAACACCCCGTTGCCGCCGACGAGCGCCCCGCACATGCCCGCGAGCGCCGCGAGCCCTACCATCCCGAGATCCACAAGCATTCCCTTCACATGGGCAAAGAACGAGCTACCGAGGGGCCCGGCTGCCCAAGAGCCGGACCCCTCGCATCAAAGGAGTGTGCGACAGAGTGTAAGGGCATCCGACCAGAGGATGGGGCTTTCAGGGTGCCCCAGGTTGGCCCGAAAGAGGAGGGCACAACCAGATGCGCGTCGGCGCAGAGCCCCTCTGCCGTGTGCCCGGGTTTCTGCAGTGCCCCAGATCGGCCTGAACGAGGAGGGCATAGACCTAGCGGTCATGCCCGACGAGTGAAGGCCGAGGTGGGGTGCTGCAGGAAGCCGCCCAGGTCTGGCAAGCCCTTAGCTCAGGTCTTCGCCGTTGGAGGCGATGACCTTCTTGTACCAGAAGAAGCTGTCCTTCTTGGAGCGAGCAAGGGTGCCTTCGCCCTTGTTGTTCTTGTCGACGTAGATGAAGCCGTAGCGCTTCTCCATCTCGCCGGTGCCGGCGGACACGAGGTCGATGCAGCCCCACGGGGTGTAGCCCATGAGGTCGACGCCGTCTTCGTCAACGGCCTTCTTCATCTGCTCGATGTGGGCGCGCAGGTAGTCGATGCGGTACGGGTCGTGAATAGAGCCGTCCTCCTCGACCTTGTCGTAGGCGCCGAAGCCGTTCTCGACGATGAAGAGCGGAATGTTGTTGTACTTGTCGGTGAACCAGTTGAGGGCGTAGCGCAGGCCCACCGGGTCGATCTGCCAGCCCCAGTCGGAGGCTTTGACGTACTGGTTCTTGACGAAGCTCGTCTCGGGACGGTAGTCAAAGAACTCGTTGTCGTCGTTGTGCTTGATGGCGAAGCTCATGTAGTAGCTGAAGCCGATATAGTCGACCGTGCCCTCCTGGAGCAGGTAGAGGTCCTCGGCCGTGACGTCGATGTCGTAGCCCTTGCGCTCCCAGAGAGCCAGGATGTTGGCCGGGTACTGGCCGAGCACGTGCACGTCGGCGTAGTAGTAGCGCTTCTCCATGGCCTTGTGCGCCATGAGGATGTCCTCGGGCTTGCAGGTGGCCGGGTACACCGGGCACATGGCGATCATGCAGCCGATCTCGAAGTTGGGGTTGATGGCGCGACCGATCATAACCGCCTTGGCCGACGCCACGAGCTCATAGTGCGCCGCCTGGAACATCGAGAGCTCGCGGTTCTCGTCCTCGCCGGCGACAATGCCCGAGTCAACGAGCAGGGCAAAGTCGTCCTGCAGGTCTGCCTGGTTGTTGATCTCGTTGAAGGTCATCCAGTACTTGACCTTGTCCTGATAGCGCTCGAAGCACACCGTGGCAAAGCGCACGAAGAAGTCGATGAGCTTGCGGTTGCGCCAGCCGCCGTACTTGTTCACGAGGCCGAGCGGCATCTCAAAGTGGCTGAGCGTCACCACGGGCTCGATGCCGTACTTGAGGCACTCGTCAAAGAGGTCGTCGTAGAACTTCAGACCCTCCTCGTTGGGCACGTCCTCGTCGCCCTCGGGGAAGATGCGCGTCCAGGCAATGGAGGTGCGGAAGCACCTGAAGCCCATCTCGGCAAAGAGCGCCACGTCCTCCTTGTAGTGGCCGTAAAAGTCAATCGCCTCGTGGTTGGGATAGTTCTCGCCGGGGAGCACCTCGCCCGTGAAGCGGCGCTTGGTGTTGACGTCGCCCGCCGTGGTCACGTCCATGATGCTCGGGCCCTTGCCGCCCTGATCCCAGCCGCCTTCGAGCTGGTGCGCCGCAACGGCGCCGCCCCATAGAAAGTCCTTGCGCAGAGCCATGTGGTTCCCCTTTCCTTGACAACCCGCCGCGCCGGATGCGCCGCGGGAGAGTACCTGAGAAAGCGCCCGCAGGCAGGCGGCGGGCACGAACGGATCGCTGGGAAAGATGCCTGTTGCCAACCGGCGCAGCGCGTGCCGCCTGGCAACAGGTATCTCGGACGCGGGCCACGTGAAACGCGGATTACCATGGCGCCGCTTAGGGTTCACCATGGCGCAGCCCGGTTTGGCGCCGAGAAAAGGGGCCGGCCGGTTTCCCAGCCGGCCCCTGAGCGCGCAGAGATCATGCGCGATGAGAACCGTTCGCCTGAGGGGCGCCTTACGCGGCGGCCTTCTCGGCAGCGAGCTTCTCCTGCTCCTCCTTGTAGAGCTGGTTGTCGAAGCGCTTGAAGAACGGGAAGTAGATCGCCGTGGCGGCAACTACGTCGATAACAGCCACGAGCACGGCCATGATGCTGCCGCCCGTGGAGATGAAGGCGCCGAGGCCGATGGGGGTCGGCCAAGGCATCTGCACGATAACCGGCGGGATGATGCCGAGGGTGATGGCCCAGTAAGCGATGGACATAGCCACGATCGGGGCGATGATGAACGGGATGGCCAGCGCCGGGTTGTACACGATCGGTAGACCGAAGATGAGCGGCTCGTTGATGTTGAAGAACGCGGGCACGATCTCGGCCTTGCCGATGGCCTTCAGCTGCTCGGACTTGGCCATGACGAGCATGAGGATGGTCAGGCCCAGGGTGCAGCCGGAGCCACCGATGGTGACGTAGGCGTTGTTGAACTCGCCGGCGTAGACAGCGTTGCCGCCCTCGACGTTGAGCGCCATGTTAGCGAGAACAACGGCGGTCAGCGGGGAGGTGACGATGGTGGCGCCGTGGATGCCGACCAGCCACAGAGCGTGGATCAGGAAGTAGATCACGATCATGCCGGGGTAGGTGCCCACGATGTTGACCACGAAGCCGAACGGGATGGCGATGAAGTCATAGAAGTTGGTGCCAGCGGCCATGAAGCCAGCCTGGATGATCATGCAGACCAGAGCGACCATGAAGCCAGGGACGAGAGCGGTGAACGAACGGGCAACGCCGTCGGGCACAACGTCCGGAAGCTTGATGACGATGTTCTTTTCAACGCACAGGGCGTAGATACGCACGGAGAACCAGGCGATGATGAAGGCGCAGAAGATACCGGTGGCGCCGAAGTTGGACGGGCCGTCGCCGCCGAGCTCCCAGCCGTTGAAGACAACGCCGGACACGACGCCGTCGGCCTCGGTGATCTGGGTGATGCGGCTGATGACGCCGTCGACAACGCCGATCTGCGGGACGCAGATGAACAGAGCCATGATGCTCATGAGCACGGCGTTGATCGGCTTGATGTCAATGCCGTCCTCCTCGGAGAGGATGCGCGCATACTCAAACGCGGTACCGATGAGGAAGTACACCGCGATGCAGCCGATGGTGGCGTGGTTCGCGAGCATGTAGATCTCGGTGATCTGGTTAAAGGAGACCGCCCAGATGCCCTCAAGGACAGGGAACGCCTGCGGAAGGACGTTCAGAATGAGGAACATCGAGCCCACGATAGTAAAGGAGATCGATGCCATACCAGCCTGGGTAATGGAGCGAATCATACGGAACTGCGACAACGTGGTCATCGGTCCCATAATGTACTTCTCGAGGAAATCAAACAAGGTGACTACCTCCCTTTCGAGTCTTCAGCGTAGTCAAGCTGCATGAGGTAGAGGTTGTAGCGCTTCTTGTCGCGGCGGTCGCGCACCAAAACGATGCGCCAGATGATGACCGCCTTGAGCACGATGAGAACTGCGAGCAACCCCATACCGATAGCGGAAGAAGAGAAGAACGGGAAGAACAGGTCCTTGCCCATGAACGCCGTCAGGGCAAGTTCCGCAAGCGAGCAAGCAACGGAGACCAGAAGCGTGCGATGCGAGACCTTGAGGTACTCGATATCGTGGGTGAGGACACGGTTGACCTCGAGCAGGACAACCAATCCCGTTGCGAAATCGACGATGGGGGCGATGAGCGCCGCCAGCGACGATCCCGTTGCAAAGAGCATCACGGTCCAATAGAGGCCGATGAAGAACAGGCCCGAGTCGAGGTAGCGAATCAGCATGTAGCGATTCCACTTGGCCGTGGTAACCATCTGCTTGTGCTTGAACGCCTCTCGGTCGTCGGAGGGCCTCACCGCGCGCTTAGGCTGCCCTTTGAACTCCGCCTTGCGCTGCTCCTGGCTCGCGCGCTTGGCGCGCGCCTTCTCGATCTTCTGCTTCTTCTTCACGCTTGAACCTGCTTATCCTTAGGAAACGGGTTAGCCGATCAGCTTGTGGATCTGGTCGAAGATCGCCGGGCAGTTCTGACGGCCGTAGTCCTTCATCGGGATGACGTCGACGGGCAGGCCCTGGGCCTTGGCGACGACCTTGTCCTTCTGATAGGAGATCTGCGGGCCAACGAGGATGACCTCGTAGCCGTCGTCGGCGGGATTCTTCAGCTCAGAGAAGCTGCGAGCGGCGATCTCGAGCTCGATGCCGTTCTCCTTGGCATAGGTATCCATCTTCTTCATGAGCATGCTGGTGGACATGCCGGCGGCGCAAACGAGCAGAACCTTCATTGCTAAACACTCCTTTGAAGTCGTGCGGGATTGGCTTCCCGCTCCCAAGGTAGAGGGGCCGGGCGCTTGGGACACCCGCCCCGCCAGACGTTATTTGTCTGCCTTGGTCTCGTACAGATTGATGATCTCCTCGGCCAGGTCCTGGCACAGCATGGCGGTCATCAGGTGGTCCTGCGAGTGGACCAGCAGGATGTCCACGGGTACGTGGTCACCGCCGGCCTCGCGGGAGAGCAGCTTGGTCTGCTCGTCATGAGCGGCGAGACCCGCCTCGCGGGACTCCTCCAGCATCTTGCGAGCGGCCTCGATGTCGCCCTCGCGGGCGGTCTTGATGGCCTCCATCGCCATGCTGCGAGCCTGACCGGCTGCGGCGACGATTCCGAACGAAATCATCTCCATGCTCTCTTCTGCCATATGCAAAACACCTCCTCTAAAACCTTGCTCTCTCCTGCCTATCCATAAGGGCGGGCCGCACGCCCAACCCCATAGATACCTACATCAGGCGCCTGACGCGGAACTCCCGTCCGCTTCGGCGGCCTCGTCCCGCCTTCCCTGCGCCTTTGCGAGAATCTCGGCGAGCGTCTCCCAGCTTTGGCGCTTCACGAGAAGCTCGATGGCATCGCGGTCCATGAGCACGCTTGCGAACGTGTCCATGAACTGGTGGAGGCTGCCGTCTTGCTCGGCGGCGAAGCCGAGGAGAAAGACCGCCTGAACCTCCTGGCCGTTGGTGTCCCACGCGACCGGATGGTCGAGCAGGCCCACGCAGATAAACGTCTCGGAGCTCGCGGCTTCGAGCGGATGCGGAATGGCCACGTTGTTGCCGAATGAGGTCGAGATCATGGCCTCGCGCTTCCACACGAGCTCGCGGAAGTTGCGCGCGACCGGCTCGGAGGCGCACACCTGGTCGAGCAAAAAGTCGAGCGCGTCCTGCTTGCTCGTCTGCGTCATATGCGGGAAGAACAGCGAGGGCTTGAAGTACGAGGGCACCGGGCCGTATTCTCGCGCGCCGAGCAGCTCGCGCATCTCGACCACGTCCTCGTCGCCGAGGAAGTAGGTGACCTCGCGAACGGGAACCGGAAGCTTGCGATGGATCGGCACCGTGGTGAACACGTAGTCGACCTTGGAGAAATCGAAGGTCTCGAGGCCGAGAACGTCGCAGGTCATGACCTTGTCGACGTAGTCGGCAAACTCGCGACGGCAGCGGTACTCGAGCAGGCGTGCCGAGCCCGCGCCCGAGGCGCACACCACGAGGATGTTCTTCTTGGGTGCCTCGGTCTTCTGCCTCTCGAGGGCGAGCGCGAACGCGAGGGCGATGTAGCCCATCTCGTCCTCCGACAGGTCGGCGTCGTAAGCGCGCGCGAGCACCGTCGAGGCGTCGATGGCCATGGAGTACGCGAGCGCGTAGCGCGTCTTGATATCGGCGAGCAACGGGTTCTTGAGGTTCATGTGGTAGCGCAGGCGCACCGCCAAAGGCACGATGTGCCGCGCGAGGTTCATGCGCAGCTCGAGGTCGTTGCGGAAGTCGAAGCGGAAGGCGTTCCATACGCAGTCGAGCATCTCGGAGACCACGCGCCACACGCCGTCGGAGATCACGAGGCCCTCGTCTTCGGACGCGCCCGCGCCGAGCATGGTGCGCTTGCCGGCGAGATGGATCGCGATGTAGGCGATCTCCTCCTCGGGCAGCTGCACGCCCATCTCGCGGCTGATGGCGTCGGCGATCTTCTCGGCGACCTGGTACTCGCGCTGGCCCTTCATGCGCTCGAGGTGCTCGGTCTCCATGGGAACGTAGCAGTCCTCCTGGATGCGCACGAGCGCCACAGCTATGTGAATGAGCAGGTTCTGGTACGCCACGGCGTTGATCTGGAAGTTCTCGGCCACGGCAACGCTCTCGACGCAGTTGGAGATGGTGTCGAGCGTGGGGTTGTGGATGCCCACCTCGGAGCGGCGGCCGTAGTCCGAAAGCAGCGTGCTGATGGTGACGCCGGGGTCCGCCTCCGCCTCGGCGGCGCCGCTGAAGGCGTCCATGATGATGTTGGCGAGGCACAGCCTGCGGGCCATCTCGGAGCCGCTCACGCGGATGCCGTAATGCGGGCGCATCTCGAGCGTGAGCCCGAAGCTCTCGAGCACGGACTGCACGCGCTTAAGGTCGTTGGAGATGGTGGAGCGCGATACGAAGAGCACCTCGCGCAGATCGTCGAGGGTGATCCAGTCGGTGCGCATGAGCAGGTCGTTGAGCAGGTAGGACACGCGTGCCTGCGGCGTTTGCGGCAGGGCCTGCTTCTTCTCGCGGGAATCGGCGGTCCACGCCTCGTAGCGAGCCATGTCTTGAATCTCGAGATGGTAGCCGTTCTTGCGGCTCAGCTCGATACGGGCGAAGCCCTCCATGGCGCTGTTGGTCTGGTTCACATAGGTGCGGACGGTGCGAACACTCACATCGAGATGCTCGGCAACGCTTGTCGGCATCACGCCGGGATTTGCTTCAATGTACGCGGCAAGTACCGGTGCGTCTACACGCATGCGAACCCCCTTTCCATCGCTTCTATCATAATATGTGTACAAACCGTGTAGTTCCAACGGAAGAAGTTCCGATGCAATTCGGAAGGAACTGGAAGAAAAAGGAAAGACTTGTGTGGAACTTTCCTCATAGCTTATTCTTGCACGCGGAAAAGATCAATCGAATATATCTATTTGTGGCACTCGTTAGCGGCAAAAGCTGCCAAAACGCATGGCGAGAAACCCGGCTCATCGCTTAACTGGCCGCTTGGCGCTCTTTTGCCTGCAGCGCTTCCGCCTAGCCTCCGAGCAGAAAGGCATCCCCATCGCAACCGCATCTCTATATAAGAGAAGCGCGCCCCGCAAAGGGACGCGCTTCGGCAAAGATCGGTTGAGGGCAGCGGCTGCTTACGCCTGGCGGTAGTGAGCGAAGAAGTCCTTGAGGTCGCCCATAGCGTCGCGCAGGACCTCCATGCGCGGCAGGTAGACGATGCGGAAGTGGTCGGGCTTGCCCCAGTTGAAGCCGCCGCCGCGCGTGATGAGGATGCGCTTCTCGTGCAGCAGGTCGAGGGCGAACTGCTCGTCGTCGGTGATGTTGAACTTCTCGACGTCCATCTTGGGGAAGATGTAGAACGCGGCTTTGGGCTTGACCACCGAGATGCCCGGGATCTCTTTGAGCGCGTTGTACACGTACTCGCGCTGCTCGTAGATGCGGCCGCCGGGAACCACGTAGCTCTTGACGCTCTGGTGGCCGCCGAGCGCGGTCTGCACGATGGACTGGGCGGGCACGTTGGAGCACAGGCGCATGTTGGACAGCATGTTGAGGCCGTAGATGAAGTCCTTCATGCAGCGCTTGTTGCCCGAGAGCACCATCCAGCCGATACGGTATCCGGCGATCATGTGGCTCTTGGAGAGGCCCGAGAACGTCACGCACGGCAGGTCGGGCGCGAGCGAGGCAATCGAGATGTGCTCGACGTCGTCCATGCACAGGCGGTCGTAGATCTCGTCGGAGAAGATCATGAGCTGGTGCTTGCGCGCGATCTCGACGATCTGCTCGAGGATCTCGCGCGGGTACACGGCGCCCGTGGGGTTGTTGGGGTTGATGATGACGATGGCCTTGGTGCGCGGGCTGACCTTGGCCTCGATGTCGGCGATATCGGGGTTCCACTCGGCCTCCTCGTCGCAGACATAGTGCACCGGCGTGCCGCCCGACAGCGTGGCGCACGCGGTCCACAGCGGGTAGTCGGGGCTCGGAATGAGGATCTCGTCGCCGTTGTCGAGAAGCGCGTTCATGCAGAGCTGGATGAGCTCCGAGACGCCGTTGCCGGTGTAGATGGTGTCCATGCTGACGTTGGGAAGGCCCTTGAGCTGCGAGTACTGCATGATGGCTTTGCGCGCGGAGAACAGGCCGTGCGAGTTGGAGTAGCCCTCACAGTCGGGCAGCTGCTGGCGCATGTCCTGGATGACCTCGTCGGGCGTGCGGAAGCCGAAGGGCGCGGGGTTGCCGATGTTGAGCTTCAGAATGCGCAGGCCTTCGGACTCCATGCGGGCGGCCTCGTCGGCCACGGGACCGCGGACGTCGTAGAGAACGTTGTCGAGCTTGGTGGACTTGTTGAACGTGCGCATAGGGGTGCTCCTTAGGTTGGATGCATGTCCAAAGGCATGCGAGAAAGACGGGGACGGATCGGCGGCCGCAGACCGCGCGGCGGCTCGCTTGCCCGGCGGCGCCGAGACAGATGCCGCGGCACCTGAGCCCGAGGCCTCCCCCGCCCCGGCGAGCCATGCGGCATCGACCGTCAGAAGGTCGGCGAGCAGGCGCATGACGTCGCGCCTGGGCACGGTCTTGCCGCTCACGTATTGGCTTACCTGGCTTTTGCCGAGCTTCTCGCCCCGCTCGGAGGCGGCGCGGATAAGGTCGGCCTGCTTCATGCCCGCGCGCTCCATGGCAGATTTGAGGCGCGTGGTGAAGATGTGCTCGGTTCGCTTGCTCATGGCACCGCCAAAAGCTCCGTAGTTCAACATAAAGCCGTCTGAATTGAACTTCTCCGATTACTGAGTGGTGAGTTCAATTTAGACGGCAGTATAACACAGCACAAGCTGTCTAGTTCAATTTTGGTTCAATTTTGAACGGACGCTCCTGATCGCTGAGGAGCTATCGCAGCGGCCGACGGGCGGTGAAGCGCTCTAGTACGACGGCGTGAACCCCGAGGCGTTGGGCGACACCGGAATGGGATCGGCCGCTACAACGCGAAAGGAAGCGCCGAGCTTTTGATAATACGCGTGGAGCGCCGCTACCATGCCCTGGATGTTGGCGCCTGTGCCCTGCCACTCGGCTTCTACGGAGCCGTCGGGCAGGTTGCGCACCCAACCGCTGATGTCGTACTCACTCGAGAGCTGCCATTGGGTGAAGCGAAAGCCCACGCCCTGCACACGGCCCTCAAAGCGCAGGTGCAAGCGCATGGTCTCATGCGGGTCGAGGGCGTCTATGAGCTCCTCACGAACAGGTCCGTACGGGGTGCTCGTGCGTCGGCTCTTGAAGAAGTTCTCGAACATGGACATGGCGTCCCTCTCGGTTTGCGCCGGGCGCGGCGCCCGACCTGCGGCAGACCAAAACGCGGCGACGCGGAACCGCGCGTGCAAGCCGCATGGCGCGCCGCCCCTTGCAGCGCCCGCGCTTGCCTGTATCCGACTCGTCTCAACGCTCAGTTGTCATCATACCTGATGAGACACGACACTCACCATATGCGGCGACGCGATTCCTTGCGCTCCGCACGCAGATGCTTGGCAGCGAGGCGCTTCTCGTTAACATGACGGGGCACCTTGGTTTTGCGGCGCTTCTTGGGCACCCGCGATCGGCGCTCGAGAATGGCGCGGATCTTTTTGAGGCAGGTCTCTCGGTTGCGCAACTGACTGCGCGACTCGCGCGCCACCACCGTAACGCCCGTGGGACCGTGGGTCATCCGCACGGCCGAGTCGGTGGTGTTGACGCCCTGGCCGCCGGGGCCGGTAGCCCTAAAGACCTGCACCGTACAGGCGCGGTAGAGCTCGTCGTCGGTCTGGCGCGCGTACCGCGCGTACTCGGCAGGCGTGAGCTTGCGGTCGCTTGCCGTCATTGCTCCCCCTTGCTGTCTGCGAGCGCGCGTACGCACGCATCGGCCAAATCGGACATGGTGGCGGCCGAGGCGGTGGTGCACATGAAGCCAGCAGCCTCCGCGGCTGCGCGCGTGGGCAGCCCGAGGCATACCGCCTTGCGCGGGGCGTGAGCGGGGTCCGCACCCGCGGCCGTAAGCGCTTGCGCAAAGCCCTTCACCGTCGAGGCACTCGTAAAGGTCACAAGGTCAATGGTTCCGGCAGAGAGCTTCTCGACAAGCTCGGCAGGCACCGGCTCGGGCGCCGTTACGCTGCGGTACGCCTCGACCTCCTCGTACGCCACCCCCGCCTCCTCGAGCGCACGCGGCAGCACAGGCGATCCCTCCGACGAGCGGAAGAGCATGACACGGGCAGGAGACGCGCCCTTCTCCCCTGCTGCGAGACGAGCGAGACCCGCGCCGAGATGAGCGCTGTCGTAAACCTCCGGCACGTAGTCGGCACGGACGGCAAGCTCGCGCTCGAGGGCCGCGGCGGTTGCCGGGCCGATAGCGGCTACGCGCACGCCTGCAAGCGCACGGGCGTCGAGGCCGGCAGCGCGCACACCGCGCGCCAGGCACCGCGCGCCAAAGGGACTTGTGAGCGCAAGCCAACCGCAGGAACCGATGCGTCGCACAACCGAGGCAAGATCCTCGTCGGCGGCAGTGTACATCTCGACACACGGAAAGCAGAGCACCTCTGCCCCGAGGCGCGCGAGCTTCTCGGCCAGGCCTGCCGCACGGTCGCGCGGACGCGTGACCAGAATCGTTTTGCCTCGCAGCGGGAGCCGGTCGTACCAAGCGAGCTCGGGGTCGAGCCCCGCCACGGCGCCCACCACAAGAACCGCGGGGCTCTGGATGCTTGTCTGCCGCGCCTTGCGCGCGATACCGACGACCGCGCCGCGCACCGTCCGCTGCCGCGCCGTGGTGCCCCGCTCGACAACAGCTGCAGGCGTGTCAGCCGGCATGCCCGCCGCGAGCAGGCCTGCGCAGATCTCGCCGAGCGTTGCGACCGCCATGAGAAAGACGAGCGTACCGCCTGCCTGCACGAGGGCGCCGAAGTCGATGTCGAGCGCACCGTTTTGTTGCCGATGACCGGTCACCACGTGCACCGAGGCCGCGGCGCGCCGATCGGTAACCGGAATGCCCGCATAGGACGGAGCGGCAAACGCGCTGGTAATACCCGGTACGACCTCGAAGGGAACGCCGCGTTGAGCGAGATAGCTCGCCTCCTCGCCGCCCCGGCCAAAAAGATACGGGTCGCCGCCTTTGAGACGAACCACCAAACCGCCCGCGCCGACGCGGCGGGCCTCCTCGACAAGGATCTCGTTGATGCGATGCTGCGGAACGGGATGGCTCCCCTGCCGCTTTCCAACATCAATACGGCGCGCACGCACGGCAAGCTCCACGAGCTCAGATGCTACGAGCCGGTCGTACACCACGGCGTCGGCGCGGCAGAGAAGCTCCCGCCCCCGCACCGTAATAAGCCCCGGGTCTCCGGGGCCGGCACCCACGAGCGCCACGAGAGCGCAGCCGCCCCGTGCTTCTCCGGCAGCCTCCCCGGGCGCGCCTGCGCTTCTCGTCTCGTCCATGCGCTTCCCCTTGTCTTTCTCGCCTTTGGCTGTGCGTAGCCTGGCAGTCTCTCCTGGTAGGTTCTTACCCCGTACGCCAACATCCGGCATCCCCTCTGCCAAATAACGCTGTTGACAGCGTATTTTGGCCGAGTGCATCTACCTGGGGATACGTCTGATTTGCGCAGGTAGATGGCCTTGCTGACCCCCTGCCAAAAAACGCCGATAACAGCGTTGTTTGGCAGAGAGGGAGGGAGGCTGACCTGGCGGAGGGGAATGAACCGTCAGAGAAAGGGCGGCTCGCAACCCGGTATCGGGCTGCGAGCCGCCTTAAGCCTCAAACCAACGTAAGCCTCACGTCTTTAGCAGGTAGCGCCGCCGACGACGGTCTTGCTGAGAATGGCGTCCTTGTCGATGGGGGCAGTAAGGAGCTTCTCCTCAACGTAGTCGAAGCCGAGACGCGCCACCGTGTCGGCAAAGCGCTCGCCCGAGATACCCTCGTCGCGGAAGAAGAGAATGGCGCGCTCCACGACGTCCATGACCTCTTCCTCGCTCGTAAAGACCTTGCCCAGCGCCTGGCCGTGCGCCGTCTTTTTGCCCCAGCGGCCGCCGATGTAGACCTTGTAGCCCACCTGCGACTCGGTCACGGCGCCAAAGGGGCAGGTGCCGATGCAGCGCCCGCAATGGTTGCAGAGCTCCTCGGCGATGCGGATCTTGCCGTCGGCGCCGATCTGCGCGTCGCCCATGGGGCAGGAATTCACAACCTGGCAGACCTTGCAGCCGCGGCACTTGGCCGCGCCGATCTCGGGAATGCGCTGGCCAACGATGCCCAGGTCGTTGAGGTCGGGCTTGACGCACATGTTGGGGCAGCCGCCCACGGCGATCTTGAACTTGTGCGGCAGCTCCACGCCGTGGTAGCCCACGTAGAAGCGCTGATGCAGCTTCTCCGAGAGCGCGAACGTGTCGATGAGGCCGTACTGGCAGGTGGTGCCCTTGCAACTCACTACCGGGCGCACCTTAGAGCCGGTGCCGCCGGCGTCGAGGCCGGCGTCCTGCAAAAAGCCGATGCACGCCTCGATCTGGTCGTACTTCACGCCCTGGATCTCGAGCGTGAGGCGCGTGGTCATCGTGACCTCGCCGGAACCGAACTTCTCGCTCGCCTCGGCCACGACCTTCTGCTCGGCGGCGGTGAGCTTGCCGTTGCGCGTGATCACGCGGACGTTGAAGACGTCGTCAAAGCGCTTGTCCTGCAAACAGCCCAGACCCTTCAGGCGCTTGATCTCGGCGGCGGGCAGTTTCTTGCCAGCGGGCCGCGGCACGCGGACCTCGTTGAAGGTGGCGCCTCCCTCGAGCACGCGCGTGGCGGTGTAGCCTGCCGCCTTGAGGCGGTTCTGGGCAAAGTAGCCGCGCTTGCCCTTGGCGCACACGAGCAGCAGCTTGGCATCGCGCGGGATGCCCTCGATGCCGTTCTCGTCAATGCTCGCGAGGTTGACCCAGCGCGCGCCGGGGATCGTCGGCTCGGGAAGCACGTCGATAACCT
The DNA here is from genome assembly GCA_949287065.1 of uncultured Collinsella sp. Lineage (GTDB taxonomy): Bacteria > Actinomycetota > Coriobacteriia > Coriobacteriales > Coriobacteriaceae > CALUOB01. Next base: position 29,859 of record CASEEV010000079.1, read on the forward strand.
CGTAGTCGCGCGCAGCGCCGGCGGCGTACTCCGCCGGCGTGAAGGTCTCGAACCGGCCCTCGACCTTGTTCTCGAGGATGTAGCACGCCGTCACGAGCGGATGGATGGCCGTGGAGAAGGGCGGCGCGTAGGCGAAGTCCATGAGGTCGAGGTCGCCCAGCTTGAGGCCCTGGTAGAGAGCCACAACCATGACGTCGACGACCTTGTCGACCGCGCCCGAGCCGAAGAGCTGGACGCCGAGAAGCTTGCGCGTGGGACGGTCGGCCACGAGCTTGATGAAGAAGCTCGAGGCGCCCGGGTAGTAGTGCGCCTTGTCGTCGACGACGCAGGTGGCGCTCACCGGGTCATAGCCCGCCGCGCGCGCCGCCTCCTCGGTGAGGCCGGTGCGGCCGCCGTTGAGCGAGCCGGTGAGCCTGACCACGCCGGTTCCGAGCACACCGGGGTACGGCGTCGGCGTGCCCGTGAGCGTCTTGGCGAGCGCGCGGGCGCTGATGTTGGCGGTCGAGCCCATGGCGCTCCACTGCAAAGCGCCCGTGAAGGCGTTTTTGACCTCGGCGCAGTCGCCGGCGGCGTACACATCGGGGAGGTTGGTCTTGAGATACTCGTCCACCAAGATGGTGCCCTTGAGCATCTCGATCCCCGAGCCCTCGAGCCACTCCGTGGCAGGGCGGATGCCGATGGCGAGAATCACCAGGTCGGCGGGCAGCGTGCCGTTGGGCGTGACCACGGCGGCGGCGCGCCCGGCGGCGGCGCCCTCGCCCGGAAGGATAGCCTCGAGCGGCGTGGACGTCAGGACGCGCATGCCCGCCGCCTTGAGCTGCTTCTTGGCCCAGTCGGCCATCTCGGGATCAAAGACGTTCGGCATGACCTGCGACGCAGCGTCGATCACCGTGACCGAGAGGCCGCGCGCGGAGAGGTTCTCGGCAACCTCGAGGCCGATGAAGCCCGCGCCCACCACGACCGCGCGCCGGCAGCCGTTGGCATCGGCGTACGCGCGGATGCCCTCGGCGTCGTCGGGCGTGCGCACGCAAAAGACGCCCTCGAGGTCGCGCCCCTCGATGGGCGGGACAAACGGCGCGGCGCCCGTGGCTATGACAAGCTTGTCATAGCCCTCGGTGCCCGCAGAGCCGTCTGCCCGGCGCACCGAGACCGTCTTGACTCCGGCGTCGAGCGCCGTGGCCTCGACGCCGGTCTCAACGTGCACGCCCGTAAGACCCTCGTACTTGGCGGGCGTGTTGACGATAAGCTCGTCGCGCGTCTCGATGCCTCCGCCGATGTAGTACGGCAGGCCGCAGCCCGCGTACGATATGTCCTGATCGCGCGTAATGACGCGCACGTCTGCCGAACGGTCGCAGCGCTTGATTTTGGCGGCAGCCTTGGTGCCGGCAGCAACGCCGCCGACGATGAGGTACCTCATAGTTCCTCCCCTTCTGTAGGGCGAGAAGCACCGGGGCGCGCCCCCCGAGCTTCTCTGGCGATACTCTCATCATAGCCGTTTTGCTCGCAGCTGAGCCACGGTGCCCACCCGAGGCACCGCCGCCGCCCGATGCGCAAAGCTCCTCTCCTGGTGCATACTTACGAGAAGAGCCGGCCGTACGAGAAGAGCCGCAACTAAGGGAGGGCGCCGTGGGAGCAGCACGCGAACCGCAAAGCCAGCATGCGCCGAACCTGGCACAGGGCGGAGAAGTACCCTCAGCAGCAGGAACTTCGTCCGAGGCAGCGCAGCAGCCGCAGGCAACAGCCGTGCCGCGCTTCCCGTTGTTCGTGGACCTCACGGGCGCCGACTGTCTCGTGGTGGGCGCGGGCGCCGTCGGATCGCGTCGGGCAGCGGTTCTCGCCCGCTACGGTGCGCGCGTGACCGTGATCGACCCGGCGGCGCCAACGTGCGAGGTGGCGGCGGAACTTCTCGCACGGGCGTACGAACCGGGAGACGAGCGCGGGCGCACCCTCGTGGTGGCCGCCACTAACAACCGCGCGGTAAACCGCCTCATAGGCGAGACGTGCCGGGCCGCGGGCGTGCCCGTGTCGGTTGCCGACGCGCCCGAGGAGTGCGCGTTCTTCTTTCCGGCGGTGTGCGCCACGGAGCACCTGAGCGCAGGCGTGGTCTCTACCGGAGCGGAGCACGCGCTCACGGCACGCGCCGCCGCTGCCGTGCGCCAGACCCTTGCCGCCTGCGAGCGCGCCGAAGCCTAAATCCGCCGCCTTAGCTGTTCTCGTTCTCGGCGCAACAGAAGAGCGCTCGCGGGTTGCCCGCCGCCGACCTCGCGCGGTAACGCCGCACGCGCTGCAGACGCTCGACCGCCGAAGCCGCAAGCGGCTCGGGCAGATGGTCGGGCTCGAACCACGCCACCTCGAGGCTCTCGTCGTCGTTGACGCGCGCCGCGCCCGCCGCGCCCTCGCGCGGCCGGCAGATGAAGAGAAGGTCCAGGTACATGGTGTTGTCGCCGTTGGCGTACGTCGTCACGCGCGTGCCCGCCTTGACGGCGGCGAGCTCGGTGGGCACCACTGCCACGCCCGTCTCCTCCATCACCTCGCGCACAACGGTGTCGGCAGGCTCCTCCCCCGGCTCGTTGATGCCGTAGACCGGGGCCCACTCGCCGGTGTCGGCGCGGCGCCCGAGCAGGATGCGGCCCTCGTCGTCCTCGACGTACGCCGTCACGCCTATGAGCCAGAGCAGGTCGTGACCGATCTTCTCGCGAAGCTTCAAGATGAACTCAGGGGTAGCCATAGCCGCTCCCTTCCGCGCTGCGCACCACACGCCGCAATGCCGCAGCGCCGCGCCATGCCGTATATATGCCCTCAGGGCCCATCTTACCCGCGCAGGCGCCGCACCAGCCCAAAGAACGGCTCGACCACACGCGGCTGCAGGCGACGGCGCGCCTCGGCCAGGCGGTCGGGAACGGCAATGCCCTGCGGGCAGCGCTTGGCGCAGGCGCCACACCGCACGCACTGCGTGATGAGACGCGGGTGGTCGGTCAGGGCGCCGGAAGCGGTAAGGTACTGCTGCATGCCCGTCATGCGTCCGAGCGCAAACGAGGCGTTGTAGGCCGAGAAGCACCCGGGGATGTCGATCCCCTGGGGGCACGGCATGCAGTAGCCGCACCCGGTGCAGGGAACTTTGTTGGTACGTTCGAGAACCGCCAGGGCGTGCGCCACGGCGGCGTGCTCCCGCTCGGTCATGGTACGCGGCAGCGCGCGCTCGGCCACGGTGCAGTTGGCGGTTACCTGCTCGGGCGCGCCCATGCCCGAAAGCACCATGGTGACCTCGGGGTGGTCCCATACCCATCTGAGCCCCCAAGCGGCGGGGCTCGACCAGAGAGCGTCCTCCTTGCCGCCGGGAGCGGCGGCGCGCAGAACCCCCTGCGCTTCGGGCGGCAGCCCTCCCGCAAGCTTGCCGCCGAGCAGCGGCTCCATCACAAACACCGGCAACCCGCGCGCGGCAGCGAGCTTCAAGCCGCGCGTTCCCGCTTGGTACGTCTCGTTGGCGTAGTTGTACTGGATCTGGCAGAAGTCCCAATCGTAGGCGTCGAGAAGCTCCTCGAAGTCGGCAAAAGACCCGTGGAACGAGAAGCCGAAGCTCCCGATGCGCCCCGCGGCCTTCTGACGCGCCGCCCACGTCTCGATGCCGAGCGCGCGCACGTGCTCCCACTGCGCGAGCGTCGAGAGGTTGTGCACGAGGTAGTAGTCCACATGGTCGGTGCGCAGGCGCTCGAGCGAGGCGGTAAAGATGCGGTCAAAGTCCTCGGGCGCGCGGCACGACCCGTGCGGCAGCTTGGTAGCGAGAAGCACGCGATCGCGCCAGCCGTTGCGCTCGACGAGCTTGCCCACCGCAGCTTCGACGCCGCGGTAGGTGTAGGCGCAGTCGAAGTAGTTCACGCCCTCGGCGATCGCCGTGCTGAGCACGCGCTCCGCCGCGCGCAGGTCGATGTGCCCCGAAAGGTACCCGGGCAGGCGCATGCAACCGAGACCCAGCGCAGAGATGCGCGTGCCGGTGCGATGGTCGTCTCGATACTGCATGAGCCTGTGCTCCCCTTCCTCTCGCTAGGCTGCGGCGGCGTCCGCCTCGGCGGAAGCCTCGCCCGCGTCGGCAGCCGTATCCGCTTCCGCAACCTCGTCGTCGTTCTCGCTCGCGTCATGCGCCGCCACCGCGGCGCCGCCCTTCTCGGCAAGCTCCGTGGCGGTGCGCGACCCGTCCTCGGCCTCGGCGTAGCTGAACTCAATCTCGTCGCCCGTCTCGTAGGTCACGATGGGCAGCAGGCCCGGCAGGGCAAAGTCGTAGATGGCGGGGTCGTCTTCAAGCGTCACGTAGAAGTGCGAGTTGCCGTCGATCACCGCCTGCGCCATCGTGGCGATGGTCCCGCTCGCCTCGGCCTCGGTCGACGCCGCCGCGGCCTCCTCCTCAGACAACAGCCCGTCCTCGGCGAGCAGCGCGAGGTAGTCGGCCTGGCACTGCTCGACCGTCTCGCCCGTGGCCACGCTCTGGTACTGCTCGACGTTGATCATGGCGTACATCTTCACGAGACCGGCGTCGTCTTTGAGGCTCATGAAGTACGTGGGGTTGCCCGCGACGTTCAGGAGCAGCGGATACGTTGCCTGGTAGCGCAGGTTCTGCAGCGCGCCCTCGGCGCTTGCCATGGCCGACTCCTCCGTGGCGCCCGCCACGGCAAAGTAGCGCGAGTCGCCGGTGCGCTGGTTCACGAGGATGAAGCCGACGTTGGAGTTGTCGGCGGTGACCGAGGTCACGCCCGCGTACAGGTAGATGTCGGAGCCCTGGGCAAGGTAGTTGTAGCCGAGCTGCTCGTCGGCGCCCGTCGACACGCGCACCACGCCCTCCTGCCCGAGCCACGAGTTGATCCAGCCGTTCTGGTAGGCACCGCTCCAGTTGTACTGTTGGATGATAAGGTCGCTCGGATAGGCGCGGTCGACCCATTCGGGGCAGTCCTCCACCGCGTAGTCCTCAGTCTCGCCGGTGCAGGCGTTCACGAGTACCACGCGCTGAATCGTGGCGCCGCCGAAAAGGCCGATGGTGCGACGCTGCACCGGGAACACCCACCAGGGCGTGCCCTCCTCGTCGAGCTCGAACGACTTCTGGTCGAACATGTAGGTGGGGTACTTGAGCTGCGCGTAGCGATCGATGTTGCGCGCGAGCGGCTCGGACTCCGAGTACATGATGCCCTGGTCGAGCCGCACGATCTCGGCCTTCTGCGTGACCATGTCGACCATGACGTAGGCAGGGATGCCCTGGTCGCGGTTGGAGAACCACTTGAACAGGTCGGCGTACACAAGCGGGCTCACGCGCACCGGGCGCCCCTGGTAGTTGATCTGGCTGTAGGCGCTCGAGATCTCAAACTGGCTTACGTACTCGGGAATGGAGCCCATGGCGCGGTTGCCGAGAAGCACGGCCGAGTCGCGGTCGATCACGGGCACGTCGGCGTAGTCGACCTCTTCGATCTCGTCGGCAAACGCGGCGTCCTGCGTGTCGAGCACGTTGGCGTAGCGCTCGGCGTTGCCGGGAATGAAGGGCTGGCTCAAGAGAAGCCCCGCGGCATAGACCACGATCACCGCGCCGGGCACGAGCATGAGCCGGCGCATGAGCTGCGCGCGGGCGGGATGGCGGATGCCGGCGATGCCGAGCGCCGCCATGACGAGCACCGCGATGAGCACGAGCCAGTTCCAGACCTGTTGGCTGCGCAGGTTGATGGCCGGATGGAACCACCAGTAGCACGCAACGAGCGCGAGCACCGCCACCACGGCGAGGACGATGA